>JAABSL010000122.1 GCA_011390415.1 Desulfobacteraceae bacterium
TATGGCGGGCCTGAATTTTCACCAAAGGCGGCGACAGCCAGATATGGGGGTCTTTGGTTCCATGATGGTGACCATGCCCGTTTTCTGAATGAACCGGCCCGGCGGCAGCCATTTCATAGCGGTCGATCGGTTTTTTGTCAATGCCGGCATCCGTATGGATGACTCGCATATCCGGATTGACCGCGATAAATTTTTTCAGCCAGGTGGTTTCAAACGGCACGCCCACCGCAAAATAGATATCTGCTTTTGACATCTGCACCATCTGTGACGGGGAGGGCTCGTAGTCCGCAGGGCTGTGCGCCGGGCTGACAATGGCCGTGGTTTTGACAAGGTCTTTTCCGATGGCCTGAACGAAAAATTTCTGTGGCGGGATGCTGACAAAGGCATTTATGCTTTCGGCCGCAGCCGCCGGGCTGTTTGCGCCGATTGCCAAAAGAAACGTCGTGAAAATAAATAGGGAGATTTTTCGTTTCATAAAAACTTTTTTATTACCCGCAATATATGAATTTCTATATGGTTTAAAAATTAAATAGTTTTGCCGTTTTTATCAACTTTTATTTATATCACAAAATGACGTTTGCGTTAATTAATTCTTGACCCGTTGGTTTGCAGGCTGGTACCTTTTATGAAAAGTGAAACGTTTTACTTTTCATAAAAGGGGCGGTCGGATCAGGCACGGCGGGTTTTCTTTTTTAAAAAAGTTCAGTTGTTTAACCTTTATCTTTTTTCCGGAGGAAGGTGTGAAAGAATCCACAAAATTAATGTTTCAAAAGCACGGCTGGCGGGTGGACCGGTTTGTTCACAATTACTATTATTTTCTTTTTTATTACCCCTATGTGGCGATTTCCCGGCGGTTTATCCTGCTGCTGAAATACCTTTCCTGGTGCAAGCCCATTGTGCCGGTGGGGAAAATGGTGTTTAACCGATACCATTCCAAGGTCTTGTCTCATGAGGATACCCGCAAGATCTTTACATTAAATGAAGATATCCGGCATGTTTCCGATGAAAATAAAAAAATTGTTCCGTATAAATATGCCACCAAAATTATTTTTCAGGAGCCGGACAACATCGTGGTGATGGATTGTCCGTGCAAAAAAGCCACCAACGCCCCGAAAGAAGATATCAATTCCTGCATTGCCGTGGGTAAATCAGTGACCTCCTTCTGGCTCGAACAATGCCAAAAATATCATCCCCGGAAAATTTCCCAGCAGGAAGCCCTGGAAATTATTCATCGGTTCCGGAAAAAGAAACACATCACCCAGGCGTTTTTTAAAGTCGCCACCGGCGGGAGCACCGGCGTGATCTGCAACTGTCATCCGGATACATGTGTCAGCCTTCAGGCCACGAAATTTGCCGGCAGGATTTCCGATCAGCTGTCCATGACGGCCAAATCGGGGTACTCCGTTGTTTTTGAGGGCGAAAGATGCGTTGCGTGCGGCCATTGTGCCGATATGTGCGGTTTTGATGCCATTACATTTGTAAATGGCAGACGGACCTACACCAAAGATCTGTGCATGGGATGCGGACTTTGTGTGGAAGATTGTCCGGAAAATGCCATGTCACTTTACGTTGATCCGGATAAACCGCTGCCCCTGGATCTGGATATGATCAGGGCCCGGGCGGCAAGTCCTTCAATTTAAAAACAAAGGAAGGCCGAATGAAAGAATATGATGTCATTGTTGTCGGATCGGGTGCGGGCGGGTCCACTGTTGCCCGGGAATTGACCCGTAAGGGGAAAAAGGTGCTGCTGCTGGAACGGGGCGGGAGGGTCAATATGATGGGCAACACCCTGACCATGGCTCTGATCCTGAAATATTTCGGCCTGACCCGGAGCGTGGAAAAAAATACCGTGGTATTTGCCGATAACTATGGCGGACTGTCCAACCTGACTGCCGGATGTGCGGCGTGCCCGCCGAAAATTGTTTTTGATCCGGTGGGCATCGATCTGTCAGAAGAAGCCGAAGAAGCCCGGCAGGAGATGCACGTGCAGCAGCTGCCCGACAACCTTGTCGGAAAATCTAATATCCGGCTTCTGGAAGCCGCTCATGATGCGGGGTTTGCATGGGATAAAATGGAGAATTTCATTGATCCGGAAAAATGCATTGAAGATTGCGGACAGTGCATGCTGGGCTGCAGAACCGGGGCCAAATGGACGGCGCGGGTTTTTGGAGATGAAGCCGTTGCCAATGGCGCTGAACTGAAACTGCATACCCGGGTAAACGAAGTCATCACGGAAAACGGAAAAGCCGTGGGCGTTATCGCTTCCCGGTTTGGTAAAAAAACCCGGTACCATGCCAGATCCGTGGTCCTTTCCGCCGGTACCGGCAACGTGGGAATTTTACGAAACGCCGGCATCAAAGAAGCCGGGCAGGGATTTTGCTGCGACTGGCTCCAGTTTGCCGGCGGCATCATTCCGGACATCAATTCCGTAAAAGCCAATCCCATGAGTGTGGGCACCCTGGCCCATTATGAATCCGACGGGCTGGTGGTGCTGCCGGTGTTTCCCAACTGGTCTCAGTTCGCGGTGCTGCTGGGCATGACCGGCATGAAAAATCTGGCCGTATTTCCCGATTTCTGGAAATACACGGGTCTGATGGTGAAAATCCGGGACGATTCCGCGGGCGAAATTTATTCCGACACCTCCTTTTCAAAACCCGTTACCAAAACCGATCAAAAGAAGCTGGACAAAGGGGTGGGCATCATTAAAAAAGTTTTGAAAAGGGCCGGCGCCGCAGATGACAGTTTTATTGCCTTAAAACCCTCCGGCGCCCATCCGTCGGCCACCTGTCGGATCAATGACGTTGTGGATCAGAATCTGGAAACCCGGATTTCAAATCTGTATTGCTGCGATTCCAGCGTATTTCCGTCTTCTCTGGGACTGCCGGTGGTATGGACGGCGGTTTCTCTGGGCAAGCGACTGGCAAATTACATGGACGGCCGGCTGCGTTAGTGGCTGACCCAAAACCTCAAAAATCAGACTGTCATTACGCGGTGTGAAAAATGAACGACGACGTAATCTCTCTGTTTCTTAAGAGAATGCTTCGGTCGTGCCCCCTCGGTTGGCTGTTGTAATTGATCTGAAAACAAATTATAACCAGTCATTATGAAAAATAAAACCACAAAAACTGCCATTCTCGACCATTACCGGCAGGCGGATCTTGAAAAAAATATCCAGACGGCTTTTAAAACAGCCGGCTGCCGCATCAGTGATTACACAGATACGGAATCGCTGGACGAATTTCACATCCGGGGCCGGGAAGCCACCCGGGAACTGGCGCAACTGGCCAATTTAAAACCGGGCATGCGGGTGCTGGATCTCGGGTGCGGGGTCGGGGGCCCGGCCCGGCTGCTGGCCGCGGAATTCGGATGCCGTGTCACGGGCGTTGACCTGGTGGATGAATACTGCCGGGCAGCGGAAATGATCACCCGTCACGCCGGTTTGTCCCATCTGGTAAATTTCCAGACCGGGGATATGGCGGCCCTGGCGTTTGATGACCAGTCGTTTGATGCCGCCTGGACGCTTCATACGATTATGAATATCAAAGACAAGCCAAACTTGTTCAGTCGTATTTTTCATATCCTTAAACCCGGTGGTCTGTTTATGTTGTATGAAGTCTGCCAAGGCGCCAATTCTCCACCCCATTTTCCGGTGCCCTGGGCATCGGATGCGTGTATGAGTTTTTTGCTGCCGCCGGATGATCTTCGCAGACAAATTTTGCAGCACGGATTTGCACAGCTGCATTGGCAGGATGTATCGGATGCGGCCATTGGCTGGTTTCAGGCCATTGCCGCGTCCCGGGCCGCTTTGGAGAAAAAAAAGCAGACAGCCGGGACGGAAAAAAATACCCCGCCGCACCCCAAAAAATCGAAACCGGGAATCTCACTCCTGCTGGGAAAAACAGCGGTTGAAAAATCCCGGAATGTGTTTCGAAATCTTTCCGAAAACCGGATCCGGACGTTTTTTGGTGTGTTCCAAAAATAAAGGATAGCGCAAACCCATGACCATTCAGAGCATTTTCGGCTTTTTTGTTTTTATTTTGCTTGCCTGGGGTTTGAGTGAACAAAAGCACCGGTTTCCGTTTCGTATTGTGATTGCCGGCATGATCATTCAGCTGGCACTCGGCGCCTGCCTTTTAAAATTTCCATTGGTGACCCACGGGTTTATTTATTTGAACCGTGCCGTTATGGCGCTTCAGGAATCCACTGCCGCCGGGACGGCGTTTGTTTTCGGATTTATCGGCGGCGGAGCAACCCCCTATGATGTGAAGTTTCCCCATGCCAGCTTTGTGCTGGCCTTTCAGGCCCTGCCGCTGGTATTGGTCATCAGTGCCTTGTCGGCGGTGTTTTTTTACTGGGGGATTTTGCCGAAGGTGGTGAAGGGGTTTTCCCGGGTTCTGGAAAAATCCATGAAACTGGGCGGCGCGGAAGGCCTGGGGGTGTCTGCCAATATTTTTGTGGGCATGGTGGAAGCGCCGCTGCTGATCCGGCCCTATGTAAGACAGATGACCCGGAGCGAACTGTTTACCTTGATGACCAGCGGCATGGCCACCATTGCCGGTACCGTGATGGTGCTGTACGCGTCGATCCTGGAATCGGTGATACCCAATGTCATCGGACACATCCTCACCGCATCGGTTATCAGCGTGCCGGCAGCCATTGTGGTGTCAAAGATTATGGTGCCGGAAACCGGGCCGCTGACCTCCGGTGAATTAACCGCCGGTCAGCTGGCTCCGGCGGAATCCGCCACCAGCACCATGGATGCCGTTACAAAAGGCACGATCCAGGGCCTTGATCTGCTGTTAAATATCATTGCCATGATCATTGTGCTGGTGGCCCTGGTGCATCTGGTCAATCTCGTTTTCGGCATATTTCCTGATTTTAATTCCCAACCCGTGACCCTTCAGCGGATATTCGGATGGATCATGGCACCCATCGTCTGGCTGATGGGTATTCCCTGGGCGGAGGCCCATGTCGCCGGCTCACTCATGGGCACCAAAACCATTTTAAATGAACTGATTGCCTACCTGGACATGCGGAACCTGCCGGCAGGCGCCCTGAGCCCGAAAAGCCTGCTGATTATGTCCTATGCCCTGTGCGGATTTGCCAATCCCGGAAGCCTCGGAATAATGATCGGCGGTCTGGGCGGCATTGCCCCGGAACGCCGGGAGGATATCGTCGGTCTGGGCGTCCGGTCGGTGATTGCCGGCACCATCGCCACCTGCATGACCGGCGCCGTGGTGGGCATGCTTACGTGGTGATGAAGAATTCCGTTTCATAGCCTTCCTTGCCGTTGTATTTCTCACTCTGCTGTTTCATATACCCGTAGTACGCCAGGATATTGACGTCCAGGCCGGCAGCTTTCATGGCGTCCACCACGTCATTTTCAGACGGGGGGCAGCCTTTGACCTTGATGGCTTCGCTGATATTGTCATTTTCTTTATTGGCTTTGATCATGCAGTTGCCCAGAAGCACGGTTTTGTCGTATCCGGGACGGGCCTGCATTTTTTTCCCGTTCAGGATTTCCACCTGGGGCAGCGGCTGGCCTTTGAACGCGGACAGGGCCAGAATATTGCTCATGTTGGCAATGGGCGAGCAGCCGGAACACAACGAGTCGTCATATTTGGGCAATGCCACACCGGAAACTCCGAGTTTTTCGAAGATGCCCGGCCCGGTATTGTCTTTGTTCCAGGTCCAGTCCCATTTTAAGGGCTGGATATGGTCGTCGATCTTTTCTCCCCGGATTTCATAATCAGCGAGGTCAGGTGACTTGCCGCAGCGCTTTGCATAGTGCTGAAAATGATCGATCTCGCCGGCATCGTAGCCGATAATTTTCGCGCCGGTCATGTCCGCGCCCAGAATGTCGGTGGACGCGATAATCAAATCTTTCCGATAGGCATTGCCGAAGTGGAGCGCTCCTTTTTCCAGGGCATAAATGCCGTCAATGATGGTCAGGGAAGGTTTTACAAAATCCGCAATATGGGAAAAGGAAAATTCGAGCCCGGATGCCGGATTGTGGCAGTGGCGTTTGGATTTCAGTTTCAGGCAGCCTTTGAGATTTTTGAGTCCCAAAGACACTTTGGTCTGACCATGGGTTTTTAATACCGGAAAGTTGATAAAAAAATCGGTATCTACCGCTTCTTCGGCAATGTGGAGTTCATTTTCATCGTGGTAAGTAAATATTTTGCTCTTGCTTTGATTGAAATCAACCAGGGAGATGCCGTATTTTTTTTCAAAGGCTTTGTAACCCAGGCCTTCAAATGCGGCAAAGGTGCCCATGTCTTTTTTCAGCTGGACCGAGCCCTCGCCAATAGTGATATTTCCGCATCCGAAATCCTTTAAACAAATAATCAGGTCTTCGACCAGGCGGGTGGTGGTGTAAACGCCGAACGGTGCGATGGGGAACTGGTCGTCCCAGGCCACCAGGTTGGGTTTGATGAGCACCCGGTCAGAGGGCGCAAGGTTTTTAAATCCCTCACACAGTTCAATGCTTTTTTTTAAGGATTCCGGGCTGGATGTATATTTTTCAATGGAAACAATGGCTGACATGGTGTTCTCCTTTGGTTCATTTTCTGTGGTAAAAATTGTTTTTCGGGAAAGTCAGGGAGTCCCAAACAGACGGGGCACCCTGACCTACGAAAGGTTTTTCGTTATTGCAAGTCAGGGCGCGCGAATCGTTCTCTGGCATTTGAACCAGGAAGTCCCAAGCAGACGGGACTCCCTGACTACGAAAGATGTTGCTCTTTGTAGGTCAGGGTGCGCGGAGCGTTCCCTGACATTTGAGATCGAATTCTCTTTTCCTTTTTCCCGCAGTCTTTTCGGGAATGCATATCAAAATCTGACGGCAAAATCCAGTGTTTGATCTCATAAAATTTCAAAACAGACCGCATAAAAAGAACGAGCGTTCGATTTTTTTGTTGCAACCCTTTTTCCCCCTTGTTAATCTGACCTCTTGTATTTTTTGACCCTGCCAGATCATATAAATGGAACATATAACAGGAGACCTTTCATGCCGAAATCCTTTTTTCACTCACTCATGAATCCCAAATCAGTTGCTATTGTCGGCGCCAGTAATAATCCCATGAAAATGGGCACCATGCACGCGTTAAGTATTTTAAAAGACGGGTATCAGGGAAAATTTTATCCGGTGCATCCCACGGAGCAGACCGTCCTGGGGCATACGGCCTACAAATCCCCCCTGGATCTTCCGGAAGCCCCGGATCTGGCCATGTTTGTCCTGCCGGCACAATACCTGCTGCCGGTATTTGAGGCCTTTGGTAAAATCGGAACAAAGTATGCCATTGTGATCACCGCGGGCTTCAAAGAGGCCGGTGAAGATGGTATTGCCCTGGAAGAACAATTAAAAGCCCTGGCAAAGCAATATAACATCCGGTTTATCGGTCCCAACTGCATGGGGATTGTCAATCGGGACATTCTGCTCAATACGTCAGTGTCTCCCATTGTCGGCAAACCCGGCACCCTGGGACTGATTTCCCAGAGCGGCACCTATGTGGCACAGACCGTGGATTATCTGAAAAAGCGCGGCATCCGTTTGGGAAAAGCGGTCAGCCTCGGAAACGAAGCAGATGTCAATATGGTGGATGTTCTGGAATATATGGGCGAAGATGACAATACCACCGCGATTTCCCTGTATATTGAAACCATTCGCGATGTCCCCCGGTTTTTACGGGTGGCCCGAAACATTACGCCGCATAAACCGATCATTGCCCAGTATATCGGCGGTTCGGAAGCCGGCGGGCGGGCAGGGCTCAGCCACACCGGGGCCATGGCGGGCAAGGATTTTCTCTATGACGGATTGTTCAAGCAGGCTGGTATCATTCGGGTTTTTTCAATAGAGGATCTCTACGGCATCGGTTGGGCACTGGCCACCCAGCCGCGGATCAGGGGAAATCGGATCGCGATCATTACCAATTCCGGCGGCCCCGGGTCGGCCATTGCCGATACCTGTGATGCCAACGGATGCGATGTGCCGTTGTTTTCCGAAGCATTGAAAAATAAAATCAAGCCCCTGATTCCCGTACACGCCCCTTGCGGCAATCCTGTGGACCTGACCTTTGCGCTGGATATGGAAGTCATGACCCGGAAGATTCCGGACCTGGTAATGGAAAGCGGAGAGGTTGACGGCATTGTGATGCACGGCGCCATGTCCACGGGGTTTATGGCCTCGGTGTTCCCTCATTTAAAGGAGCTGATGCCGGGGGTCACGCTGGAAGAAATGATAAAAGGCGCGACCAAAGACCTGACCGATTCGGTTCAAATTCCGTTTAAGCATAATATCCCGATGACGGTGTCGGCTTTTTTTGACCGGACGGATCAGTATACCAAAGAATATGAGGACAATAATGTTCCGGTATTTGATTCTCCGGAAAAAGCGGCCCGTGCCATTTCCACGATGGTAAAATATAAGGCCGTGCAGGACCGCAAACCCCATGGCCCGGGTCCGGAATTTATGGCCAATGACACCGCAAACCGGATTCTGGCCCAGGCCGCGGCAAATAATCAGCATACGCTGGATGAATATGCGGCCAAACAGCTGCTTGGGTCGTACGGTGTCCCGGTTCCGGAAGAAATCCTGTGCCGCAGTGCGCAAGAGGCCGTCAAAGCCGCGCAAAAGATCGGTTTTCCGGTGGTGGTAAAAGCCTGTGATCCAACCATGCTGCATAAGACCGAACAGGGCCTGGTGCATCTGAATATTTCAGACGATCAGGGCGTTGTTTCCGCATATGAAGCGGTTCAGGAAACAGCCGGCCGGCCGGCAGCGGTGCTGGTGGCGAAAATGCTCAACGGACAGCGGGAATTTCTTGCTGGCATCATGTATGATGAACAATTCGGTCATTGCGCCGCTTTCGGCGTGGGCGGGATTTTTACCGAGGCCTTTAACGACGTCACCTACCGGATCACGCCGCTAAATGACGCGGAAGCAGAAGAAATGGTGCATGACATCGACAGTCATAAACTGCTGGGCCCTTACCGGTCAATGCCCCCTGTTAATCTAAAAGCCCTGGGAAGAATATTATCCACCTTAAGCCGAATTCCCGTCATTCATCCGCAGGTCAAGGAAATTGATATTAATCCGATTATCTGTATGGGAGATGCCCCGGTTGCCGCAGATGCCTTAATTATTCTTCAGCAGGTATAGGATATCTACAGCGCTTGACAGATTTGTGAATTTGGTTTAAATTGTCCTAAATTTAGAGTTTTTTCACTTATTTCATGACGCCTGTGGAGTATTCAAATGCCGGAACAAGACAGTGAACGCAGCTTAAAACAGCAAATTGAAGCACTGAAGAATGAAATTCAAATGCTGAAAAAATCTGAAACCGGTTTGAATATCGATAAAAAGCGGTTTCAGACGATTTTTAACAGCATGAAAGAAATTTATTTTGAAGTCGATTTAAAAGGCAATTTGATCAATTTTAATTTGGCGCTGTGCAACGTTACCGGCTATTCAACCGACGCACTCATGGGTAAAAATAACCGGGAGTACACCTCACCGGCAACCTCCCGCCGGATGTATAAAATTTTTAACAAAATTTTTGTTACCGGTCAGGCCGCTGAAATCGAAGATTATGAAATTATTTCAAAAGACGGCAAACCCATTCATTTGGAGCTTTCCGCATATCTGATCAAGGATGAAGAAGGCCATCCGCTCGGTTTCAGGGGGCTTGGCCGGGATGTGACGGCAAGGGTGGAGGCGGAAAAAAGTCTTCGCGAAAGTGAAGACCGTTTCCGCCAGCTCAATGAACTTTCTTTTTCCGGAATCTTTATCCACGACCAGGGCCTTGTGCTTACCTGCAATTCCGAATTGTGCCGCATCACGGGGTACGGCCATGACGAGATTCTCGGTAAGGATGGTCTGCATTTTTGTGCTCCCGAATACCGGCGCCAGGTGTTGAAAAAAATTCGGAGCGGCGATGAACACTCCTATGAAATTGCGGTTTTCAGAAAAGACGGCACCCGGCTCCCGGTTGAAATTCATGCCAAAAAAATTCCCTATCATGGCCGGGATGCCCGGGTCGTTGAATTGCGGGATATTTCGGAACGCAAGAAGACGGAAGATGCCCTGAAAAAAAGTCGGATCCGGTATCGCCAGTTATACAAGGATGCCCACAAAGCCGAAGAGATGTATCAGTCCCTTTTGAATTCATCCGCAGATGCCATTGTTCTTATGGATGCCGATTTTAAGGTTCATTTCGTCAACCCGGCATTTACCAATATTTTCGGATGGACCCTTGCTGAAATGACCACCGGTAAGCTTCAGTATATTCCAAAACCCCTGAAACCGGCGTACCATGAATTGCTGAAAAAAGTTCTGGAACTGGATCATCCGATTCACGGGTTTGAAACCCAGCGATATACAAAAGACGGCCGGCTTTTGGATGTCAGTCTCAGTGCTTCCCGGTATCTGGACCATGCGGGTGATATCGCCGGTATTTCACTGATTCTTCGTGATATTTCCGATGCCAAGCGGTATCAGTACCATATGGCCCAGGCCCAGCGAATGGAATCTCTGGGCACCCTGGCCGGCGGGGTGGCGCATGATTTTAACAACCTGCTGATGGGAATTCAGGGACGTCTTTCGCTGCTCATGCTTCACAAGGATGATACGGATCCGGAATACAAACACCTGAAAGAAATTGAAGATTATATCAACCGGGCCGCGGATTTGACGCAGCAGATGCTCGGCATCGCCCGAACCGGCAAGTACGAGGTGAAGCCGACGGATATCAATGAAATCATTAAAACACAAAACAGAATGTTCGGCCGGACCCGCAAGGAAATATCGATTCATGAAACTTTTGACAACGATCTGCTGACTGCGGAAGTTGATCAGCGGCAGATTGATCAGGTCCTGCTCAATATTTATGTGAATGCTTCTCATGCCATGCCCAAGGGCGGGGATTTATATGTCCGGACGGAAAACACGGTGCTGGATAGTGAATTAACCGCTCCGCATAACGTGGAACCCGGAAAGTATGTTAAAATATCAATTACCGATACCGGCGTGGGCATGGACAAAGCCACGGCAAAACGGGTGTTTGAACCTTTTTTTTCCACCAAGGAACGCGGCCGCGGCACCGGTCTGGGACTTGCATCCGCTTATGGTATCATTAAAAACCACGACGGACTGATAACGGTCTACAGTGAAAAAGGCAAAGGCACCACCTTCAATATTTATCTGCCGGCATCTGTCAAGGCGGCGGAAACAGAACAAATTATCAATTCGGATATTTTGGAAGGAGCAGGAACCATTTTGCTGGTAGATGACGAAGAAATGATTCTCAGTGTTGCCGAGGAAATGATTTGCGCCCTTGGTTACACCGTATTGACCGCAAGGTCCGGCCAGGAGGCGATCGATTTATATCAGGAACACAAAGATGAAATCCACATGGTGGTTCTGGATCTGATTATGCCGGGAATGGGCGGCGGCGAGGTTTTTGACCACCTGAAATCAATTGACCGGGATGTGATTGTCCTGCTTTCAAGCGGTTACAGCATCGACGGGCAGGCATCGTCGATCATTAAACGGGGATGCCGCGGGTTTATCCAGAAACCGTTCAGCATCCAGGAGTTGTCCCAAAAAATCAGCCATACCATTGCCGCCACAAAACCGGCATAGGTCCGGCCCATCCTTTCCGAACACCTTTTTGCCGGAATGACACAAGCTGGTAACCTGTTTTTTTTATATTTGCAGAAAAGGAGGGTCATCCCATCATTTAGATATCCCGGTAAATTATACTGTCCCTGTTCCGACGTACATAACAGCCTGATAACCATTTTCAGAAAGGCCTGCCAATTATGCTTCAGTCGAAAAAATGCTTTGTGCTTGATACCAACGTTATCCTTCATGACAGTTCCTGTATCTATCATTTTAAGGAAAATGACGTGGTGGTTCCTATTTCCGTGCTCGAAGAACTGGACCAGTTTAAAAAAGGGAATGAGACCATCAATTTTCATGCCCGGGAATTTGTCCGGGCGCTGGATTCTCTGAGCGGAGACATGCTTTTTAACGGTGGGGTGCGGATCGGCCCGGACGCCGGGAAAATCATGCTGAAGCTTGAGCAGGGGTTCCACCCGGACCTGGTGGATAATTTCGCCAGCCACAAGCATGACCACCGGCTGCTGAACATCGCCTATCATCTGGCAAAAGACCATCCCGAAACCCGGATCGTTCTGCTGACAAAAGACGTGAACCTCCGGATGAAAGCAAAAGCCGTGGGACTGCTGGCCCAGGACTATACCAGCGATCATGTCCGGGATATTAATACCCTTTACGCCGGCAAACGGATGGAAGAAAATATTGCTTCCGATGTGATTGATAAAATGTATCAGGAATCAAATGAGATTGACATCAATGAGGTCGGGTTGAAGCAGGCAATGATTGCCAATGAATATCTGGTGATGCGAAACGGCAGGAAGTCTGCTCTGGCGAAATTTGATGCCGTCATGCAGCGGCTTTGCCGGGTGGATAAATATCCGGCATACGGGATTTCGCCGCGTAATTCGGAACAGATATTTGCCATCAATGCCCTGACAGATCCGAATATTCACCTGGTCAGTATCACCGGAAAGGCGGGCACCGGAAAAACCCTGCTGGCGCTGGCCGCAGCCCTTGAAAAGCGCCGCCATTACCGGCAGATTCTGATGGCGCGGCCCATTGTGCCGCTGAGCAACAAAGACATGGGGTTTCTTCCCGGCGACATTCCGGCAAAGTTAGATCCTTACATGCAGCCATTGTATGATAATCTGGCGGTTATCCAGAATCAGTTTTCTGAAAATGATGCCCGGCATCAGAAAATCCGGGAAATGCTGGAAGAAGAAAAACTGGTGATTTCTCCGTTGTCCTATATACGGGGGCGAAGCCTGGTTAAAATCTTTTATATTGTGGATGAAGCACAGAATCTGACCCCCCATGAGGTCAAAACCATCATCACCCGGGCCGGAGAGGGTACCAAGGTGGTCTTTACCGGCGACGTGTTTCAGATTGACCACCCGTATCTTGACAGTCTTTCCAATGGGTTGAGTTATCTGATTGAGAAAATGCAGGGGCAGAAACTATATGCCCATATTACCCTGGAAAAAGGCGAACGCTCCGAACTGGCAGACCTGGCCAGTGATCTTCTTTGATTTTTTCCCTTCTTGGTGTTGAGATATCCGGTTTCTGTTATATTATTAGGTTTTATTGAATGTTTTGCGAAAGGATTGGGCAGTGAATGAAAATCGGCCAATTGTCGGCATAACCATGGGTGATCCGGTGGGCATCGGCCCGGAGCTCATCTGTCAGGCATTGAATCATCCCGAAATATATGATGTGGCAAGGCCCCTTGTGATCGGCGACGTTCAGGTGCTTGAAAAAGCAAAGCTCATTACCGGAAGTCCGGCCCTGATTGCCGCCGTCAATGCGCCGGGGGCCGCCTCGTATAAACCCGGCTGCATCGATGTTCTTAACAGTTCAGGGATTGATCCGGATTCCCTGAAATGGGGAAATCCCACGGAAATTACGGGCAGGGCAATGGAGCAATATATTTTAACGGCCATTGACATGGCGTTAAACGATGATATTGCGGCAATGGTCACCTGTCCCATCAATAAAACCGCTTTAAAACTGGGCGGCAGTTCGTATCACGGACACACGGAACTGATAGCGGACCGTTGCGGCACCTCCCGATACGCCATGATGATGACCGGGGACAGATTGCGGGTGGTGCTGGTTACCATTCATATTCCGTTTAAAGATATTACACGACAGCTGACCGCGGAAGGGATCATTGCCACCATCGCTGTTACACACGCATCCTTGAAGGAACGATTCGGTATTGAAAATCCCAAAATCGGGGTGGCCGGTTTAAATCCCCATGCCGGGGAAGCCGGTATGTTCGGTGATGAGGAAACACAAATTATCCAACCGGCCATTGATTTTTCGATAAAACAAGGCATGGACGTGTCCGGACCGTATCCGCCGGACACGGTTTTTTATAACGCAATGAACGGGGCAGTCGATGCCGTGGTCTGCATGTATCATGATCAGGGACTGATCCCCTTTAAAATGATCCATTTTTCCGACGGTGTGAACACGACCCTGGGTCTTCCCATCATCCGGACGTCAGTGGATCATGGTACCGCTTACGATATTGCCGGAAAAGGAATCGCAGATCCCGGCAGTCTCATACAGGCCATCCGTCTGGCCGCTGTCCAGGCAATCTGCCGGATGGAAAAAAATAATAAACGGGCCTGATCGGAATTCGGTCTTACCTGATTTGTTCAAACAAGGTTTTAATAAGAAATTTATGGAATCAGAATATATTATCATCCGGGGCGCCCGTCAGCATAATTTAAAAAATGTGGATGTGGATCTGCCCCGGAACCAGTTTATCGTGATCACCGGCCTTTCCGGATCCGGAAAATCAAGCCTGGCCTTTGATACCCTGTATGCGGAAGGCCAGCGCCGGTATGTGGAGTCTTTGTCTACCTACGCCCGTCAATTTTTAGAACGCATGGAAAAGCCGGATGTGGACCTGATCGAAGGGTTGTCGCCGGCCATTGCCATAGAGCAGAAAAATGCCAGTCATAATCCCCGCTCCACCGTTGGCACGGTCACTGAAATCTATGATTATCTCCGGCTGCTGTTTGCCAGAGTCGGCGTGCCCCATTGTTATCAATGCGGTCGCCCCATAACCATGCAGGCCGTTGATCAGATTATCGACAGCGTGATGTTGATTCCCGAAGGCACCCGGCTCATTATTCTGGCCCCGATTGTGACCGGTCAGAAGGGAACCCACGAACAGCTGCTCGCCCGGTTAAAAAGAGACGGGTTTGCCCGGGTCAAGATCGACGGAAAAATCCTGGAAATTGATCAGGCGGGGAAACTGCCGAAAAATCAAAAGCACACCATTGATGTGGTGGTGGATCGACTGGTGATAAAGGAAAAAATGAAAAACCGGCTCGCGGACTCCCTGGAACTGGCCATCTCCCTTTCCGGCGGCATCGTAACGATGGACACTGTGGATTCGTCCGGATCTGCCACGGATTCGATTCTTTTTTCCGAAAAGGCCGCCTGCATTCAGTGCGGCATCAGTTATCCGGAACTCACGCCGGCCAGTTTTTCGTTTAACTCTCCGCAAGGGGCTTGTCCGAAATGTGACGGCCTGGGGGCCACAACCGAATTTGCACCGGAACTGGTGGTGGCCTCGCCGGAACTTTCCCTTCGGGACGGGGCGATCCGGCCATGGGAAAATCGCAGCTCCGTCCAGTTTGCCGAATTTCTCGAAGCCCTTACGGAACACTATGCTGTGGATATTTATACGCCGTTTAAAGACCTGCCGGACAAATTCCAGCAGATTGTGCTGTACGGCTCGGGAGAAGAAAAAATTCCGTTTTATATGCATCGGGGCAATCGCCGGATCAATTTTACGCGGACCTTTGAAGGGGTCATCCCCAATCTGGAACGCCGCTATATAGATACGGATTCGCATCAGACCCGGGAAGAGATCAAGCAGTATATGAATTTCAGGCCCTGCAAGGAATGCGGCGGCACCCGGTTAAACAAAATCAGCCGATCGGTTCGGGTGGCGGGCAAAACCATTTCAGACATCGGCGTCCTGTCCATTGAAAAAGCATATGATTTTTTTTCAGACATTTCCCTGAGCGAAAAAGAATTATTTATTGCCCGGCGGATTTTAAAGGAAATCACCGACCGGTTGAGTTTTCTGACAAATGTGGGATTGTCCTATCTGACCATCGACCGGACAGCAACCACGTTGTCCGGCGGGGAAAGCCAGCGCATCCGGCTGGCCACCCAGATCGGTTCAAAACTGACCGGCGTGCTTTACGTGTTGGACGAGCCCAGCATCGGACTGCACCAGCGGGACAACCGGCGTCTGCTGGATACCTTACGGAAGATGCGGGATCTGGGCAATACGGTGCTGGTGGTGGAACATGATGAAGAGACCATCCGCAGCGCGGATTATGTCGTGGATATGGGGCCGGCGGCCGGAATTAAAGGCGGGGAGGTGGTGTTTGCCGGAGTCCCGGCCGATCTGATCAGGGATCAAAAATCTCTCACCGGCCAGTATCTTTCCGGTGTCAAAAAAATTGAGATTCCCGGGCAGCGGAAACTGCCGGGCAAAGAGCGTCTGGTGATCACGGGCGCCAATGAGAATAATTTAAAAAATATCACCGTGGAATTTCCTTTGGGATGCTTTATCAGCGTGACCGGGGTTTCCGGATCCGGAAAATCGACACTGGTGCTTGAAACATTGCACCCGCTGCTGGCCCGACGCTTATATCGTGCCCGTATGCCGGCCGGCAGCCACAGTGAAATATCCGGCGTGGACTATATTGACAAGGTGATCAACATTAATCAGTCGCCCATCGGCCGGACCCCGCGGTCCAATCCCGGCACCTACACCGGCGTGTTTACCTTTATCCGGGAATTATTCGCCAAAACCGCCGACGCCCGGCAGCGGGGATACAAACCCGGGCGGTTCAGCTTTAACGTCAAGGGCGGGCGGTGTGAAGCCTGTTCCGGTGACGGGATCATTAAAATCGAGATGCATTTTCTGCCGGACGTATTTGTGACCTGTGATGTCTGCCACGGGAAACGCTATAACCGCGAAACCCTGGAAATCCGGTACAAGGGAAAAAATATAGCAGATGTGCTGAACATGACCGTGAAT
Source organism: Desulfobacteraceae bacterium (assembly GCA_011390415.1). Taxonomy (GTDB): domain Bacteria; phylum Desulfobacterota; class Desulfobacteria; order Desulfobacterales; family Desulfosalsimonadaceae; genus SURF-3. Next base: position 16,695 of record JAABSL010000122.1, read on the forward strand.
CAGGCCCTGGCATTTTTTGAAAACATTTCCAGCATCCGGACAAAACTACAATCCCTGGTGGATGTGGGGCTGGGTTATATTCAGGTGGGGCAGCAGGCCACCACGCTTTCCGGCGGGGAAGCCCAGCGGGTGAAGCTGGCCAAGGAACTGGGGAAACGGGACACCGGCCGGACCCTGTATCTGCTGGATGAGCCCACCACCGGGCTGCACATTGATGATATTAAAAGTCTGCTGACGGTGCTGAAACGGTTTGTGGATTCCGGGAATACGGTCATTGTGATTGAACATAACCTGGATGTGATTAAATTTTCTGATTACGTTATTGATCTGGGACCGGAAGGCGGGGATCACGGCGGAGAGGTGGTTGCGTGCGGGTCTCCCGAAGACGTCGCCCGAAACCGGCGATCTCATACGGGATATTTCTTAAAAGAGATTCTTGCCAAATAAAAAAAGCCGTGCCAAACGGCACGGCTTTTTTTTGAACAAATACTTTTTTCCGATTAGTGACCGGCTACCATTCCGGCAATTGAAGCTGCCTGCGGATGGGCGTAAATCAGAATCAGAGAAACAACGAGTGCATAAATACACAGAGATTCGATCATGGCGAGACCGATCAGCATGGTAACCGTTACTTTACCTGAAGATTCCGGGTTTCTGGCGATGCCTTCAACGGCGGCTTTCAGACCCATGCCCTGAGCAAGGCCACAACCGAATGCGGCGATTGCAATACCAAAACCTGCTGCGTATACACTTGCGATAAAAAATTCCATAACTCAACTTCCTCCTTAAAAAAAATTAATAATCTGCTTCTTCCATCTTCCCATAAAAAAATCAGCAATAAAATTGCATGCAAACAAAATCAAGCCGCGCGACAGGCGATCAGTGGGCGTGTTCCATGGCACCTGAAAAATAAATAACTGACAGCAGAAAGAAAACAAACGCCTGAACAAATGCCACAAAAATACCCAGCGCCATGATCGGCAGAGGGGCGAAAAACGCGCCGGCCAGGCCGAAAAGAATGGCCAGAACAATTTCATGTCCCATCATGTTTCCGAAAAGACGGAACGAAAGAGAAAGGATTCTGGCAAAGTGACCGATGATTTCGATAATAAAAATCAGGGGGCTCATCCACCATACGGGACCCATGAAATGCTTCACATAGCCGGCGCCATGGTATTTGATACCGATGACATGGGTAAAGGTAAAAACCACGAGTGCAATGGAGGCGGTGGTGTTTAAATTGGCGGTGGGCGGAAAAAAGCCGGGAACCAGACCGACCAGGTTGCCGATGAAGACATAAAGAAATACCGTACCGGCCAGGGGAAACAGCCAGCGGCCTTCTTCGCCGGTAATATCGACCATGAATTCTTCCATGCCGGAAACGATAAGTTCAGAGACATTCTGCGCCTTGGTCGGGACCATTTGAATGCCTTTGGCCGCCAGCGCGCCCAGGCCAACAATTAACGCAATTACGACCCAGGCGTAAATCACATGCGGGTTTGCGTGTGCAAAATGACCCAGGCCAACCATTTCAAATAGTTTAACAAAAAATAAAAAGGGATGTTCCACCTTAGACCGCCTCCTTGAAAATAGTATTTTTAACTTCGTACAGGGTGGCCAGGGTGACACTTGCCACAACCACCGATAAGCCGATAAACATTCCCAGCGGATTCACATAATCCCGTGCGATAAGCAGGAATATAATCAGGCCGCTGATGATAAACCTGATATAGTATTTAACCAGTACAACATTGGGCGACGCCAGATGGGGCGGCGTCAGGGATTTTTTTAAGGTCCGGTAGAGCAGGTGGAAATTGACAGAAACAATCAGCCCGCCGGCAATAATCCCAAGGGTGACATCCAGCGGTGCTTTAAGATAGCCCACGGCTGCGGCCAGGATCAGCAGTATCCAGTTGGATCGCAGTATAAATGTCAGAAGTCGTTGTTGTATTAACATGATTCAAATCACATGTTTTTGCTTTTTTTAACTGCCAGCATGATGTTCTTGGCTGCAGCGGCAATGCCCAGGGCGAAAAAAATAAACATGCCCCAGGGCGCCGTGCCCAGCCATCGATCCACAAAAAGACCGATCGCCACGCCGATAAAAATCGCCAGCGCCACTGAAAATCCGAGGCTGCTGTAATAGGCAAGCTCTCTGAGCGTTTGCCGGGTTTCTCTCTTCATTTAACCGTCCTGTTCAGTCGCCCTTCGGACGCAATGAAAAACCTCTAAAACAAGTTTGCCTATCATATGGAAAAAAAGAGGTCAATATAAAAAGGTTAAAATTTTAATTTCCGGGCATCAAAAACCGGACCGTCAATACAGACATGCTGATACTTGCCGGAGGTTTCGTCCTTATTGACGGCACATCCCAGGCAGGCGCCCAACCCGCAGGCCATGATGGTTTCAATGGAGATTTCGCACGGCAGTCCGTTTTGGCTGGCAATGTCTGCCACGGCCCGGAGCATGGGCATGGGGCCGCACGCATAAACCATATCCGGTCGACGGTCGGCAATCCATTGCTCCAGCGGACGGGTGACCAGGGCCTGTTCGCCTTCGGAACCGTCATCCGTGGTCGTGCGCACATTGATGCCGGTGGATGCAAAGAATGCTTTGCACAGGATGTCTTCTGCGGTTCTGCCCCCCAGACAGGCAACGGAATCAGACAAATCAATTCCGTTTTCAGCAATGGTTTCCGCAAGAAAAACCAGGGGTGCGATCCCGATTCCGCCGCCGACCAGGGCGACTTTTTTATGTTCTTTTGAAACGGTAAACCCGTTTCCCACCGGCCCCAGCAGGTCAATGGCATCTCCGCTCGCAGCCCGGGTCAGTTTTTCCGTAAAACCGCCGACCACTTTGTACAGAATCTCCATGCCTTTAAACCGGCCGTTTTCCCTGATCAGCCGGTGGATGGAAAAAGGCCGCCGGAGCAGGGGCGTGAGGTTGCCGGGCAGATGAAGGGTTACAAACTGGCCGGGCAGGGCGTCCTGGTAAGGCGCGCTGCACGCCAGGCCCATCCGGAAATAGGACGGACTTTCCGGCTGGTTCCAGATGACGGTTGCGGTTTCCTGTTGTTTGCGGGGCAATGGTTTCATATACAGACCCATTTAATATATTTAAATGCTTATTTCAACCCGATAACAGACAGAAATCGGCCGGTGTTCTTTTTTTTTCGAAAAGAATAGAACAGGTGACTGTTACATTTTGTGCAAATGTTTGCGATTTCGATATGTTGGGGGAGAAGGCCGCTGTTAATCAGTTGATTTTGACTGATTTTCCAGAAATCAAAATAGTCGGATGCATCTTTAAATTGCCAGTAGATCTCGGGAATTTCCGTCCGGTAATGGATGAATTCGGCGCAGCAGGGGCCGAGTGACGGGGATATGCCGGCAAAAATATGTTCCGGCCGGCATCCGAATTCGGACTGCATGGCCGCAACGCAGACGCTGATAATATTGCCGACGCTGCCGCGCCAGCCGGAATGAATGTTGGCCACCACTCTGGCCTGCGGGTCATGCAACAGGATTCCCTGGCAGTCTGCCAGCTGGATGGCAAGAACCTTACCGGAAATGTTAGTAATCATGGCGTCTGCGGATTCACCGGAAGAATTAACGGCCGCAACCGATGACCCATTGGCAGATAGAAAATATCTTTCCCTTTTCCGGGATAAAACCAGAATACCGGTTTCATGGATTTGATTTACAAATTCGAGTTGTTGCGTGTCCATGCGTCGGGCAATAGCGCTTCTGTTTTTTCCCACGGAGGGTTCGTTGTCTCCCACGGAAAAAGCCGTATTGAGACTGTCAAAATCGCCATGGCTGAATCCGTTGTTGCGGGTAAAAATCCCGTGACGAATTTGGGTAAAATCAGCAAATGCGGCAAATGTAAAAAGTTGAAGACCGTTTTTATTCCAAAGGATCATATTTGCTCAGTATTATGGGAGATATGCTGCGGGGATTCTTTGACTTAAACAGTCAAACCGGTGACGGAGCGTGTCAATCTCATTGAAATCTATCTGCGCCGTGGCTTCAGCGGGCTGGTCGAGGATGCGGGAAAGAATTGCACCGTCCGGTGAAATGATCTGGGAATGCCCGTTAAATGTCAGGTCGCCGTCTTTTCCCACCCGGTTTGACGCAACGATAAACAGCTGATTTTCAATGGCCCGCGCCGTCAGCAGAACATCCCAGTGCAAAATGCGCGACTGCGGCCACTGTGCTGATATCAGGACCATCCGGGCACCCTGTATTGCCAGCGTCCGGCACAATTCGGGAAACCGGAGGTCAAAGCAGATCATGACGCCGATGGGACCGCATGATGTGCGGCAGACAATGGCCCGGTTGCCCGGCATAAACGCCTTGTCTTCATTGATCAATGAAAAGAGATGGATTTTGCGGTACTGGCCGGCAACGGTTCCGTCTTTATCAATTACCACCATGGTATTGTAGAGGCAGTCTCCGGATGTTTCAGGCAATGAACCGGCAATTATCATTTGGTATTTTACGGCCAGTTTGCCGAGAATGTCTATTATTTGCGGCGTTTTCTCAGCGTGTTGCCGGATCATTTCCGGGGTGTCGAATCCGCAGGACCAGAGTTCCGGCAGCACGGCGACCTGTGCCTTTTTTTCTCCCAGGCGGCGAATGCCGGCCAATGCGGATGAAAGGTTCCCGTCAGCATCTCCGGTTTTAACATCGAACTGAATGGCACCTGCTATAATATTGTTCGTATTGTCTGTCATGGGTCTGTGGTATCCTTTCCGCCCCTTAATCCGCCCGGGCCAGCGTCAGCACGCTGACACCGGCAGCACCGGATGCCATCAATGTTCGGGCGCATTCTTCGGCGGTGGAGCCGGTGGTATATACATCATCAATAAGGAGGACCTGCTTTTTCCGGATTTTGGTTTTGTCGGTAACGGCAAATGCGCCTTTTACGTTTTGCTTTCTTTTTTTCCGGCCCAGTCCTGTCTGGGACAGGGTTTTGCGTTTTCGTATCAGGTTTTTATAATCAATACAAACAGCCGCATCCCTGCTTATTTTGGCAGATATCGCCGGCCAGTGATCGACGAGCATGTGGGCCTGATTAAATCCCCTTTGTTTTAAACGGGAAGCATGCAGGGGAACCGGTATGATATAATCAATGGTGCGACTGTCATAGTATTGCATAAATGAAGAAAAAAGCAACTGCCCCAGGGATCGGGCCAGATGAACCTTGTTTTTGTATTTCAATGCGTGAATGGCCGCTTTCAGTGAGCCGCTGTAAAGTCCGGCCGACCGTATGCTCCGGAAAGAGGGTGGGACCTGGATACAGTTTCCGCATTGATGGCTGTCACCGGACCCGGCTTTAAACTTCCGGCCGCACTGAATGCAGAACGGCGGCTCAATCGGTGAAAAATCCGTCTGGCAGGCGGAACAGAGATACGGCATCATGACCCGCAGAAAAACGGTTTCCATCGGGTCATGACGTTCGTGTTTAAAGACTGTTTTTTCGGCAGGGCGGTGTGGTGCCGGGTGAAATAACCGGCCGCATGCAAGGCATTTGGACGGAAAAACAGCATATTTAAATGCCCGGAGTGTCCTCCTGAACATTTTTTTTCCAATAGTTGTTTTGGAATTTATGCGTTTCAGATATGATGATCCTGGAATAAAAGAACATATGTCAAAATTAAAAAGCAAATCAGCTGGAAAAACATCGTTGTCGATACGCCTCATACATGGCAACTGCGCCGGCCACCGATGCATTGAGTGAACTGACCGGTCCGTTCTGCGGAATAAAACTTAAAAAATCACAGTTTTTTTTAACCAGCGGACGGATGCCGCTTTCTTCTCCGCCGACAACCAGGGCGATATTTCCTGTAAAATCGTTTTCATATATCGATCGTTCTCCGTCTTTGTCAAGGCCGATAATCCACATCCCGCTTTTTTTTAATTCCTTGATGGCGTTGGCCATGTTGACCACCGAAGCCAGCCGGATGTGCTCAAGGGCGCCGGCGGAAGATTTCGAAACCGTGGGAGACGGCTCCGCGGCCCGGTCTTTGGGAATGATCACCCCGGTTAATGAGGCACATAAAGCAGATCTTATCAACGCGCCGAGATTGTGCGGGTCCACAATATTATCGATCAGCAGAAAAAATTTCGATTTATTGTCGGTGGTGTTTTCCCCGAGCAGGTCGGAAAGATCCAGCAAAGGGAAGGGGGAAACCAGGGCCGCTACTCCCTGATGGATATCAATGCCGGTGAGGGCGTTAAATTTTTGCCGGGGCAGATACTCAACCGGTATGTTGGCCGGCCGGGTCATTTCGACAATATCTTCAATCCGCTGACTGGCCTTGTCTTTTATCACATAGAGTGTGTGAAACGTCCGTTTTCCGGCTGTCAGGGCCTCAAAAACCGGGTGGATGCCGTAAATTATTTCAGTTTTCATTGATGCGCCTCAATCATAGAATACGAAAATTGCCGGCAAATTAACCGGCGTGATGCGCGGACAGAATGGCGGAAAGCGTGTCAATGGCCCGGGGCAGTGAATCATTGACCACAATATGCCGATAATGGTCTTTTTGCGCCATTTCCGTTTTGGCATTTTCAAGCCGTCTGGCGATGGTTTCTTCACTGTCGGTGCCCCGGTTCAACAGACGCTGTTTCAATGATGCCAGCGAAGGGGGCATAATGAAGATGGTGATGCTGTCCGGATATTTGGTAAGAATTTGACGGGTCCCGTTGTAATCTATATCCAGCAGGATATCTTTTCCGGCCGACAGGTGACGGTTGAGAAACCGCTCGGAGGTGCCGTAATAATGACCATATACCTCTGCCCATTCCGCCCATATGTCTTGTCTGATTCTTTCCTTAAATTCGTCTTCGGAGATGAAAAAATAATCCACGCCATCGTGTTCACCGGGTCTCGGGGCACGGGTGGTATGGGATATGGAGTAGCAAAGGTCTGGAAATTTTTTCAAAACAGCATTGCACAAGGTGGTTTTGCCGGCGCCGGACGGAGCGGAAACGATAAACAGCCGGCCGGTTCTGGCACTGTCAGGTGATTTTTTATCCATATGGGTTGATCAGTCTTTTGGCTTTTCCTTTAGCGCCGCATAACGCTGGGCGATGGTGTCGGTTTGGGAAGCGGAAAGCACGATGTGGTTGTCTCGTAAAACAATGATGGATCGTGTTTTACGCCCGTGGGTGGCATCAAGCAGTCTTTTTTCTTCTTTTGCCTCGTCCCGCAACCGTCTCATCGGAGCGGAATTGGGGGAAAGAATGGCAATGATTTCATTTGCCACCACACTGCTGCCATGCCCGATGTTTAATAAGGTATATAACATTTTCCCTCTCTGCAAATTTTATCTGTTATTCCACATTCTGTATCTGTTCCCGGATTTTTTCAAGTTCGGTTTTTGCCGCCACGATGACATGCGCAATTTCAGCATCCCCGGCTTTGCTGCCCATGGTATTGAACTCCCGGTTGAATTCCTGGAGCAGGAAATTGAGCGGCCGGCCACACGGCGCTTTGTCAGCCATCAGCTGCCGGAACTGGTTGAGATGACTTTTGGCCCGAACCACTTCTTCGGAAATGTCACTTTTGTCGGCGATAAATGCGGACTCCTGAGCGATCCGGGCCGGGTCAATGTCGACCATTCCCTGGGTCAGGCTGGCAATGCGGTTTTTCAGCTTTTCCTGATAAATACCCAGGAGTCCGTCTGTTTTCGTTTCTATTTGGGTGATGCTGTCTTCGATAAATGCAAGCCGCTGTTCCAGATCTGCCTTCAGGGCATCGCCTTCATTTATTTTCATGGCGTCAAATTCCGATAACGCGGCATGGAGGCATTCTTCGAGGGGCTGCCAGATTGCATCGGTGTTGATTTCCGGGTCAGCGGTTTCAATAATGCCGTTTTTGGTGCAGAGCAGTGCCAGCGGAATTTCGGCATCGATCTGAAATTTATTTTTCAGCTGCACCAGAGTTTTATAATAAGCGTTTGCCATAGGTTCGTTAATGCTGAAAACTTCCGCATTCTCATCGGATTCGGTTATGTTGATCCGTATTTCCACCCGCCCCCGGTCCACGGCGGTTGAGATCGCTTTTTTGATTTTTTCCTCCAGAACCGCATACCGGTGATAGAGTTTTAAGGCCACATCCAGGTGCCGGCTGTTATACCCCCTGATTTCAATCGTAATGGTCAGTCGGGGGCTGGAAAAATCAGATCGGGCATAGGCGGTCATGCTTTTTATCATTATATAAATTCCGTTTCCGTGATGTCTTTGATGTATTTGTTTCGTACCCGGTAAAGAAAAGACTGCATGTCTGATGCTTTATAGTCCGGATAAGTCCAGGGCAGCGACTGAAAAGACCCTTTTGCAAAGATAAGGGTCAGGTCCGCATAGATGTGACCGCCGATGTAGATCCGGTGGGCGAAATTTTTTCCCGTGGCCAGCACAAACCGTTCCCGGAGCATATAACCGGGGTCAATGTTTACGCTTCGTTTCCGGTCCTCTGAATATTGCTGTTCAATGGCGTTGGTTTTCAGTTTGACCGCTGCCAGTGCGTCCTGGGCAATCAGCGGTTTAAATGCGGCCATCCGCCGCATCAAAGCCGGGCCCATTTCACGTTCATAGTAATGGGTATAGTCAAACGGCATCCAGGCACTCAAGAGGTCGATATCACCGAATAGTTTGATCAGGTCTTCCAAAACAGGGGGCAAGCGTGTCGCGTCGCGGGTGAAAATGCCGATAACCAGTTTGGCGGCCTGGGGTGCCGAGGGGAGGCTCATGGGTTGTGAACCGGCGGATCAGTTTGATTTATCTTCAGCGATTGGTTTTGCTTCGTCAATCAGCATTACCGGAATGTCGTCTCTGATTTCGTAAATCAACTGGCAGGCATCGCAAATCAGGCCGTCTTTGGCCTCATTAAGATAGATTTTCCCTTTGCATTTGGGGCAAACCAGAATGTCAAGCAGCTCCTGACTCACTGTCATGTAATTATCTCCTATAAAATTGGTACGCCCGGCAGGATTCGAACCTGCGATCTTCAGCTCCGGAGGCTGACGCCCTATCCCCTGGGCTACGGGCGCACAATCTTTACTATCTAATGAATCCGGTCAAATTAGTCAAGCCAGAATCAGCCTTGTGCGCTATATATTTTTCTCTGTGGCATGACAAACACCCATGATTTTTAAGGCCTGCATGGCTTCACCCACCACATAGAGCGAGCCGGCAATGCAGATAGCGCAGTCCGGAGGGGTGATTTTTATCGCCGTTTTTACCGCAGACGCCACATCTTTTACAATGACCGTATCACTGACAACAGATTTTGTAAATGGCAGGAGCTTTTCCGGAGAAAGGCTCCGGTCAATATCCGGCTCGGTCAGGATGACGCGGGCGCAGCCTGGCAGCAGGGACTGCAGAATGGACTCAAACGGTTTGTCGTCAAGAATGCCGATAACCAGGGTAATGTTTTTTGCCCCATATGCCTGTTTCAGAAATTTGCCCAGCTTCCGGGCGGCCATGAGATTGTGGGCCCCGTCAATAACGATTTCCGGGTTGATGCCGGGGGACGCAGGGATGATTTCAAGGCGGCCCGGCCATGAATAGGTGGTCAGGCTTTTTTTGATCTGGTCCGGAGAAATGGGAACTCCCTTTTGCATCAGGACTTCACATGAGGCTAAAATCAGGGCGGCATTGTCGACCTGGTGGCTGCCGGGCAGGCCGGTTTTCATATTTTTCCACTGATGGGAGATTCCGGAATATGAAAAATGGCCATTTTGACCCCGTCGCACCTTAAACTGGTCTCCCAGACGATAGAGCGGGGCGGATTTTTCCGCGGCAAGCTGTTTTAATACGCCAATGGCGCTTTTCTGGGTAACCCCGGTGACCACGGGTGTGCTGTTTTTGATGATCCCGCCTTTTTCACCGGTAATTTCGGCAATGGTGCTGCCCAGGTAAAACCGGTGTTCCATGGAGATGTTGGAAATCACGCACAGTTCCGGAGACAAAATGTTGGTTGCGTCCAGCCGGCCGCCCATGCCGGTTTCAATAATGGCCCAGTCCGCATTGGCTTTGGCAAACAGGTGCAGGGCCATGGCGGTGGTATATTCAAAGAAAGTCGCATCCCGGTCTGTTTTGGGAATGGCTTTAACGGCCAGATACGCCGCGACAATATCTTCGTCCGACACTTCCACGCCGTTGACGGTAATCCGTTCATTGAATCGAATCAAATGCGGGGAGGTATAGAGCCCGACCCGGAATCCGGAAGCCTGCAGGATGTGCGCAAGTCCGGAGGCAATAGAGCCTTTTCCGTTGGTGCCGGCAATATGGATGCACGAAAATGTATTCTGGGGGTTTTGAAGGTTGTCAAGTATGTGGCGGATGACATCTAAGCCCAGTTTGATGCCGAACCGGTGCAGACCGAACATTTCTTCAAGACATTGATTGTAGTTTGGTTTTGTCATGGATAGGTATCACATAAAAAACCCGGCAGAATCTTTGATGAAAATTCTTACCGGGTTTTATCGAATCTTGTTTCTTCAGTGTTTAATAACGGCGATAACGGGAAGTTCGCTTTGACTCGGCAATGCGTTGTCTTCGCAGGGCTTCTCTTTTTTTCCGTCGTCTGTATTCACTGGGTTTTTCGTAGTTCTTTTTCAATTTTAACCGTTTGAACAGACCGTCATTCTGTATTTTTTTCTTCAAAATACGCATGGCACGTTCAATGTCGTTATCGTCCACTCGAACCGTGATTTCCTTCAAAAAATTCACCACCTTTATAAAAATTTTTTTCTAAGCTAAATAATTTAAACGTAAAAATTTATTTTTGCAAGCAAAATATGAATTAATCAGAGCTTGGAAACCAGTTCGGCAGTAACATCCGGAAGTGCGGCTTTGCCATCCAGGGTAATATATTTCATCGAATCATCTTTTTCCGCAAGGCTTCTGAAATAATACGCAGCGGCCAGTGTGCCGGTCTCGGTATCATAATAAATGCTGTGACGTTTATCAATGGCTTCTTCATCCTGGTCATCGGCGCGGGAAGTCAGTTCTCCGCCGCAAACCCGGCACTTGTCGCCGTCCGGTTTAATGGCGTCAATAAAAATATTGTTCGGATGGTTGTTGTCATTGACGCACAGCCGGCGGCCCATAATCCGGTTTTTGGCAATTTCGCGGTCCAAAAGGATTTCAACAACGATATCTAACGACATGTTGGCTTCTTTTAATGCTTCGTCGAGTTTAATGGCCTGGTTTTTGTTTCTCGGAAATCCGTCCAACAGCCATCCGTTTTTGCAGTCATCTTCTTTTAAACGGTCAAGAATCATGGGAATGGTAATTTCATCCGGAACCAGTTCGCCCTTGTCAATGAATTCCTTGGCCTTCATTCCGAGTTCCGTGCCGCCTTTGATGTTGGTTCTGAAAATGGCGCCGGATTCAATGTGCGGAAGGTTGTACTTGTCTTTTAAGATTGCACCCTGCGTGCCTTTACCGCTGCCGTTGGGACCGAAAAACAATGCGTTCATATTTCTGCTCCTTTAATATAATATGGGTTTTCGTTGAATTCGTTTATTCATTCAGGGCTTTGCTGACCCGTTGCTGCAATTTAAAACGCTCAATAATAAATAATAAGCGATATATAAATGATTTCGTAATGTCAAGAGGGGTTATGCAGATTTAGGAATTTTTTTACATGGGCAAATGCGTCTTCCCGGTTTGCAATGTTTCCGGCAAACCGCTCTTCTTCTATGTGTGCAAGAATTTTTGAAAACAGAGGTGACGGTTTCAGGCCGAATTCACGGATCAGGTCATTGCCGTCAATTAACGGCGGAGATGACTTCAGAGGCAGAAACAAGTCGGTGTACTGTTTTATCATATAATTTAAAAATTCAATAAATGCCTGCGTGTTTTTATTAATGCCTTTTCCGTAAAGATCGGCAGCGGAATGAATGAGTATCTCTTTGGCCATGGGATGACATTTTAGAAAAAACCGGGAAACGGATTTTCGGGACAGCCGGTCTTGTTTAAACGCATTAAACAATGACAAGGGCCGCAAATGATGGCGGATGATGAAATCCGCAAATTGCTGTTCCTGGTTTGAAAATCGCAGGCGCCGGTTGATGTTTACAGCCATGTCGGCGCTTATTTTTTCATGGCTGTAAAAATGGATGCGGCCTTTGGCGTCAATGGACCGGGCGGCGGGTTTACCGATGTCATGGATTAAAATGGCATACTTCAGCAGGGCAAAATTCTGAGCGGCCGGTAAAAAATTTTTTAAGCTGATAATTTCCGGTGCAGCGGAATCCGGGATGTGAAGAAATTTTTCTAAAAATCCATAGGCTTTTAACGTATGTTCAAACGCATCATACTGATGATAGATATTCTGCGAACACTCTTTTAATGGGGCCAGCTCCGGAAACATGGCCGTCAAAAGGCCGGTCTCATCCATCATGGACAGGTAATGACGGGAGTCCGGTGTGGTGAAAAGTTTGATCAATTCGTCTCTTATCCGTTCCCCGG
>JAABSL010000123.1 GCA_011390415.1 Desulfobacteraceae bacterium
AGATTGTCAACACTTTATAAACGATGGGCACCGTCATTAATGTTTGAACGGTCGTTTATGAAGTATTATAAACTGCTCTAACAGTGCGTTATAGGATTGGATTCTGACTTTGGCATGCGGTCGGGGGGCAATTATTTTCCATACATCTGCAATGCGTTTACCGTTGCGGGATCATCATGAACGTCACAATCCCAAGATGTCCATCTTTTTCCTGGCCTTTCTGTCCCAATTCACACAAACCACCAGGGGCTTACCGTGATATTGGAATTTTTCCCCACAACAGCATCTCCCCTGTAAATGACAATCCCTTCTTCGGCCGTATTGCCGTTCAATTCAAGCCATTCAGAAACATTTGATTTCATGGACAAATTATAGGTTTTTGAAGATTTGATTTCAATGGGAAGCAGCTGCAATCCCTTTTCAACAATCAGATCGATTTCATTTCCGGTTTTATCCCGCCAGAAATACAATGGCGGTTTTTCACCGATATGGTGCAGCCGTTTATAGAACTCACTGATGATAAATGTCTCAAAAATATTACCAAAAAGCGGATGGTTCATCAATTCATCCGGATTCCGAATGGATAGAAGAAAGCAAAGCAGGCCCGTGTCCGTAAAATACAACTTGGGGGTTTTCACAATACGTTTTTTGAAATTGCGATAATAGGGCGGCAGCACAAAAACAATGCCGCTTGTTTCCAGCAGGGAAAGCCATTTTTTAACGGTGGGCTGAGAAATGCCGATGGCATTTGAAATGGCGGTATAGTTCACAAGGCTTCCGGACATGGAGGCGCATATTTTGATAAAATTTTCAAAAACTTTTAAATTTTCAACATTCACAAGGTTGCGGATATCTCTCTCAACGTATGTGAGAATATAATTTTCAATCCATTTTCCTGGATCGAGGTTTTTATCGTAAATTCTGGGATACATTCCCGTAAAAATAATTCTAAAAATATCAAGCGTGCCGCCGTTCTTAATATATCCGCTCTTTATGGAAAAAACGGAATCAACGTCCGTGTCCGGTTTTGCCGGATACAATTCATTGATTGTAAAAGGATAGAGATTAAATGTGATGATCCTGCCCGCAAGGGACTGGGTGATTTTTTCCATGAGCAGGAACTGCTGGGACCCTGTCAGCACATAACTTGCCGGCGTCGCATCCGGAAGATCAACCCTTTCCTGAAGATACGAAAAAAGAGACGGAACCCGCTGTATTTCATCGAGTATGAGATTTTGCCCGTGATCATCGAGAAAACCGCGCGGATCATCTATGGCCATATGGCGGAGATCGAGGTTTTCCAGGGACAGGTATTTGTGGTCGGTGAAGATGTGCCTGACCAGGGTTGTTTTTCCGCTCTGCCGCGGCCCGACAACTGCGACCACTGGATATTCCTGGCTGTATTTACGGATAAAGGATTCGAGGGTTCTCTTAATCATATCAGGACAAATCTAAAGTTGAATTTTGAATTTGTCAATAAAAACTGGTCAAAGGCTTTGATTTGCCTTGCCACTTGACACCTAAACTTACGTGATAACAACCGAGAAAACCGAATATTAAATTTTCGAGAATCAGGACCCAACCGGTGCGGCTTCTGCTTCTTCCTTGATCGCATCGAGCAGGCGGATGGTCAGGGCATGCAGCCGGGACGGCAGAAACAGCAGTCTGGCAAAAATCAGCATCGGCCCTTTAAAATATTCGATGCTTTTCAATTCCACACCTGCTTCATTTTCCTCAAAATAGAATTCATGTTCAGCATAAATTCCCATGCGGCCGCCGCTCCAGACCACCTTTTTTCCCGGTTCGCAGTGCTCCACTTCCGGGGCGATCCGGATGGGCAGCACTATCGGATTGAGTTCAAATGAAATACAGGCCCCCTTGACCAGGGATTTTCCCGTTTCAAACCGGCATTCCCGGCACACCGGATTCCAGTCATCCCAGTTGCCGATATTGGCAAACACATCCCACACCCGCTGCAACGGGGCATTAATTTGAATGGAAGCTTCGATTTTCATTTTAAGTCACTTTAGATCACTTTAAATCATCAGGCAAAAAACATGCCTGATGGGACAGGAGTTTTCCCGGGCCGTCGGCTTCTTCGGCCAGGGCATTGCAAATGGCCGTTTCCATGGATATCAGGGGAATGGGAATCAGGTCGCGGATCTTATTTTCCCGGCAAATTGCTTTGTTCCGGAGCCCTTCGGCCAGGGGCAGCGCCACACCGGCCGGCACCGGGGTAATCAGGCTGACCCAGTAAGCAGAAAGCTTGAAAGGCACCAGGGGCACACCTAAAACCGTGCGGCTCAGGCCCCGGACCCGGGCGTACATCCTCATCAGATCCGCATAACTGAGAATTTGCGGTCCGCCGATATCAAGAGATTTCCCCTCTGTTTCCGGGGTTTCCAGGCAGCCGGCCAGATAATCGAGCACATTGCCAATGGCAATGGGCTGGGATTCGGTATACACCCATCGGGGGCACAGCAGCACCGGCAGGCGTTCCACCAGATAGCGCACGATTTCAAACGCCGCCCCTCCGGCCCCCACAATAACGGCAGCCCTTAAAATGGTGGTCTTCACCTGACCGGACTGGAGTATTTTCCCCACCTCCTGTCGGCTGGCCAGATGATGGGACAGATTATCCGTTATGTCCCCCAGGCCGCCGAGATATATAATCCGCGACAGGCCGGCCGCATCGGCGGCATTTAAAAAATTTGTAGCGGCATTCCGGTCTTTTTCTTCAAATGCCAGGGTCTGCCGGATACTGCGGCCCCCCATGGAATGGACCAGGTAGTAAGCCGTATCCATTCCCTCGAGGGCCTCAGTCAAAGAATCCGGATCCAGCAGATCACCGTAAACGATTTCCGGTTCATGCGTCAGGGGAATTTTCAAATTAAGGGTTTCAGACGGCCGTACCAGGCAGCGGACATGATAGCCGAGTTCATCCAGCTTATACAAAAGCCGCTTTCCGATAAAACCGGTAGGACCGGTGAGCAATATCTTTTTAGAGGGCATAGTTTTCTTTCAATATAGTATTAAAAGGTTAAAATAATAACGGATCTGCCATATTCTCCAAATCCAGAACCGCCTTCCATTCGGTTTCAGCCACCGGCATCACGGACAGCCGGTTGCCTTTTTTCATGACACCCATATTACAAAGCACGGGATGCGCTTTTAAATCTTCCCTTGTCACCGGATTTTCCAGGTGCACCACGTACCGGATATCCACCATATACCAGACAGGATTTTCAAGGCTGGATCGGGGGTCAAAATGTTCCGACTTCGGGTCCCACGCCGTATAATCCGGATACCCTTCCCGGACCACTTCCGCAAGCCCCACAATGGCCGGCTCCTTGATGTTGCTGTGGTAAAATAAAACCCCGTCCCCGTTTTTAATCTCATCCCGGAGCAGATTGCGTGCCTGATAATTGCGCACCCCGTCCCAGGATGTCACCTGGCCGGGTGACTGCTTGAGATCTTCAAATGAAAAACAGGACGGTTCGGATTTCATGAGCCAGTATTGTCGGTTGTTTTTTAAAACCAAAATATTTTTCCTTTGCCTGACAGTCTGCTGGTTTGGGATATGAAATTTTCACTTAATCAAATGAATTCTCAACAAATCACCCTTGACCGAAGAACCGCCTTTGGTTTATAAGAAGTCCGGACCCGATAAATTACAGCCCGCCGGCATCCAATTCAGATCTCTTGCAGGAGTTGACAATGTACAACGACAAAAAAGTAATCGTTATTATGCCCGCATATAATGCGGCAGCCACGTTGAAGCGGACCTATGACGAAGTGATGGCCCAGAATATTGTGGACCAGGTCATTGTTGTTGATGATGCGTCCTGCGACCACACCTCTCAAATCGCCCGAACACTGCCCGACACGCTGGTTCACACCCACCCGAAAAACAAGGGATACGGCGCTAACCAGAAAACTTGCTACCGCCTGGCCCTGGAGCAGGGGGGGGACATCATTATCATGGTGCATCCGGATTACCAATACACACCCAAACTCATTCCGGCCATGGCCTCTATGATCGGAAACGACCTGTATTCCTGCGTTCTGGGTTCCCGGATACTGGGCGGATATGCGCTAAAAGGCGGTATGCCGAAATGGAAATATGTGGCCAACCGGTTTCTCACCCTGGCCGAAAATATTCTGACCGGCGCAAAGCTGTCGGAATATCACACGGGATACCGGGCGTTTTCCCGGGAACTGCTTGAAAAGATTGACTTAAGCCGCAACTCCGATGATTTTGTTTTTGACAACCAGATGCTGGTCCAGATTTTATGGGCCGGATATACCATTGCGGAAGTCAGCTGCCCGACCCTTTATTTTGAAGACGCCTCTTCAATCAATTTTTCCCGCAGTGTCAAATACGGGCTGGGGTGTCTGTTAACCGCCTTAAAATTCCGCATGGCCCGCATGGGGTTGATCTCCAGCAGACTTTTTCAAACCTGATGGCTTCGCAAAAAGTCCAAATTCTTTGTTGCCCTTCATCCATCGTTTCTTCATGGTACGCTAAGTACCAATTATCACTCAGGATTTGCGCGCCTCGCCAATTTTATGAGATTGGTGGAGCTTTTTTCTTTGCCATCGGAATCTGA
>JAABSL010000124.1 GCA_011390415.1 Desulfobacteraceae bacterium
ATTTTATCTATATTGAAAACCAATATTTGCATTCCCATTGAAAAGGGTTTTTTATGATCCGCCTTTAATCTGGGTGATCGTCGCCTGATGGTTTCCCTGATAGTTCCATCGAACTGTAACATTGATGGTTTTGGTATTGTTGATGGGACTGTCATTCGCGACGGTCCAGGTAAGCGTATACTCATCCACCTGAACCGGGCTGACGTCGCCATTTTCATCCAAAGAACTCTGGATGTCATCGTAATCCATTTTCAAAAGTTTTTCCATCTGGTCGGATGCAACCGCGTAGGCTTCGGTGGTACGGTTGGCTTTTGCGTTGGTCTGAATGGCCATGATCTGCATGGAGGTGGCGCCGAGGATGCCGACGGCGAACAGGGTGATGGCGATCAGTATCTCGACAAGGGTAAAACCCTCTTCCCCCCTTGTATTTTTCGAATATATGATCTTCATGCGAATCCCCCCTTATATTTTAAATATTTATCATCGTTTAAAACTATAAATTACAAATGAAAATTTCTCACAACGATTTCCTCCGTGAGTACCCGCCGATGATAGCCGTCCTGTGTATTCGTGACATCATGGTCTTCCAGATCTATCGGGGCTGAACCGGAGAAGCCTCTGACCGGCTCCCGTGTCCGGGCTACGATGCTGAGCCGTATGGCTGAAACATTTTCATAATTATTTGTGGTGTCCGCATCAGTGTCATCAGGTTCATTGGCTTCATCTCCGTCTTGGAAAATATAGACGATCTGAAGATCTTCTATATCATCGACCAGTCGGGTGTAGTTCCTGTCGGCCGGTGCATCGTTCGGGTTGTAATTGAGGGAAATGCCGATATAGGGGTGTTCAGAGGCGGGTTCCATGATTCGGAAAGAAACCAACTTTGCCGCAAGTACGATATCACCAATAAGATAATCATTGATCAACCCCTGTTGGTTATTTAGACCTGACGGAGCAGAGGAATTCCGCTGAAGTTTTTGCGCAGCAGAGGGATTTTTTGCACCCTGAACGGTAGTGATTTCCATCAGATCACTATGAACACCGTTCGTGATAATCGCGAACATCCCTTCCTGAAAAACTGCACCTGTTTCTTGATCTACGACTGATACAACATCTAATTCCGATGACGGAATGGGCATATCCTTCTCAATGTATGTTTTCAGGGTGAAATCGGCGTTCACAATATCTATGGCATCCCTTCCCTCTTCAAAATCGTTATGAGCTTGAAATCCTAAAATGTTCTGTCCCAGTCCACTATCATCTTTCCATTCCAGCCCCTTCTCTTTCCCCAGATAGGCATTAGCCATCCGCACCTCTTTCGTCGCAATCAGCATCGCGGATTTAATATTCTGCTGCATCTCCACAATCAACTGCTGCGCCTTATACACCCTCTCCTGAGAATTAAAACTGGCATAAATGGCAGTCGATACAATACCCGCCAGTGCCAGAGCGACCAACAATTCAACGAGGGTAAAACCCTTCTCGTTATCATGCGGTTTAATGTCCATACCCTTCGCCCCCCTCCCGTTATTGATTCACTTTACATTTCGATTCGGGCATTGCCGACTTTTGAAATCACTACGGTTTTTACCGTTCCGTTCGTATTGGAAAAAACGATCTTGAATTCATCGATAACCGGGTCGTATTCAATGGGCCCATCGTTGTCCCGGATCAGCCCGTTGGGCCGGAAAGCAATAGCCTTTTTTCCGTCGTCGTTATCGGTAAAGTCCACACTGTCGAGATTGACGCTCTGATAATCTTCAAGACGAACGGTAGCGATCGCGGCCTCACCCGCATCATGTTCCAGATCCCCGTCATCATCCACAAAGACGATATAGTCGAAGACATCGCCGTCTCCACCGAACATCACCGTGCAGAGCGTATTTCGCTTGATGGCCTCCAGCTTGGCTCTGTTCAGGTTGCCCAGCATATCCTGCGTCGCGCCTTTTAAACGATAGGCCGGCAGCCATCTCTGGAGGTTCGGGACAGCAATTGCAAGAATAATGGATATAATACCGATAGCTATCATTAATTCAACGAGGGAAAAACCGCTATTATTTCTTCTTCTTATCTTCATTATTTCTCCTTGTTTATTTCTTTGGTTTCGCTGTTTCGTCTTTTTTTGACCCGTTATTCGTGATTCAGACGGAAGCATCGATCACGAAAAGTCCAAACCCATCGGCGACATTTCTATCCCCATTAAACATTTTAACACTAATAAAACAATCGGCCTGTAAAAATTTCACAAACATTGACCGAAAGATTGATTTTAAGTGTTGGAGAAAAGCCCGGCGCGCTGGATATATTAATGTATTTACAATAATCGTGCCACAGCTTAAAAAGTAAAATCAAAAGCGTCATGTCCATGGCGTTGTCGGCCAAATGCGATAATTTGGATCTCATGCCTTTTCTCGGTAGCTGTTATTCACGCTCCAATAGAAAACCCCTGTTTAACAGGATAAGGCAAAAATAAAGCGCCTTTGGGAGACAAAATGACTCTGCCAAAGGCGCTTTCTGTTTCTTCAAACATTCGGCGGCCCGGCGGTCATGATTCCATGGTGAAACTTTAGACCCGTAGCTTTGCGTCGCGACCTTTCGGCGGCTTTGCCTTTGTCTACTGTTAAATATTTTTAAGGTGACGCGTGAAATCGATGCAAAAGTTTTAATATTTACTTTCCGCGACCCCTTCGCCTTAGAAATAATGCAATATTTATACCATGTATGTGTTTTTATAATTGTTAAATATAACATATTA
The DNA here is from genome assembly GCA_011390415.1 of Desulfobacteraceae bacterium. GTDB lineage: Bacteria > Desulfobacterota > Desulfobacteria > Desulfobacterales > Desulfosalsimonadaceae > SURF-3. Next base: position 2,756 of record JAABSL010000124.1, read on the forward strand.
AAATAAATGTTTATTTACATTTTTTGGTCAGGAACCCAAGGATTTCGCAAACCAGTCAGGCAGCCCGATCAGCCAAAAAATGTAAATATAAAATCTTTTTTTGAACGATAACGCATAATTGACCATAATGTGCTTTGATCTCAAAAGAAGGATTCCGCCGCAAAAGCGACCTTATCGAACGAAAAATCACCGTTGGTTTGCAAAAACGCTTTACAAAAATTTGGCAGGCGGAGACAAAAATTGTTAATGTTTATTATACGCTTAAAGTCTTCATTCCCAAAATTCAGTCAAGCCTATCCGTCGCGGTTCTTCTGGAGAGCGTCATCGGAGAATATGAAATTTTGATGATGCCACCGAATGCGAAGCGCATCGATCAACATTTTGAAGGGATCTGTCCAAAGATTCACTTGGATCCCGGTTGATCATTCCAGTCAAATTCAGGCCAGATAGAACGACCATCGTCAATTCAAAAGCTTCCGGAAAGGTGAGATCATCCTGTCAGATCCGCCAGCGGCAAGGGCGGAGCAGGTAGGCTGTGACGATGAGCAGAAAGGCCATGCCGAGCTGATAACGGCCGACAAAACGATATTTGCGATGCGCTTTGTCATTGTGTTTTCAATTGGCCATTGCGTATTTTGGCGCCGATAATGGACAGGTCATATTGAATGGCTTTGAAAGGCCCAGGTCCGACATCCGGGTTTCGATATATCGTCAGCTTTCCTTCGATGCCCGAGACATTGGTGTCCAGCAAAACCTGGTAAACGTTTTCAAACCGATTCTTCAGAAGCATTTCAAACCTGTTCATGATTTCCAGGTCGTCCCAAAACCCTTCTTCGCACACCACCAAATAAACGCCGTAATCGTTGAGCATTTCGAGCATCTGAGGCGCCGTCAATTTTTTTCCTTGACGCCCATGGACCGTTTGACCGCCATGTTCAGCAAAAATTTATCCGAGCGCAATATGGCCAGATCCCGGCGATGGCGATGACGCCATAAGTTGAAGATAAAATTGCCGTCCCAGTTGCCGTGGATCATCACCCGATATCCCCTGGGCAGTTGGGACGCAACATAATCGGCTGCCGCCGCATGGTTTCGAACATAAGGGGCGGGAAAAAAGACGACGGTTCCCACTATATTGAAAATTGCGAAACACAGGATGCCGTATCTCAGCCAATCTCGCGCCGGGGTTCGACCGATAATCAGCATTGCGACAAACAACAACGGGAAAATCAGAAAGATGCCATGGCGCGGTTCCTTGAGGGCGATAAAGGAGAAAAATAAATATCCCCACACAAACCATGCGCCAAAAAACCACAATAACAACCGATCATGCTTTGCTCTCAAGTTCGCTTTGGGCAAAGCTGCAACCGACAGGCCTATCAGAACCGCGTTCAAAGGCCCGAGCAGCATGGGCATATGGTTTAAATAATAAAGCCAGTTTTCAACGGAAAAACGGTCCAACTCACCCGTTGCCTGACCCCCGACCACTGCGCCGATATTGGTTTGGCCAAAATTAAGCGTTATATATGCCAGGGGGGCAAGCAGAAGGCCGCCCGCCAGTAATGCAAGCCAAAGCCGCCGGTGCTTTAATGCGGTTGTCTTCGAGTTTACGCAAAGAAAAACGATAAAAACAGGCGCCATGAACACCAAGTTCAGCTTGGTATAACACCCGAGAACAAACAGCAATACGGATATCTCAAGAAATAGATTTTTTTCCGTGTTTAAATACCGGAAAAAATAGTGAACGGATCCTATTAAAAACGCATAGGCGGGGATCTCCAGCATCACCTGACGGCCCCAGAATGCGACCTGTTGCGCCCCGGCAAAAAG
>JAABSL010000125.1 GCA_011390415.1 Desulfobacteraceae bacterium
TAAAATCCGGTCTTATTTCTATGAAAAATCCATGGACGTCACCATTAAATATATTGATCCCAGCTACATGATCCGAAGCCTTCCGGCAAACCCCAACGATCATGTGTACTGCGGATTTCTGGGACGGGATGCCGTGCATGCCGGTATGGCCGGCAAAACCAACATGATCATCGGGCACTGGAATAATTTTTTCGTGCACGTCCCCATTCCCATGACCGCGGGCAAAAGAAAACGGGTCAACCCCAACGGAAAAATCTGGCAGACCGTACTGGAAGCCACCGGACAGGGGAGTCTGGCCAACGAAAAATAATAGGGATAAACGAATGGCAATCATGAGCGAACGTTGTTTAAAGGATTTTTATCATGGGCGAACGCCGTTCGCCCGTACGATGCGGGAAAATCGCCTGCCTGATAAATGTGGTCAGCGCCTCCCGTACGGGCGAATGGCATTCGCCCCTTTTGAGCAATGGCAATTCAATGAATCCAACTCCCATCGGGCTGGGTTATTGTGAACATATTCCCGAATCCGGGCCATGTCCGCATCATCGCGAATCACATGGTCCCAATAATTGCGATGCCAAACCTTCATTTCAGGATTTCCGGATACATCCCGCAGCCGGCGGGCGGTCGCGGATTTGAATCCCCGAACCATGGCACCAATGGTTTTGGACGGTGAGACAAAACTTCGGGTAATCGATTGCCCCCCATGGCGCTCACCACTTGAAAAGCCATCACCGATCGCCCGTACGGGCGAATAGCATTCGCCCCGATAAAATTCGCCTCCATCCTGATTTACCATCTGCCCAGTAATCCAAACAATCCCATGGATATGATTCGGCATAATTACGAAATCATCAATCCGTATCTCATTCCGAATCTTTTCCGTGTTCATCCATTCCTCTTCAACAATCCTTCCGGTATGACTCAATCGCACCACCGCCGATAATTTTTCACCGGCATCCACAATTTCTCCGAAAAAGGATTGTTTTTCATACGCGCAAATGGTTATAAAATAGGCGCCCGGCGCTGAATAATCATACCCCTTCAATCGGATGGACCGGCGATGATGTTTATTCTCATTCATGAGGGAATCCTTTTTTATGGGGCGCATCATGAAGGCGAATGCCATTCGCCCGTACGCGGCAAGTCCTTGCCCCTCAATAAAGCTGGCCAACGTCTCCGGCGCGGGCGAATGGAATTCGTCCCTGCGATGGGTTTTTCACGGATGGGCTTATGGCATACGCCTGAATGGCATTGCTCCATTGGGTTTTCATATCAGGGCAAAATTCCCTTTTTAGCAATCTCCACAAACCGCCGGCCGCGGACCTTTAACAGGTAGATATCCTTGACCGCCTCACCGTCGGCATCAAACATCGTTGTTCCGGTAACCCCCAGAAACGGCGGCATGGCATATAATTCTTTTTTGATCTGCGCCCGGAACCGGATATCCGGGCGGCTGACCAGGTCAAACAGTATCCAGGCCGTGTCATAGCTCACCGCTTCGATAAACCCGGGCCGTTTGCCGTTATAGGTATATTTAAATCCCGTGACAAACCGGTGCACATGTTCCGCGCGGCTTTCTTCAAAAAATCCTTCCGGCACGATGGCGCCCTGGATATGATATTTCGCCATATCGATTAATTTATCCGAATGCCACAGATTGGTTCCCAGCAGCCGCACGTCATTGATATCATAGTATGCCAGCTGGGGCAGAATCAATCCGGCTTTGTTCGGCGAGTCCGGAATAAACACGGCATCAAAATCAACAATCGGTTCAGGGTCTGCTTCTTCCGCCTGTTTCTTTTCCGCTGCCTGCTGCGTTAACATCAACAATTCAAGCAGTTCATCATCCCACGCCCCGGCATCATAGACCGTTAAAATATCAGACACATCCGGCGCCATCGGCGCTGCCGGATAAGCACTTTCATTAAAGACCATCGGCGTTGTGAACGGCTCTTCCACCAGGTCTTCCGGAATATCATAATAAAGCCCCACCAGTTTTTTGATGGTATCCGCAAAGTCCGTTTTTGCAGGGTCATATGCTTCCACCCCCACCACCCTGCCGCCGGTGGCCAGCACTTCATCCCAGAATAAATTCATATAGATATCCCCATAGCTTTCTGCCGGATACAGTATGGCAAACCGCTTTGCATCCAGGGATTCGGCCACATAGGAGACCAGGGTTTTGATCTGCATCCCGGGGGTCAGAAAATTTCTGAAAATATAATCCCCGGCCCCGGTTATCCCAGGTTTCTGGGTCAGGACAATCATGGGAATGCGCAACTCCTGGGCCTGAACGGACACATCCTCAACCGTTGCAATGGGGCCGATAACGGCGGAGACATTGTTTTCCGCCAGCTCAAACAGTCCCTGGCGGGCCATTGCCGAATCCGATGCCGTGTCTTTGATCAACAGACGAATGGAATAAATTCCCCGGCTGCGGGCAAACTCCGACAGGGCGAACTCAATGCCTTCAAGGGCCTGCTGGCCGAACTTTTCATATTTGCCGGTCAGCGGCAGCAGGCATCCGATCAGGTGCCGGTCGGTGATGGCAGACGCTTCAAGGTCTGCAATAAATTTTTGGGCCTGCCCGGCATACTCATGGGACGGAAATTCTTCAAGGAAAGAGGAAAACGTGGTCACCGCTTCCCCGGCAATCCCGGCATCCATATACGCAATGCCCAGCTGGTACAGCAGATAACCGGCGGGCGGTCGGCCTTCCAGTTTTTCCAGCTCTTTGGTCAGATCGGACGGGTCCATCAAAGCAAGCGCTGTCTGCAGCCTGGGGATCACTTTTCTCTTCTCATCTGCCTTTGCGGCCCGGAACGCGCTCAAATAGGCATAATAGGCGTCTATGGGAGATTTAATGGCCAGATAGGAGTCACCGACAATAAAATTGACACGAATCAACTGCTCCCGGGACAGGGGTTTGGCCAGAACATTTCCCGTATATACGGTGACCTGCTGATATTCCCCTGTTTTATAATATACCGCCAGTTTACCGATATCCGCTTCTACGGCATAAAGTGTTTTTGGATATAATTCCAGCACGCGGCTGAATATGCGCAGGGCTTCTTCGTATTGTTCCAGATCAGCGCGGATCATTCCCATTTTCAAAAGCGCGGCAGGCGTCAGGTCCGTATCCGGAAACTGCGACAGGTACTCCTGGTAAAGCACGAGCGCTTCATTGTAGTGCCCTGCCGCATACTGTTGTTCCGCCTGCTCAAACAGACGCTGCTCCGGACTTGCCTGCCAGAACAAAAGGCTTCGCCCTTCCTTTTGGGCACACGACGCACAGAAAATTATTAAAAAAACGAGAAAAACAGGTGCTGCCCGATTCATTTGCAATTCCTCAGTCAAAGCTTTATATTCATCAAAATTTATGATAAAAAGTTTATCCTAAGTTGAGCGATTGTCGTGGCTGCGCATATACCTTGAAACGCTCAACTTGGGTATATCTATTTTGCACATACAAGGGGAAGAGGTCAATGCCAAGATATTTTAAAATGATTATTACCGGTGTTCTTTTTTTTGCGGCTGCCGTTCCCGCAGGGTCGGAGCTGTATCAATATAAAGATCAAAACGGAATTACACGGCTGACGGACAACATCTATTCCGTTCCGGTGAAATACCGCTCCCAGTTAGAGGCGTATTCCGAAATTGAAAGCCTTTCAGGAAAAATGGAAATCCAGCCCCTTGAAAAAAAGGTTCCCCGCCAGGCAGCAACTGAAAAAGCAATTGTACCCAAAACCGACACGCCACTGCCGGCTGCCGCTGAAAAAAAAAGTCTCCCCCCTGCTGCTCCCCCGGTCGCTGCTTCAGAAACTCCTTTGGTTAAAAAACCCAGGACTGCACCAGCGGTAGTTACAACACCGGCCCAGGCACCTGCTCCGGATGCGCAAGCAAAAATTGCCCAAACCCCGGATGGCAGACCGGTCGCCGAACCGGAGGGCAAACCAGATGGCCAACCGGATATCGAACCGGCCGCCGGAAGTATATCTCATAAAAGCCAAAAAATAGTCATCAACAGAAATGCCGATAAAACAATCGACAAAAAACCGGCGTTGCCGGATACGGACCCGGAAAAACCAACGGCAAAAGCGCTGCCGGAAAAGACTGAATCAAAGCCGGAAGTATCTTCCAAGCCGGTCAAAGAACCCGGAACCGTAAAAAAAGAACCGCGTAAAACAAGCATTCCAAAACTGACAGCAGATAAGATTGCGGACCGTCATAGAGCAGATGGTTCCCAAAAAGATGAAGTGATTGGACCAAAAAGCACTGATACGGTTAAAAAATCAGCTTCTGCAAGCAAAACGGATCTGGCAGAAACAGACAAACACATACAAAAAAAAGATACACCGACTAAAGTCGCAACGGAGAAAGTTGCAACGGAGAAAGTTGCACCGGTGATTGAGAAAAAAACCATTGCTGAAACAAAAAAGTCCGAGCCCGAACATCCGGAATCGAAAGCTGAGATTAAAACTGTTCAAAAAACCGATGATTTGCCGCCTGCAGACCTGACAAAACCGGCGACTGAGATACCCGTAACCGATACCCGGCAGATATCTTTG
>JAABSL010000126.1 GCA_011390415.1 Desulfobacteraceae bacterium
GGACAAGGACCGCCATTTTGCTCTGGTTCACATCCAGCCCGATCTCTTTTCTATAGAGCATGGCGGCATCCGACCACAAAGACGCCCAGACCAGGCGTACATGGTCGATGACGGCGTCAATTCCGGAAATATTTACAAACGATTCATGCAGGCCGGCAAATGAGGAGCCCCGGTCATCTTCCCCGGGGGCGGAAGACCTTACGGCAACCATCAAATTTTCAAAAACCGGCACCAATCCTTTTCGCAGCGAATCATCCAGGGCAGGGGGCATGGGAGTTTTGAGAAAAAAATTCCGGATCCGCAGGGCCGCATCCCAGATTTCCTCCCACCGCATCTGGGAAAAGTCCTTGCGGCTGATTTCCATCTGGATCCGCGTGCGCAGGCCGGTTGATGAAATAAAGGTGTCATAGGCATCGGTGGTAATGCAGACCGCTCGGGGAACCGGAAAGCCGTTTTGATGCAAATGTGCCAGCGCCCGGCTTTTTCCGCCGGCAATCTGCTGATCGGATGGGTTGATTTGGTCAAGGGTCCTGATCAGCATCATGTCCTCATGTGGAGTTCCACAACGTTCTGAAACCGGTTGACGACATAATAACAGAATACGTTTAACCGGATCAGCCGGGTGGAGGGAGATTTTGTAAATTCGGCAAGGTGGGGATGCTTTTGCAGATAAATTTTTAAAAGTGCAATCTGCTCATTCTCGGAAACCATGTCAGTGGTGCCGGTGGCCGTAACTGCCATGGCGTCTGCAATGTCTGCCGGCGCATTGGAGCGGTTGTCAATCATCATGGCCGCCCGGGGATCATCTTTCAGATTGGCATATTTCCGGGTGGCCTGGCCGGTGACGAACCAGAGGGCTTGCAAATCCTTTGAACCGGCAAAGGCCACGAGGCTCGTATACGGCTGCCCGTGATTATGGGTTGCCAGCACCGCCAGGTTCTGGGAGGCCATCAGCCGGGTTAACGCATCCCAATATTCTTTTTTGTGCGACTTCTCCTTCATGGTTTCATCCATTGCCTGTTCGGTTGATTTGCATTTATCGGCCAGTGGTGTAAAATCGTTCATGAAACAAACGCTCACCGGAAACGGAACCCTGTTAACCGCCTTTCCGATTCTGCGAAACTGAATGCATCTTTTATTAATTTAGTATTTTAATGCAAAAATGCAATAAATATATCGGATTAGGGGTGAAGATTTCATCATACCCCACTTTTTTGATAAACGCGATTGAAGGCTGTAAATTCGGAGTCTGAAAAAATGAAGCACATCCATGTCGGTTTTTCCATTCACCGCCCGGAAATGGTTGCAAAGACGGCCGAACTCATGGAAAGACATGAGGCGATTTTTCTGGAAGAACCGCCCGCGCCGGACTTTGAAAAAATGCTCACCGGCGCGGTCAGTGTGGCTGATTATCTGATGCCGCAGGATCTGGAATACCCTGCGTTCAGCCGGCAGATGTGCGACCTGGAAAGACAGCTCCATGCCGCAGGCAAACAATTGATTCAGGCAGAACCGTTTTATGAAGTCCTGCTTTCCATCCACGATTTTTTTGCCCGGGGCAACACGCCGGATGACCTGAAAACCGGTACTCTGCCATATTATGTTTTTATTTCAGAACGGCAGGCCACCGGCGCACTCTTAAACTTTTATAAAAAAGCGGCTTCCGGCTCCTTTGGCTCAGTCGTTGAAGCTGTCAGGCAATTTGCCAAAGCAGACGCCGCACGCTTTCGGCTGCGGGATTCCCTGCGTGCCCAGGAGATTGCCCGGCAGGCTGATCCATACGCTTCCATCTATGTGGAAGCCGGCATCATCCATTTTTTTTTGTGGCGCAAACTTCGTACGCTTTTGTCGCATTCCTACCGGGTGAAGCCGGTTTTTCTGGATCGCCTGGTAACAAAAAACGCCGGGCCCCGTCAGCACCTTTACAGCCCGGGTGACCAATTGACTTTGTTTTATATTTTTCATCCGCGAAAGGAAGACATTGAACTGGAAACACTTCTGGCCGCACGGTCGATCATCTATTCCAAAATAATTCATAAGGAAGAAAACACAGAAAAGGGCGACGCGTTTTTTCACATAACGGATGAAATGGCCTGTATCCGGATGGTCAAAAACCTTTCCATCAACGATTGCCGGAGATTGTATGGGCTTATAAAGCAGGTCCGGACGGTTGAAGCGCGCCGGATTATTGAAAACTTTTGTTTGAAAATTGCCTGAAAACCGATTGATGCTGAAAAGAAAATAACTCCGCCCGGTTTTTCGTCATCATGTCTTCCGCTATGATGGCCTGCACCGGTAGAACGGACGAGCGGGATAAAATGGTTCAGGCCGGTAAATGCATTTTTTCAAAACAAACATTTACCGGCCTGTTAAGAACAGTTGGGTTATCGGCTAAACGAATTCCCAAAAAACCCAAAAAAAAAGTTAACCGGGCACAGACACCGGTGCGCCTTTTCCAATGGCTTCCATTGCCGACTCATATTTTGAACGCATGTCAACGTGCGCGTCGTCAATCTCCTTTTTCTGAGGAGACCATTCGGTAGGACATTCGTTTTTCAATGAATTAATCCGGTCTTCCAACTCGGTGACCACATTGTGGAGATCTCCGACGCTGCCGAGCATCTTTTCCTTGTCGCCGGATGGGAGTGTGTCAATTTTCCGTATCATGTCATACAGTTTGGCTTTCCAGGCGGTTAATTCGATTCCGACATTGTTGCAGTAATCCATTACATCCATGGCATCCTCCTTAAAGTTTTAAAATTTCATTTTACGGTTACCGGCTAAACCATTCTGTTGTATCCGGTATGGTCACTCATGCAAGGGTTGCATTTTGTGGTTTAAGTGTTTCGTTTTGTAAAATTTTAAAAAAAATCAGGGCCAAAACAAAAGATCATCAGCCATATGAATTTCAGATCTGGTGTCGGTTTGTATACAATGTGCAGTATAAATCAGCCGAAAAGCAATCGAGTGTTGTTCTTTAATTATGATAAACATGTTATCATTAACTTCAAGCATCGGAAAGTTTTTTTTTAAATTATTATTTCCCTTGCTATTATGGATTATTATGGTTATTTTATTGGTTCAATTAAACCCTGCTGTAAATATGCGGGTGAGTTTCTTTCTGTCGGAATTATCTGTTTTTTCAGTTGTCATCCTTCAGTTTGTAACGTTGAAATTAAACGAAAGGAGGATGATATTATGGAAAACGGAACTGTAAAATGGTTTAACGAACGTAAAGGTTTCGGATTTATTGAACTGGAAAACGGAACAGATGTATTTGTTCATTTCAGCGCAATTAATTCGACCGGTTTTAAAAATCTTGAAGACGGCGCAAGTGTAACATTAGACGTCGAGCAAGGCCCGAAAGGTCCTTCCGCGGTCAATGTGACTGCCGTCTAAAAAAGATTTCTAAAGTAAATAAAGGCATCTTCTGTTATGAACAGAAGATGCCTTTTTTAATTTTCATTTATTAAGAAATAGCAATCATGCCCGGCAGTATCATTTGTTTATCCCTCATCCGTGATGGATCAGGCTGCCAGCGCATGGGAAAGGAAAGCCGATGGGAAAACCCAATTATTCATTTGCAAAACGTCAAAAAGAACTGGCCAAACAAAAAAAGAAAGAAGAAAAACGTCAGAAAAAGCTTGAAAAGATTGAATCTGAAACAGAGGCGGCCGCTGAAGAATCAGATGCCGAAGCTGACGATTTAACTGAAACCAGCGAGTAAGATTCAGCGTTTATTATTGCATATCATTATAAAATCAGTGAAAGCCTGTTGTTTCAAATTATCCCCGGTTGTTAAAATGGTCTTGCCGCTTTTCAGAGAGTCTGGTTATCCATTTCACAAGCGGGGTTTTTGTTGACTGGTAAAACAAGGATCCGGAACAAAGAAAAGATAAATTGCCAGCGGATTTTTGCTTGCGATTGAGAGTTGAACCGCAGACAGTTTTCCAGCAGGTCCGCTATCTTATGCATTTCAAGCAGGAGTTTCCTCCGGGAAACTCTATCATGATGTTATTCTCTCGACCACAGGTTGAAATCGGCCTGGCGTTTCTTGCTGATATCTGAAGTTTCCTTAATTACTTAATTACAACGATTACAAAATGTTGTTTTTGAATTTTTGGGTTAATCGGCAGGACTTCTATTGGCAAGGCGGACAGGTGAACAGGGTTTTATAGCGAGCATGGTATGAAATTTATTTGCGATATTAACATGATATGCTCGCAATTTAAGTTTATAAATACTTGGATAGTATATTTACCTACAAGAATTTCAGACGAATGCTTACATCAAAGGTATGAGATAAAAATTAGATCGAAAGAATTAGGTAGTGTCCGTCCAAGGTTATAACTAATTGTAAAAAATAATAAAAACGCATTTTATGCTGGTATTTTCTTGGACTTTGTAGTAAGCTGATGTTTCCACAAACAACCAGAATAACTACAAAAAACAAAAAAAGGAACCAGCACAAAATGCGCGAAAAACACCAAAAACAAATGCCCCTGATGACCCATATTAAAGATCATCCTCAGAGCAAAGAACTTGAGACGATCAGT
>JAABSL010000127.1 GCA_011390415.1 Desulfobacteraceae bacterium
ACAGGTCTGCGGGCGGATAAACCCGGTGGCCGAGTTTGACGTTAAAATTCCGGACAAACACGATCTTAAGTCTTTCCGCCACATCCGGGTCCGTATTCACGACCTCCGCCACGGAATTGATGAGCTTGATGATCAGCTTGGCCATATAATACCCGGGGGCGGCCTTGCCGCCGAAGACAAAGGTGCGCGGCGTGACTTCCATGGCCGGATTTTGCTTGATCCGGTTATACAGGGTGAGAATGTGCAAAATATTTAAATGCTGCCGCTTGTATTCATGTATCCGTTTGACCTGCACGTCAAACAGGGAATCGGAATTCAGGTTCACCCCGGTCTTGTTAAAGACGTATTCCGCCTGCTGCCGCTTGTTGTTCTGCTTGACCAGCCACCACTGGGAAAGAAATTCTTCGTCATCGATGTATTCTTCCAGTTTCCGGAGTTCTTCCATATTCTTGAGCCAGCCGTCTCCGATCCATTCGTTGAGCAGACGGGTGAGCCGCGGATTGCAAAGGGCGACCCACCGGCGGGGGGTGACGCCGTTGGTCTTGTTGCTGAATTTATCAGGGGTCAGCGTATAAAACGCATTCAAGGTGCGTTCTTTCAGCAATTGGGTATGAAGCTGTGCCACGCCGTTGATCGCATGGCTGCCGACACAGGCCAGATTGGCCATGCGGACATATTTTTCACCGGCTTCCTCGATCAGAGAGAGTTCTCCGATCCGATCCGTATGCTGGGGAAAATTCTTTTTCACATCATCTAAGAATCGCTGGTTGATCTCATAAATAATTTCCAGATGTCGGGGCAGAACACTTGAAAACAGCGGAAGGGACCATTTTTCCAGGGCTTCGGGCAGCAGGGTGTGATTGGTATAGGAAAAGGTATTCCGGGTGATGTGCCAGGCTTTTTCCCAGTCCATGAAATGAATGTCTACAAAAAGGCGCATGAGTTCGGCAATGGCAATGGCGGGATGGGTGTCGTTGAGCTGGGCCGCATAGGTCTGGTGAAAATTATCCAGATTTTTTTCCTTGACCAGATGCATGTCAATCATGTTCTGGAGAGAGCAGGAAACAAAAAAGAACTGCTGTTCCAGACGCAGCCGCCGGCCCTGAACCTGCTGATCATTGGGATAAAGCACCTTGGTGATGTTTTCCGCCGCCACCTTGCTTTCCACGGCACCATAATAATCACCGGTATTGAAATCCTGGAAATCAAAGGATTCGGTGGCTTCGGCTTTCCACAGCCGCAGCATGCACGCGGTCTGAGACCGGTATCCCAGCATGGGAAGATCATACGCCATGCCCTTGACGGTTCTGCCGGGTATCCAGCGCACGCGCTCGCAGCCGTCTGTACCGGCATACATTTCAGTATGCCCGCCGAAATGGACCTCATATGTCCGGTCCGGCCGGGGAATTTCCCAGGGATTGCCCATCTGGAGCCAGTTGTCGGTCAGCTCCACCTGCCATCCGTCATCAAATGTCTGATGAAACATGCCGTGTTCATACCGGATGCCGTAACCGACCGCATTGACGCCGAGGGTGGCCAGAGATTCCATGTAACAGGCGGCCAGACGGCCCAGCCCGCCGTTGCCCAGCCCCGGTTCCTGTTCCTCTTCAATAATGTTCTTTATGTCCAGATTAAATTCTTTGACCGCCTGCTTCATCGTATCATACATATCCAGGTTGATCAGATTCCGGTAAAGCTGGGGGCCGATAAGAAATTCAGCGGAAAAATAGCAGACGGCCTTATCCTTTGAATTTAAAAAATCCTCTACGGAAGAAATCCAGCGCTTCATCATGCGGTTACGGACACTGTAGGCAACCGCCTTGTAGCAGTCATGCGGCGTCGCCAGTTCCGGCGGTTTTCCCAGAACATATAACATGTTTTCCGCCAGATCCTGTTTGACATCCTCAAGCCCCATGCCGGTTCTGGGATTATAACAGACCGGTCCCTGAACTTTCTTTTTCAGATTCTTTTTTTTTGGGACGGAATCTTTTTTGGAAGAAGACATATTTGCTCCTGAATTTTAATATTTTAAGCCAATTGCGCCGTTTCAGCATTCTGCTGCAGCGGCGTCCAGTAAAACTCGATTAAAAGCACCCGGATGATACAGGCCACGGGAACGGCCGCAATCATGCCGGTAATGCCGAACCATGATCCGGCCGCCAGGGCCAGCATAATGGCCAAAGGGTGCAGTCCGGCCCCCTTGCCCAGAATACGGGGCTGAAGCACCATTCCTTCAATGGCCTGAATGGCGACAAATATGCCGCCCACCACAAGACCACCGATGAGCTTGGTTTTCCATTCCGGCGCGCCGCTGAGCAGAACAATCAAAAGGGCCGGGGTCACCCCGATGATGGGCCCCAGATAGGGAATAAATCCGCCGATGCCCGCTGCCACACCGATCAGGATGGCAAATTTCGTCAGGGCCGGAAAGCCGATCAATCCGCTGAAAAACAGACCGACGGCAAACATAAGGCCCACCAGAAACGATACCGTGAGCTGGCCCCGCAAAAATCCGCCAACGGCATTGTCCATTTTTTCCAGAATATCAAACATACGGTCCCGGTATTTCAGCGGGGTGGCCTGGCGCAAAAACGGGCCGACACGGTCCCAGTCCAGAATCAGGTAAAAATTGAGAATTGCCACAAAAACAAAAAAAGCACCAAAGCCGACGATGGATCGGATGCCGCGAAAAACGGTCATGGAAATCTGACCGACGGTTGAAATTCCGCCGGAAGTGGCCTTCCCGACCACCGGCAGCATCGAACCGGCAATGGCTTCATAATCGATCTGGATATTCTCAATCCGTTTTTCAATGGTTTTTACAAGGTCCGGATCAATATTAAAAGACGGATTTGCAGAAATTGCCTGCATCCATTTGGGGAGGACTTCCCGAAGCGTTTCCACCAGGGCGATGGTCTGGCTGAGAATCACCGGAATCAGGATCGCCAGCACGATAAAAAATGCCAGCAGAATCAGAAAAAAGACCAGCAGCGTAACGGCCACCCGCCCGAGGCGCAGCTTTTTTTGCAGAAAACTCACCACCGGCGAAATCACATACGCCAGGATCAGGGCCAGCAAAAACGGGGAAAGCAGTGAAAAAAGGGATTCAAAAGGCGTTTTCAAAAGTCCCACGGCGATAAACCCCAGAACAATGCATCCCAGCAGGCCCAGAATATAAAAAATCCGTTTCAAATTCACATCATCCACGTGCATCCGGACCATGGGCGGCCTCCTTTGATATCTTCCCCTATGATGCGCAAATAAAATCAGCTGTCTGTTGCAGGATATGGCGGCAAGCCCGTCGGAGCGTGCCAAAGTTTTTTCGAAGCCAAACCATACTACTTTTACGTCACAAATTACCGGCCTGAAGTCAACTTTCTTTTGTCTGAATCGATATTATTGCCCTGCAAAATCATAAATCGAATAGAATTGACAATGAAATTGTTGTGCCATATTCAATGCACATACAATAAAAAAAGAATGCAATCGTAATTGCTCAACCCAGATACCATTATTGAATCTGCCATGTTAAAATCAAAAATGCCGTCATCCGATGAACAGGAAGGGTCAATGGTTCCGGCCGGTCTCCCGCCGGTCATTGATGCCCATGTGCATATTTTCCCGGGCAACATTTTCTCTGCCATATGGAAATGGTTTGACTCCCATGCCTGGCACATCCGGTATCAAAAAACATCTTCTGAAATATTTGATTTTTTGCTGGCACACGGCATCAGCCATATCATCGCGCTCCAGTATGCCCATAAACCCGGAATTGCCAGACGCCTGAATCACTATATGGCGCACAAATGCGCCGCCTACAAAAATCAAGTAACGGGCATGGCCACTGTATTTCCCGGCGAAGAGAATGCGGAAACCATTTTACAGGAAGCCTTTGATGCCGGACTGGGCGGGATGAAACTGCACGCCCATGTCCAGTGCTTTGACATGAATGCGGATCATATGAACTGCCTGTATGAATGCTGCCGGATCAACAAAAAACCGGCAGTCATGCACGTGGGCCGCGAGCCGAAAAGCCCTGCCTACAGCTGCGATCCTTATCAGCTCTGCAGTGCACAGAAACTGGAGCGGATTTTAAAGGATTTTCCGGGTCTTAACATCTGTGTGCCCCATCTGGGATTTGATGAGACATCGGCTTACCGAAAACTGATTGAAAAATATGACAATCTGTGGCTGGACACCACCATGGTCTTAGCGGATTATTTTCCCCTTGAGGAAAAAATTGACCTGGGCCGCTACCGGTCCGACCGGATTATGTATGGTTCTGATTTTCCGAATATCCCGTATCCATGGGACCGGGAGCTCAAGGAACTGAAAACGTCCGATATCTCCCACGATGTGCTGGAAAAAATAACCTTTAAAAACGCGGTTGATTTTTTCGGTCTGGACTTCAACGGCTATTGATTTCCAAACCCGTTTTGTGCCCCGCAGTCCGGGCAGTCCCAGGTAATGCCGTTGCAGGACATGCCCCAGAGGTTTTCATTCATGCACGTCTGGCAGATGGCAAACCCGCACTGGCAGG
>JAABSL010000128.1 GCA_011390415.1 Desulfobacteraceae bacterium
CCGGTATCGGACAGGGCGCTGCAATTCTGATATTTTCTGCAAAAAATTTTCTTACATGAACTTCCGGCAAATGCTTTTGAATCGGTAAACCCCATTTCAATGGCCGATTTTTCAACATGGGACACAATTTCATGGAGCAGACGCATGATCTCTGTGCGTTGATCGGAAAAAAGAACAGAAGTTGAAAGATCAATGCGCACCAAAAGGGCATGGTTTTTGTCATTTAAATATTTTTTAAACCCGTCCGGACCGGATACGTGGGGCGGACAGCTTCGGGACAGGCCGTAATTCTCGCATTTCGGGTTGCGGCAAAGTTCTGCAAGTTCTTTTTCTGCTGAAATATCATCAGCGGAAATGACCGCAGCCCGGGTCGCACCGGCGGCAATTGCCAGATCGACAAGTTCCTGCAGTTGTGAGTTAAGAGAATTCAAACTTAACAACATTAATTTTCATGCTTATAAAACATAACCCCGATAGCCTCCGGGCCGGCATTAATGCCGATGGACGGCCCGAAATAGGTCCGGAAAATGTCACGGCAGTCAAAATTTTCTTCAAACACGCCCCGCAGTCCGTTCACTAAATTTAAATCCCGGCCATGGGCAATGGCCAAGTTAATGGGATGGGAGCCGATTTCTTTTTTGATGATATCCAGCATGGAAAGGATCATGTTCGGCTGTTTCCCGAAAAGGCGGGTTTTGACCACCAGTTTGCCGTCTTCAAATCCCAGCACCGGTTTTGCGCCCAGGGTGACGCCCAACAGGGCTTTGAATCCGCCGATTTTTTTCCGCTTCTTTAAATATTTAAGCGTGGGAATGGCCAGATAGGACGTGGTCCGGGAAAGGACCCGGTTGAGATTGTACACCACGCTGCCGAATTCCCGGCCTTTTTTGAGGTCTTTTGCCGCCTCGATGACGGCCACGCCGAATCCCATGCTGCAGGAACGGGAGTCGATGATTTCCACTTTGCACTTATGGGATGAAAATTCTTTGCTGACCTGCAATGCGACTTTGTAGTTATCGCTTAAAGCGGACGAGCAGTGAATGATGATCAGCTCTTCGCATTTGGCAGTGAGCTGCATGAATTTCAGCGCATAGTCCTGATAGGGAATGGCTTCCGTGTGCATGGAATCGAAATTCTCATAGTTGTCATAAAAATCCATGATGTTGATATCAACACCGTCTTTGTAAGTTTTTCCGTCAAGCACTACATTGACGGGCAATACTTCAATGCCCAGGTCTTTTGCGATATATTCCGGAATATCCGCCGTGCTGTCGGTTAATATGGCGCGCTTCATGTGTCTGCTCCCTGTCTGGATGATGTCTGTGCTTTGTATCTTATATAGTGACAAAAAACATTTCTAATAAGTTATTTTAATAATGTCAACTTGTTCCAAAATATTCAGAGTTGCCCGTTTGGCTAAAGTTACTTTCTTTATTTTATAGATTCTCGTCAGACCGATATGAAGCATGGACAGGGCGTTGCAATGATTTCTACATGGTGTACAAATCATTGGACATAAAGACCGGGTCCGTGGTCAGGTTCAGTCCGAGACGGCGGATGCCTTCTTCGTCGCCGGGAGAGGGCAGGTGGGTCATGTGCATTTCGCAGCCCCGGAATTCTTTCAATTTTTCCATGGCCAGCTGCACCGTGTGGTTGCTGGTGGCGCTGATGGCCAGGGCGATCAGGGTTTCCTGAAGATCAAGGCTCATGCTTTTTTCTCCCAGAATCTGGGTTTTCAGGTCTGTTACGGTATCGCAAATATTCTGGGGCAGGAGATGAATTTTGCTCGGAATGCCGGCCAGATGTTTTAACGCGCGGGTAATGACACTGGATGCACCGTGCATGCGCGGAGAATTGCTGCCGGAAATAATGGTTCCGTCCCGGAGCTCCAGGGCGGCGCCGAAAAACACCCCGTCGCTGCCGAGTCTCGGGTCTGATTCCGCGGCAAGGGCGGCCTCCCGGGCCGGCACCACCACCGGACGGTCCTCGGCGCTGAGATTGTATTCTTTCATGATCAGTTCGGCCCGCTGAAGGGTTTTTTTATCACTTAACCCCAGGGCATATTCGCACTGATATCTCAGATAACGGCGGATGAGCTCCTGTTTTGCAGCGGCTTTGGCCCCTTCATCATCAACGATGGCAAACCCCACCCGGTTGACGCCCATGTCGGTAGGAGATTTGTAACAGCAGATATCTCCGGAAATTTTCTCCAGAATCCGTCGCAATACCGGAAAGATGTCCACATCCCGGTTGTAGTTGACGGCCTGGGTGCCGTATGCTTCCAGGTGAAAGGGATCGATCATGTTGATGTCGGCCAGATCCGCGGTGGCCGCTTCATAGGCCGCGTTCACCGGATGCTTGAGGGGCAGGTTCCAGACCGGAAAGGTCTCGAATTTGGCATATCCCGCACCAATGCCGCGCCGGTTGTCATGGTAGAGCTGGGACAGGCAGGTGGCCATTTTGCCGCTGCCCGGCCCCGGACCCGTGACTATTACCAGCGGTGCGTCCGTGGGAATGTAGTCGTTGATGCCGTACCCTTCCTCGCTGACAATCAGATCCACGTCCGTGGGGTACCCTTTGGTAAAATAGTGGGTGAACACGTCAATGCCGCGGCGTTCCAGTTTGTTTTTAAATATTACGGCAGCCGGCTGTTTTTCAAACCGGGTGATAATTACCCCCCTCACACGAACCTGCCATTTTTTGAGATCGTCGATGATTTTTAAAATGTCGGTTTCATAAGTGATACCGAAATCCGCGCGCAGTTTTTTGCGTTCGATATCTCCGGCATAGATGCAGATGAGCACCTCTGCCTGGTCTTTGAGCTCCTGAAGCAGCCGGATTTTGATGTTGGGATCGTATCCGGGCAGCACCCGGGCCGCATGATAGTCAAAAAGCAGTTTTCCGCCGAATTCAAGATAGAGCTTGTCGCCGAAATATTTGATGCGCTGACGGATTTCAGCGGCCTGTTCTTTTATGTAGCGCTCATTGTCAAAAATGGTTTTTGAAAGCATACATCACCTGTAAATCTTATGGGGTTGGATCATTGTTTCGGCCATTGCCGGCAGGGCTTTACGCCCTCCCGGCTCGGACGGTGATAAAACCGCACCCGATGTATTCAAAGCTTGCAGCGGAAGCCTTTAGGCCTCCATAAAATCCGGGTTCGCGCGGAAATAAATTTTACACCCCGCGGTTGCATGGGCTCCAAGAATGATCAAGGCCTGTTGTCAAATAGAGTCAAGCGATCTATTAGCACAACTTAAAACCGATCACAAAAAATAATTTCAGATTATCAGATTCAGGCAGCGAAGCGACCGCGACCCTGAATCCAGAAAAAGCAGATAGCAAGGCAAATGGATAATCGGATTGTTTTTTAACATTGCCGAATGGAAGGCGATTTTTGATTCAGGATCATCGAATCGGACAACCGGTCTTTTCTCACCGGCATAATTCCCTGAAATTGCAGTAATCGCAGAATATGCTGACGTTGGTTTTCTCAAAAAGCGATTTTTCTTTGGGAATGTTCTCTTCGATGTTTGCGCAATAGGCGTACATTTCGCGGGTTTCATTTTCAACGATGTCTGCAAATCTGTCTGTGTCGGATTGAGAGACGCTGAGGGTTTCTTCTGCATAATCAGGCTTTAAATAGGCGATAATGGGGCGGATTCTTTCAGGGGCATGATCAAAGTGGAATGCGGCCCATGCGCTGTATCCGACCATTTGTTTGGAATGCTTGGTCTGGTCCGCCTTGCCGGTTTTCCAGTCCATAATATACAGAACATCGTCGACCGGAAAGAGGAAGTCGACTTTACAGTAGGCTTTCAATCCCCTGATTACCGTCTGTCCGTAGCCGGGCGGTTCGATCACCCACTGGTCTTTATGTTTGATTGCGTTTTGAAGCAGCCACATGAACCGTTGACTGTTTAAGAGGTTGCTTAAATTCAGCCGTACGGATTCATAAATGTCGTCGATATCCAGCTGTTGAATTTCGTTGTAATAAATTTCGGAAAAAGTTTTTTGGCAGTATTGCCCGGTGATTTTACGGGCATAATCGTAAAATCGTCTTCCGTCAATCTGCTGGTCGGTTTTCCGGAGTCTTTCCAAAAGTACTTTGATGATGTCATGAACAATATTGCCGACTTCTAAAGGAATGGAGGTCATTTTTTTGAGCCGGTTGATTTTATCCGCACTGTATTCCGGATCGAATTTGGCGTAGTAGGTATAATAATACCGCCGGCGGCAGGTTGTAAAGGTGTCATAACGGGATACGGACCAGCCCAGTATCGGCGTGAAATCAAATTTTTTAATCGGGTTCATTTTATCTGCCAGTCTCGTTTATTGAATAATTTTAAAATACACATTATCTCTGGGTGATCCGCCAATAAATAATGTGGCCCTGAATATGCCGGTTTTGGATAGTTTCCATTTCCACATTTTATGTTTGTTTGCCGGAATGTAATCCGATAATTCGAAAACCACTTTTTCGGCGGCCGGATCGATGAGTT
>JAABSL010000129.1 GCA_011390415.1 Desulfobacteraceae bacterium
GCAAACCGAGACGCGCCCTGATTCGATTCGTGAAAGACCGGGCCGGCCATGACCGGCGGTATGCCATCGACGCCGCCAAGATCCGCACCCAACTCGGCTGGGCCCCCACCGTCACCTTCGAAGAAGGTATCCGGCAGACCATCGACTGGTACCTCACCCACCGGACCTGGTGCCGAAAAATCCTCGACGGCTCCTACCGGCAATACTATGAAACGATGTACGGCATCCCTTGAATCCTGTAAAAGAGCACTTCCGAGGGTCATCCCCTCATGTGGCTATATGTCGCACACCCCATATCGAGCACCTCAACCGGCTCCCCCAGCGCCCTTCACCTATCGCCCCTCAGCCCTCAGCCCTTGGACCTTGCACCTGGGCACTTGCACCTTGAACCTATATCATACCATTGATTTGAATCAGGATGGCCGGGATGTTTGAAGGATATCCAGGATAGCACCCCACCATCTTGGCCATCCGTTCCAATCCTGGCCATCCGGATTCAAAAACGCCGAAACCCTCCTGGACTTAAGCGATAGAATTATCGAATGGAATTCATTCGATCAGGTCAAACCCCGGATTCAACAGCAGTAAATACCATCCTTGAAAAGCATCGCCCCTGTTTTTCCTCGGCCCTCGGCCCTCAGCCCTCGGCCCTGTTTCCCCCCTTGCCGCCTGGGCACTGAAAACTTGAATCTAACAAAAGTTGACACTTTATAATTTGCTGCATAAAATGTTTTTGACCGCAGCCCTCTGACATAGGCCCTCGGCCCCTTTTCAAATCTAAGAAAGGGATTACAATCCACCTCGACGAAAAATGGAAGGAATTAAGATAAAATTTAGCCGTCATGCCAAAAGGCGAATGAGCCTGTATGATATATCCGAATCAAACGTGAAAAAACTGATCGAAAATTTAGGAACGAAAAACAGCATCTCCAGTGGAAAAAACGAAATCATCGATGATCAGGTAATCAGCGGTCAAGGGTATCCACTTAAGGTTGTATTTTCTTATGAAGAAAACCAAATAACGATCATAACAGCATATCCTCTAAAAAGAGGTAAAAAATGAAAATCGCTTATGATAAAGAAGTCGATGCGGCCTATCTCAGGCTTTCGGATGAAAAACCGACCGGTGTTGTTGAAATCTCCAAAGGCGTAAATCTGGATGTAACTGAAGATGGAAAAATTATCGGTATTGAAATTCTGGATGCAGCTAAAAAGTTTCCTTTGCAAACCTTATTTTCCTGTGAGTATGAGCCGGAACTGATATTGGGTGAACCCATGCCACAGGGAGATAGATTTCGCACCCCATAAGGGCATTTGAGCTTCCCTGATCTTTCCCCTGAAGATGACGAGGATTATTCAAAATGGTAGGCAGAATTACCCATAACCCCTCACCCCTCAAACATAACCCCTCCCGCTGGAGCGGCTGTCCGATGATCCGGAATGCGGGGTTTGCGGGGGATGTTATGTGAAAAGTGAATCGGGGATTGGGGAGCGAGCGATAGGGCGGCGGTGGTCTTATCTCTCTTGACATGCAATATCCCGTATTGTAATATGCGATATTATAAATTATTGGATATTATGTTATGGAAAAAATACTGATATCGCATAATCGACATTGGAACCAGCCCTATTCCGGCCTTTATCCCCGGGATCTGCTCCGGAAGCTTGTTCAAAATCTGTCTGTCAAGCATGTTCAGGTGTTGCAGGGCATCCGAAGAAGCGGTAAATCCACATTATTTAAGCTGCTGATCAATAAGCTGATCGAATCGGAAGATCCCCTGGAAATCCTGTATGTCAACCTTGAGGATCCCTTTTTCATCAAATACAACGAAGCACCTGAAAAAATTTATGAAATCGTAGAAACCGCCCGAAAATTAACCGGCAATAAAGTCAAATACCTTTTTTTAGATGAAGTTCAGGCGATCTCCGGCTGGGAAAAATACGTTAAAACCGTTTACGACAACGAAGCGTTTGAAAAAATATTTATTACCGGTTCCAATTCTTCTCTTTTAAACGGAGAATTTGCCACGCTTCTGACAGGCCGATATCTTTCCAGCATGGTATATCCTTTAAGTTTCTCGGAAATTCTTAAAATCAAAGGCATTACCGCATATCTCCAGCTTGTCCGAAGCCGGGCCGAGATATTGTCAATCGTCGACAGCATGTTAAAATACGGCGCTTTCGTGGAGATTATGGACAGTGACGAGGAACACAAACGGGACATTATCGCGTCTTATTATGACGCCATCCTGTTAAAGGATTGCGTTTCGAACAACCCCATCCGGGATATAAAAAGTTTCCAAGAATTAAGTTATTATCTGATTTCAAACATTGCCGCCCCCTTTTCCTACGGTTCCCTGGCAAGAGCCGTCGGCATCCATGACAAAAGCGCAAAAGAATTTATCCAGTATCTCCAATCGGCCTACCTGCTGTTCGAACTCAAATTGTTTTCCTGGTCCCTCAAGGAACAGCAAAACAACAAAAAAAAACCGTATGTGATTGACAATGGGTTTCTCAATCTGTCCTTTCAATTTTCATCCAAAAGCGGCGCGCTTTTGGAGAACCTGGTGTTCAGTGAATTCTGCAAGTCCGGAAAAGACCTGTATTTTTACGATAAAAAATTTGAATGCGATTTTATCATCAAAAATGCGGACCATACCCTGGAAGCCGTTCAGGTGTGTTATGAACTGACCGATCGGAATGCGAAAAGAGAGGTGAGGGCTTTAAAAAAAATGGACGCTGCGCATCAGACCATTTCAAAAACCATTATCACATACAATCAGGAAACAACCATAGACGGCGTCAAAGCGATTCCTTTCTGGAAATATTTTCATCATCTGAGTTGACGGCGCGGGGTGGTCCGGGCGCCGGGCCGAGATCCGGAAGATGGATCAGGTGCGGCCCACGCTGGTGAGGCGGATCGGAATGAGATCATGAAAAAGCAGTCCCACGACCAGAATTTCAAAAGCCTGTTCCAGGATTTCCCGAAGGAGGCCTTGGAGTTGATCCTGCCAGAGGTCTTGGATACCTATGGCCCGATTCGTCATATTGAGTTTATCCGACAGGAGCCTAAAAAACACCGACTGAAAGACCCTCATCTATCCCTGGACATGCCGATTCTCTTCCGGTTCGATCGTCGCCAAGTCATTCTCTGGCTGATGGAATTCCAGGAAGACAAGGAGAAATTCTCCATCTTTCGACTGCTGCGATACGTGACCGACATGACGGAATCGCATCCCGACGTCCTGGTGATCCCGACGGTTCTCTTCACCGACCGTAAACGCTGGCGGAAAGACGTGGCAAAGGATTTGGAACACCGGTTCGGGGAAAGGCAATTTTTACACTTCGAATACATGCTCCTCAAGCTGTTTGACTTTAAGGCCAGGGACTACTACAATTCGAAGAATCCACTGGTCCGAATCCTGTTGCCGAAGATGGCGTATGAAGAATCGGAGCGGGGGGCGGTTTTCCGGAAAGCATTGACGGGCCTTTTCCAATTAACCTCTGCACTCATGTTTGAAAAATATACTGAATTCATTGATGTATATTCCGGTATACCCGATGAAGAGCGGGAGTCAATATACCAGGAACTCAGCGAGGATCAGGAGACCGCTATGATTACACAATATATTAAGGAAAAAGGCATTCAGCAGGGCATTCAGCAGGGTGTTCAGCAGGGTGTTCAGCAGGGTGTTCAGCAGGGTTTGCTGGAGGGCATCGAGTTGGCGATTCAACTTCGGTTTGGAGCGGAGGGCGCACGGCTGTTAAGCGACATTCAAAATGTGCAGGACATTAACCTCCTTCGGAAGGTGAAAGATGCGCTCAGGACCGCCAAGACAGCGGATGAGGTCAGAGCCGTCATCCAGGCGTCGTAGACGGGATTTCCCGAAAAACGCCTTGGCGGTCATAATGTATTGTCGAGACGTCAATGCCTGACCCATCACCCATCACCTATTCCAGCGTGACCATCGGCCGGTACGCTTTTGTGGGCGCGGGCGCGGTGGTCAACCGGAATGTGCCGGATCACGGCCTGGCGGTGGGCAATCCGGGCAAGCGGATCGGGTGGGTCCGCCGGTGCGGGGAGCGGCTGTCCGATGATCTGGAATGCGGGGTTTGTTGGATCATCGATTCGGGGGAAAGCAATATGAATCCGCAAACAATTAATATCCAAGAAGCTGGAGCAAATTTTTCAAACTTGATTCAAACCGTTGTATCAGGGGTTGAGATCATCACGGTTCCCAAGGGATCTGCTCAGTCTGCGAGACCAAGTCAATTGACAGTCACTATGGATGGTGGTAATTTTTGATGAAAGACTTTTCATCAAAAAACAATCAGGGAAACCATACCATGACGAAAACCATTATAGTAAGGCAGGTTGTAAAAATACATAATCGCCAACTTCATTTAATGCTTCCGGAAGGATTCGATTATGAGGAGGTGGAGGTTATCGTTATGCCGGCGTTAAAACAAAATG
>JAABSL010000130.1 GCA_011390415.1 Desulfobacteraceae bacterium
TTTTCTGGTGGATATCCAGGAGGAGCAAAAAGTCCCTTTTGTCTCTTTTATGGAAGAACACGATGGGGCGATCACCAATCTGTCTCCCATGGTGCGGGGAAGAATTTTAAAACGCAATAACCAGCCTTTTCATCAGGGGCCTGACCGGTCCCAACGAAGACGGGGCCGGCGCCTGGAATATAATTTCTCCTTTCGGGAAACACTGGACGTCTCAGAGACCATCTCACAGGGAGACCCCCTGGTTAAACAATACTGGCGCTGGGATTCCGATATACCGTTTGAGATATCCGTGGAAGAATCCTTTGCAAACCGAAACCGCATTGAACTCAATGATATCCTGGAATTTGAAATCCAGGGAATCCCGTTTACAGGCCAGGTTAAAAATTTCCGAAAGGTCCGATGGAACAGCTTTCAGCCCAATTTCTTTTTATTATTCCAAAATGGGGTGTTAAACGATGCCCCCAAAACCTACCTTGCGGCTGTCTCCCAGGTTCCTCCGGACAGGCGTCAGCAGCTGAAAAACAGGATCGTGGAAAAATTTCCCAATATATCGGTCATTGATGTGACTCAGTTGGCAAACATGCTGCTTTCGATTTCCAACAAACTCTCCCTTTCCGTCCGGTTTATGGCATGGCTTGCCATTGCCGCCGGACTGATCTCCATTTTTTCCATTGCCCGGCACGAAGCCTGGAACAACCGGAACCAGATCAATCTGCTGAAAGTGCTGGGATCAGAATTCCGGGCCATACGGACCATTACCCTCCTTGAATTCGGCTGTATCGGGTTTTTTGCCGCCCTGTTTGCCATCCTCCTCAGCTATGGGTTTTCTTTTAGCATTTCCTGGTATTTTTTCGACAGTCTCTGGCAGATAAACGCTTTGATGTCCATGACCATTCTGGTTTTAACCACCCTGGTCTGCATGGGGACGGCGCTTTCTGCCTCAAAAAAGGTAATGGATATCAAATCCATTCATCTGCTTAACAGCAGCAGTTGATATGATGAAGTACAATATCTGGTATGCAAACCCACACCATGAATTAAAAAGAAAAATTCAATGGTTTTCTCTTAAAGTGCGTTAAGCGGAACAAAAAACGACCAAATGAACAAAATTCATTTTCTGAATAAAAAATTGAAACCGATAGAACCTATTGAGAATAAGGTTTAAAAGTATTTTTTGCTTATTTTTGGAGTTTTTGGTAGTATTATTGAAATTTTTAGAAATTCTTGTTTTCCGGACAAAAAGAAGCCGGTCTGTTGCATAATAAATGTTAGCTGAACAGAAGTAGGAGACAACGCTATATGAACATACGATTAGAAACAAAGGGCGATTACACCCAAGTTGAAGAGCTTACAAGGGAAGCTTTTTGGAATTTATATGTTCCTGGGTGTAATGAACACTATTTATGCCACATACTACGGAAACATAATGATTTTATCAGTGAGCTTGATTATGTAGTAGATTTAGATGGAAAAATAGTTGCTTCCATTATGTATACACGCTCGTATTTAATTAATAATGATGAAGAAAAAATCCCTGCTGTATCTTTTGGACCTCTATGTGTTCACCCCGATTATCAAAGGAAAGGTATTGGCACAGCATTAATTGAAAAGACAAAAGCATTAGCAGCAAATATGGGAGTACCTGCAATTATTATTTACGGAGATCCACACAATTACTGTAGACATGGCTTTAAGAATGGAATTGATTACCAAGTAAGTAATATGGATGGTGAATATCCGTTAGGATTACTTGTTTTTGAACTTCAGTCGGGATTCTTTGGAGATAAGAAATGGAAAATTAAGCAAAGTGATGCGTTTGATTTAGATCAAGACAAGGCAAAGGAATTTGATAAAAGATTTAAAGAAAAAGAAAAGAAATATCAATATAGTCAAGAGCTATTTAAAATGAACATAAGAGCTTACTTAAAGCAAGACAGCTAACCATTGCATGCACACCGACAAAGTCTGCTACGCTCGTACCTCGCTTCGCAACTTTGTCGGTGATTCAGACGTCATATTTTCAGGCGACATATGATTCCCAGAAAAATTAAAATTTTGGATCGCTATACTGTTTGAAACGATTCAGCTTGCACCAAATGCCGTGACCGTGATAAAAAATTCTCCCCCAAAAAAACGGAGGCTGCCAGTGGATAAATCTTTGAGAGAAACAGAATTTATAAAATCCGTAAAAAACAGATTTAATATCTATAACAGCCTGTTTTTGAGCCTGCCGTTTCGGAAAATCGAAAATATCGGAAACCTCATCCCCCTTCTGAATCATGAGTGCAGAAAAGGACTTGAATCCGGCAAAGAGCCGTTGGAAATACTGGATACGTTTTTTCGGGTTCACACGACGCTGGAATCAGAAGAAGAAAAAATCGATTTCATGTTTCGGGTCATCCAATATGTTGAACGACAGGTGGTCCTCTATGATAGCGTGGAAGACGCTGCATTTGATCGCCTGCTTAAACTCGGAAAGCATTTGTCGCTCACGGATTGCACTGATATGGCCTGCCTTTACCAGAGCACGTCCACCCTCGTTGAAAGGATGTCGGATTTCAGCGTTCGCATCGTATTTACCGCGCATCCGACCCAGTTTTACCCGCGTTCGGCCCTGGATATCATTGAAAAACTGAGATCCCTTGTCCGGGAAAATAAAATTGATGAAATCGAACTCTCCCTGCAGCAGTTGGGGTTGACATCTCTCATGAATGCGAGAAAGCCGACTCCGCTTGATGAGGCAAAGAACATCATCTATTTTCTGCGCAGTGTCTATTATGACGCTGTGGGAGATTTGTATACCTACATCAAAGAAAATATTCCGGCCGATGATTTTGAAAATCCCGAAATTATCCAGCTTGGATTCTGGCCGGGCGGAGACCGGGACGGCAATCCCTTTGTCACTTCTGAAACAACCGCTCTCGTGGCCGACGAACTTCGCATGACTTTGATGAAATGCTATTATCATGAAGTCAAGGGGTTGCAGCAGAAACTGACGTTCAAGGAGGTGGAAGATCATATTGCAGCGTTGAAGGACCAGCTCTATGCAGCCATGTTTGATCCGCTGAAAACCATATCGGTCACAAAAATGCTCGGCCGGCTGAATCGGGTCAAAGAACTGGTGCGCGAAAGGTTCAGCGGGATGTACATGGAATCTTTGGAGCGCTTTATCGATAAAATAAAAATTTTCAAAACACATTTTGCAACGCTGGACATCCGGCAGAATCATATTGAACATGAAAATGTCATTACGCAGATTCTCAAAAATGAAAAGCGGATCAAAAACAGCTTAGACGAACTGTCAGAAAAAGACCTGGTTTCGATTCTTGTTCATGAGCATTTTACCGTCCATCCGGATCAATTCGAAGAAGAGATAATCAAGGACACGATTCTAACCATCGAACAGATAAAATCCATCCAGGAAAAAAATGGCGAGGCCGGATGCAACCGCTATATTATCAGCAATTCCGAAGATATTTTCGCAGTTCTGTTTGTTTTTGCGCTGTTGCGATGGTGCGGCTGGAAAGATGGGAAACTGCCGGTCGATATCGTTCCTTTGTTTGAATCCATGGACGGCATGCAGCACGCCGGGTCCATCATGCAGACGCTGTTTGATATCCCGGAATACAGGTCACATGTCCGGTATCGCGGAGACAGGCAAACCATCATGCTGGGGTTTTCCGATGGAACAAAGGATGGCGGGTATCTGCAGGCCAACTGGTCTATCTTCAAGACCAAAGAGGTTTTGTCTGCCGTTTGTGACCGGAATCATATCAAGGCTGTCTTTTTTGACGGCCGGGGGGGACCGCCGGCCCGGGGCGGCGGGAAGGCGCATCAGTTTTATGCCTCCCAGGGCCGGCGGATTGCCAATCATGCGATCCAGTTGACCATTCAGGGCCAGACAATTACCAGCCAGTACGGCACCCGATCCCAGTTCATCCATCACTGCGAACAGTTATTGACTGCCGGTCTGTCGCCCGGGCTGTCCGAAACAGGAGATGATATCCCGGAAAAATCACGGCAGATGATCGAACAAATGGCCCGCGTGAGCCATGAAAAATATACCGCGCTCAAGAACCACGAACGGTTTCTGCCATACCTGGAGAACAAAAGCACCTTGAAATATTACGGCATGGCAAATATCGGCAGCAGGCCGGCCAAAAGGGGAAAAACGGATAAGCTGACGTTAAAGGATTTGAGAGCCATTTCGTTTGTGGGGTCATGGAGCCAGCTCAGGCAGAATGTCCCCGGGTATTTCGGTGTTGGGACGGCCTTGAAGGCACTGGCCGATGATGTCGGTCTCGACGAATTGAGAAAATTGTACCGGGAGGTGCCCTTTTTCAAGGCCTTGATTCTCAACAGCATGATGTCCATGTCAAAATGCTTCTTTGGATTAACTGCATATATCAGCAGGGACGAAGAATATAAAGACTTCTGGAATATCTTATTTGAAGAATTTGAACTG
>JAABSL010000131.1:0-376 GCA_011390415.1 Desulfobacteraceae bacterium
GGCGCGGGCCTCTTCGCCGGGACCATCGTCGCGATCCGGGAGCAGATTCCCGATGCCCTGGTGGAGGTCCTGATCCCCGATTTCCAGGGAGACGCCGACGCGCTTAAAACGGTGCTGGAGGCCCGGCCCGACGTTCTCAACCACAACGTGGAGACCGTCCCGCGACTTTACGAAGCAGTCCGGCCCCAGGCGGTTTACGACCGGTCGCTGGAGTTGCTGCGCCGGGTGGGTGAAATGACGCCGGACATCCCGGCCAAATCCGGGTTGATGCTGGGGCTGGGGGAGACGGACGCGGAGATCCGGGAGACGCTGGAAGACATCCGCGCCGCCGGCTGCCGGATGCTGACATTGGGGCAGTATCTCCAACCTTCCAAGG
>JAABSL010000131.1:386-4464 GCA_011390415.1 Desulfobacteraceae bacterium
CATCTGCCGGTGGATCGTTATGTAACGCCCGAAGCATTCGATGAATGGCGGAATGTCGCGTTGAAGCTGGGATTTGAGGAAGTGGCCAGCGGGCCGTTTGTGCGGAGTTCTTATGAGGCGAAGCGGTTGTTTAAGGGGGTTTTCGGGGAAGGGAAAGGTTCAACTGATCAACGCCACCGGCGCCAAGGACGATGAGAATGATCATGGACGAGGACCGGCGGGATATTATCATTTACAACACGGCGGACGGCAAAGCCTCGGTATCCCTTTATACCAAAGACGGCATGGTCTGGATGAACCAGAATCAGTTGGCGGAACTTTTTGACACCTCCGTGCCCAATATCAGCATGCACACATCTAACATACTGGAAGAAAAGGAATTAAATGAAAAATCAGTTGTTAAGAATTTCTTAACAACTGCCGCCGACGGCAAGGATTACCATGTCGCCTTCTATTCCCTGGAGATGGTGTTGGCCATCGGTTTCAGGGTCCGTAGCAAAAGGGGTACCCAGTTCAGAATTTGGGCCAACCAGCACCTGAAGGAATACATGGTCAAAGGCTTTGTCATGGATGACGAACGCCTGAAAAATCCCGACGGCAGGCCCGACTACTTTGATGAACTGCTGGAACGTATCCGGGATATCCGGGCGTCTGAAAAGCGCTTCTACCAGAAGGTCCGGGATCTGTTCGCCCTGAGCAGCGACTACGACAAAACCGACAAAGCCACCCAGATGTTTTTTGCTGAAACCCAGAACAAGCTGCTCTATGCCGTCACCGGAAAAACCGCCGCCGAAATCATCCTGGATCGGGCCGACGCGGATAAACCCAACATGGCGCTCACATCCTGGAAAGGCGGTGTGGTGCGAAAGCAGGATATTTTCATCGCCAAAAATTACCTTGATGAAGATGAAATCGACACTTTAAATCGTTTGGTAGTGATCTTCCTGGAAACCGCCGAGCTGAGAGCCAAAAACCGTTACGACATCACCATGAAGTTCTGGCGCGAAAACGTGGACCGCATCTTGGCTTTTAACGAAAAACCGCTGTTGAAAGGTAAGGGAGCCGTCAGCAAAGCGGAAATGGAGGGAAAAGTCAGGGAAATATACCGGCTGTTTGATGCAAAGCGTAAAAAGTATGAGGCGATTCAAGCGGATCAGAAGGATCTGGCGGAACTCAGGATGCTGGAAGAGAAGATAGAAAAGAGCAAATAGTGGAGCGGTATGAAAAATATAAGGACAGCGGGGTGGCGGATGCGACGGCCCGGGTGGAGGTCCTGATCCCCGATTTCCAGGGTGACGCCGACGCGCTGAAAACAGTGCTGGACGCCCGGCCCGACGTCCTCAACCACAACGTGGAGACCGTCCCGCGGCTCTACGAGACGGTCCGGCCAGAGGCGGTCTACGACTGGTCCCTGGAGCTGCTGCGGCGGGTGGGGGAGATGACGCCGGACATCCCGGCCAAATCCGGCTTGATGCTGGGGTTGGGGGAGACCGACGCGGAGATCCGGGAAACGCTGGAGGACATCCACAGAACCGGCTGCCGGATGCGGACATTAGGGCAATATCTTCAGCCGTCAAAGGATCATCTGCCGGTGGATCGCTATGTGTCGCCCGAAGCATTCGAGGAATGGCGGCATGTCGCGTTGATCATCGGCTTTGAGGAAGTGGCCAGCGGGCCGTTTGTGCGGAGTTCTTATGAAGCAAAGCGGTTTTAAGGGTTTTGCGGGGGAGGGGTAGATGAGGGGCTATGGGCCTGCGACTTGTGGATTTTAGGTTTTGCCATGGATTATGAACGAATAGAAAAACAAATATCCGAACTCTATTGCGACATGGCCGATCATGAGGGGGAATTAAGGCTAAGAAAACAAAAAAACGGAAGTTGTCACTATGTGAAGCAATGCCAAAAATGCGGTGCGCAAATCGGAAATGCTTTAAAATACAATTCTTCAGAAGTGATTGAAGCCGGTCCAGATGTTCCCTTCTTCGATGAGACAATAAGCGATAGATACGAAAACTTTTTAGCTTGTTTAAAAAATAAATTGTTCGACTCAAAAACAAACAGAAACCCTTCACCTGCTGTTTATAAAAGTGAGAAGCAGATAAAAAGAGATAATTTGATTGATGAAATTAATCTACTTTTTCGCAAAGCAGGCGATATAAATGAGCAAGACTTTTTGGAAGCCGAACTTATTCGTAAGTTACGGGAAATGGTCAATATTTTCGATCAATATGATGATTTCAAATCCTTTTCTTCTGAAAATGAGATAGAGGAATGGCTTATTAACAACCTGTCAACGGATTTCTATTTTTATCGACAAGTGCCTGGAAAGCACATAAGCGATGGTGTAAAAGTTAAAATAGATTTCTTGATTTTTCCTAAAAAACATCTTATTAATCATGGATTTTCAGAATCATTTATAGGCGTTGAAGTTAAATTCTTTCACCCTAGTAACAAGTTTGGGAAAAAATCATCGAGATCATGGTGGCAAACTATAAGTTATTTAGATTGCGAATTCTTTTTAAAAGACAAAATAATAAAACCTAAATTTTGCTTGCTGTTTTCTAATCTGTCATTCGAAGGCGAAATAGAATACCTAAAGAAATACTATGGAAAAGATGATAACGATGTTGTGATATGGAGGTCATATAAACAATTGGCAAATCACGCCCGGGTTGGAAGCCTTGAAATTTATGGTCGACCAGAAAATAATGTTGGATGGGGCATTCATTTTGCTAATAGCCCCTACTTTCAAGCCAGAATTAACCAAGGGCAGTTTCATTATATTTTGTCAACGCAGAACTTGGTTGGTAAGGTCAGGATCGGCAATTTTTAAGTTCGAATATATGTTAGATAGGAAATTTGATAACTTTACCATTTGGTTGATATAATTTTTATCGTTATGAAATCTATATGTTAAATGGATAGAAGCCCATCTCAAGCAAAATATCTGAAATCTGAGTTGAATCCAGCAGATGAGATGATAATTGGCAACGAATTATGAAGACTACCGGAAATTTAGTATGAATAATGAATTAGGTGAAACATTCAGCTTGGAAAAAGCAAAAGCGACAAAAGAGATTTGGTTCAGAAAAATTTTCATCGCATAGAGTCGGTGAATCTTATCGTCGGCATGAAAACCGTCACTATATCAACATACCAAAAAGATAAATACTACCCAAAAGTCGTCCGCGTATTCGCCAGAATCCTGTCCCGATCCGACGTGGTGACCCCCGTCGAGGTGATGGTCGAGATGGGAAATCTCACCAAACAAAACCGCGATGCATGGCGCAAAGGACAAGTATCCTATCTGGAACGCGTGTTCCTGGGCAGCCTGTCCAAGGCGAATCGCATCCTCCGAATTATCGGCTTTCACGCCCATGACCTGAACATGGTTCCGAGCATGACCGTCTACAAAAAGTGGGGCAGAGGCAAGAAAATACAGTTACGGTTTTCCAAATCCGGGCAAAAACGGCTCGAAGAGGCGTATTCCAGGCATTACCTTTGGAATCAATCGCCTGAGAAAAAGCAACAGCTGATACAGCGGGCAACGTCTGAATCCAATAATTGGTAGTGATGTAAAAAAGCTCAAGTAAGTGGATAATGATGAGCGATAAACAGCGGAAAAAAAACGCTTTGGAATTGCCGACATTCGATCCGAAAGAAAGCGCCGTTTTTGCAACGAAAATATTGAGCGACTTACAAATCAAATGCGTTTTGATCGGCCGATTGGCGGTATGGTACTGGCTGCCCGATCCGGCCGGTCATGCGTACACAAAAGACCTGGATGCCGCCATAAAGAAAGCGGACAGGCAGAAAGTTTTAAAGCATCTAACTAATTTGAAATATGACATCAGAGAGCTGACGATCGGAGGCATAAACGTTTACAGTGAGACAGATAATATCAGCGTCGATTTTATTGACCGATACTCCGTTGACGAAGGTGATTTGAGCAGGTTGTTCGAAGAAGCGATCGATTCCGCGACAGAAAAGATCAACATCGGAGAAGCGGAGCTTTATGTTGTTTCAGTTGAACACTTGATCGCCATGAAAATATCAACTTTTGAAAGAAAAGACGAAG
>JAABSL010000132.1 GCA_011390415.1 Desulfobacteraceae bacterium
TCATGGCGTCTCTGGCGGAATTCGACTATCCCATAGAAGACCTGCGCAACTGGTCCGCCACCGGATGCGTGGAACCCACCCTTTCCGGCAAGCACATCGGGCACACCAATTTCCAGATGATGAACATGGTGGCGGCCCTGGAAATGGCCATGAACAACGGACGCCACCCCCTGCTGGACTGGAAGTTCGGCCCGGACACGGGAAAAATAGACACGGGAAGAATAGACACGGAAAGCGTCGAAGAGAATGCATTTAAAACCTTTGACGACTTTTTTAACGCATTCACCACCCAGTTTAAATTTATTATCGACCAGTCCATCCAGTACAATGAAATGCTGGCCCGGGCCCATCAGGTGCTTCGGCCCACGCCGCTGCTCTCATCGGTTATTGATGGGTGCATTGAAAAAGGCCGGGACGTGACCATCGGCGGGGCCCGCTACAACAGCTCGGGTGCGGCCCTGATCGGTCTTGCCGATGTAACGGATTCGCTGCTGGTGATCAAAAAGCTGGTGTATGACGAAAAAAAAGTGACCTTAACGGAACTCAAAAAAGCCGTGGATGAGAATTTTGAAAACCATGCGGCCCTGCACGCCATGGTGACCAGAAAAGTGCCCCTGTTCGGGTCCGGCAGTGACGAGGCCGTTGCCATGGCAGACCGGATCGCAAAATTTGCCCATGATTACTACGGATCAAAACCCCATTACCGGGGCGGCAGATACACCGTCGGGTTCTGGTCCATGTCCAATCATGTGGCTTACGGCACCCTCACCGGCGCCCTGCCCTCGGGCCGGCTTCGCGGCAAGGCTTTTACGCCGGGCCTGACACCGGAGCCCAATGCCTCGAAAAACCTGCTGGACAATATCCGGGACGTGGCCCGGCTGGACACGAAAAACATCAACAACAACATTGCCTTTAACGTCAAAGTGGTGCCGGCAGCCGAAGATCCCCGGGAAAAAACCGTGGCCGACATGTTCTCCTATGTGAAAACCTATTTTGACCTGGGCGGCATGCAGATGCAGATGAACGTGGTGACCTCGGAAACGTTAAAAGACGCCATGGCCCACCCGGAAAACTATCGGAACCTGCTGGTGCGCATCTCCGGGTACAATGCCTATTTCGTCACTTTAAACCGGGACATGCAGATCGAGCTCATTGAACGGGCGGAGTATGGGATGTAGCAAAAGAAAAAATTTGGACTCCCGGATAGCTTAATTGTTGACGGTGGAACAAATTGTAGGTCGGGATTCCATTCCCGACAAATAGCGCCCGTTAATTGCCGGGTAAGAAACCCGGCCTGCCATGCAGACGTTATTTGTTGATAAAGTGTTGATTCGTCAACATAAAACGCTTTTATTTCAGGCCCTCGGGTAAATTTCTCATCACCACTTTGTAGAGAGCATCCGGCTTGATGGGTTTGGACAGATAATCGTTCATCCCCACCTCATGAAACCGGCGCCGGTCCCCTTCCATGGCATGACCGGTCAATGCAATAATTGCAACGTCATGATCCAGCACTTCGGATGCCGGATCGCGGATGACCCGGGTGGCCTCCATCCCGTCCATCTCCGGCATCTGAACATCCATGAGCACCAGGTCATAGTGATTCCGGGCAAGGGCCTGGATGGCCTGCCGCCCATTTGCAACAATATGAACCGTAAAATCAAATGATTCCAGAAACGCCTTCACCACCTCCTGGTTGACCGGCAGATCCTCCGCAACAAGGATATGGGCCGGCCGTTTTTCCCGCATGGCCATGCCCTTTTCGGACAGTGCGGGGCGGAAGGGTTCGGGTTCAGCCAAAACCGCGGCTGCCGGAGTCTTCTTTTTCAGGTTCACCGTAAATGTAAACGTACTCCCTTCTCCTTCCCTGCTGGCAATGTGCAGCCGGCCCCCCATCATCTCAATCAGGTTTCTGGCAATGGTGAGACCGAGACCGGTGCCGCCGAACTGGCGGGTAGTGGAAGCATCCACCTGGGTAAAGGCATCAAAAAGCGTTTCTATTTTTTCAGCAGAGATACCAATGCCGGTATCTTTAATGGCAAATTCAAGCATGAACCGCCGGTCATCCGGCACCGGTTCATCCCCGGCCAGGTTCACGCGGATCTCAACTTTTCCCTGATGAGTGAACTTGATGGCATTGCCGATCAGATTCACCAGTATCTGGCGCAGCCGGCCCGGATCCCCGTAAATACGCCGCGGCACGGCCGGATCAATCCGGCACAGATATTTCAGGTTTTTGTGGCGGGCATCAATTTCCAGCATGTTGTTTGTCTCTTCCAAAAGCGTCATCATGTCAAAATCGATAATTTCCAGGTCCAGTTTTCCGGCTTCAATTTTGGAAAAATCCAGAATGTCATTGATGACAGTCAAGAGAGAATCCGTGCTTTGCTGAATGGTTTTTACAA
Organism: Desulfobacteraceae bacterium; assembly: GCA_011390415.1. Lineage (GTDB taxonomy): Bacteria > Desulfobacterota > Desulfobacteria > Desulfobacterales > Desulfosalsimonadaceae > SURF-3. Next base: position 2,406 of record JAABSL010000132.1, read on the forward strand.
AGTACTGCTGTTCCTCCGTCAATTCCGTGTCGGACAAAAGATACGCCATCCCCATGACCGCATTCATGGGAGTCCGGATTTCATGACTCATATTGGCCAGGAACTGGCTCTTGGCAATATTCGCCGCTTCGGCCTGCACGGCCATTTCATTTGCCAGGGCGGTCTGTTTTTCCAGATGCAGATTGATGGACTCTACCTTGTCAAGGGTAACACGCAGTTCATCCTCCACCTGCTTCCGTTCCGTGATATCCCGGGCAATGCCCAGAAGCCCCACCGGCTGACCGGTTTCATCTCTCAGAAGCGTTGTGGTCATCCAGGTGGGAAAAATCGTGCCGTCTTTTCTCACATGCCCCACCTCCCCCTCGTTGCTGCCATTTTTCATGACCCGCGCATTAAACGGCTCGACGTCCGCGGCAAGCTGCTCTCTGGTGTGAAAAATGCTGATGTGCGCCCCAATCACTTCCGCTGATCCGTAACCATGCATTTTTGCCCAGGCGCTGTTCACAAACTGAATATTTCCCGACATATCCGCAACCGCAATACCGTCAATGGACTGCTCCACAGCCCGGGCCAGGCGCCGCAATTCCTCTTCCATGTGCTTGCGGTCACTGATATCGACAAAACTCTCCAGCAGGCACTTCCTGCCCTGCAGAATGAACGGCACCACGGTTTTAAGAACCGGAACTTCCTTGCCATCTTTATCGAGCAGAATCCGTTCCGAACTGTCCATGCGCATTTTCTGGTCGCTGATGGGGCAGTCGCCGACCGCGGCCGGGCACAGAAACTGATGACAGACATGCCCCTCAATATCATCCCGGGACATCCCCAGCATTCTTGCGGCGGCGGGATTCGCGGAGATGATTTTGTGGGATTTTTCATCAATTACAAATACACCGCTCTGAATCGAATTAAAAATGGCTTCCGTGCGCTGCCGGCTTGTGCGCAGTTTGTTAGACGTTTGAAAGCTCAAAAACGCCACAAGGGATGAATAAATAACAAGAAACCCGATACATGCATAGGTTACCGGGAGGCTGGAGTGGGGGACAAACGTAAATCCGTTAAAAATACCGGCAGCCAGAATTCCGCCCGCAATAAGCAGCAGGGCGCTTCGATATGCTGCCAGTCCGCGGGTTGAAAGAAAATTGATGGACGCACCCACGAAAAAAACCGTTGACGGCCAGAGCGCAAATGCGGCCAGGTTCATCCAGGCACCCACCAGAAAGGCCTCAACATACAGATTTCTGTATTCGGCTTTTCTTCCGTTTCTGCTGTATTTGCCATGCAAATAGGCCAGATGCGGCCAAACGAGGCTCTGGGCAAAAATCCCCAGCCACAGGAAAATATTGCCGCTGTCAATAAAGAGCAGGGCCAGTATGACACCATAGACCGCAAATCCGATAATGCGGGGGATATAGTTGAATTTTACCAGCGGATGGACATCTTGCGTTTTTTCGTCAAACTCTGGTTTTGATTTGTCTTTTTTGTTCATGAACCGCATTTGGAAAAAGAGAAAATGTCAGTCAAAACTGCTTTGAATATCAGAATATCAATACCTTCAATACGTTGGCGGAAACCAACAACGCATTGATATTAATTAATAATGCAAAATAACACAAGGAGAAAAACCGCCCGGCAGCAGGCACAACCCATTATTGGAACGATGTGAATGAATTTCAACAAGATGGCGCTGATATAATTTTGGCCGCTATTTTCATTCCCCACCATTTTGCCCCTCAATTCCTGTGCAAAAAAAACAAAAAAATGGGGAGGTATTTACGGGTTGGGGATTTGCGGCAGTGGTGAGAGCGTTCAAACGGGGAACCATAGCGGCAGAGACACCGTCGGGTTCTGCTCCCTATCCAATTATCTGGCCTGCGGCACCCTCACCGGTGCCCTCCCCTCGGACCGCCTGCGAGGAAAGGCATTGACGCCGGGCCTGACGCCGGAGCCCACCTGCCGATGTTGGCGGCAGCGGTGAACCAGTTTGAGTGCGGTAAATGAAATGGAGAAAATTAATTTTTTAAAATCTTCTTGGACGATAATAAAGTATGACCTT
>JAABSL010000133.1 GCA_011390415.1 Desulfobacteraceae bacterium
AAATATCAATATATTATATATTTAGAAAAATACTAAAGTCAAGCACTAAATACGATTTAATGCAAAATCTTCAGGCGCAAAAAAATAAATAAGAAATTGAAATTATAAAAAATAATTAATTCCGTTCAGACACTAAATATACTGACGAAAAATAAAGGGATCGATTTGAATTTGCTGAAATCATGATTTTATGGTCCCCTGACGGGAAAACCCCGAAAGGAACCATACCATGAACAAAGGCCAAACCGTTTTCTCCCAGGTAATCGATTTCCTCCCAAAGAAAAAATTTCGTCAATGCGTCAAGCGCTATAATGGTAATTATCGTATTCGCTCTTTCACATGCTATAGTCAGTTACTCTGCATGGCATTTGCCCAGTTGACTTACCGCGAAAGTTTACGCGATATCGAATGCTGCCTCAGGGCAATGCAAGGCAAGCTTTACCATATGGGTATTCGGGGATCAGTTGCCCGTAGTACTCTGGCCGATGCCAATGAAATAAGAGACTGGCGTATTTACGGCGATTTTGCCCAAATTCTGATCCATGAAGCGCGCAGACTTTATGCTGATACCGACTTTGGGCTTGATTTAAAGGAAACGGTTTATGCTCTGGATTCATCAACCATTGATCTCTGCCTTTCAATGTTCCCATGGGCGCGATTCAGAAAAACCAAGTCCGCTGTCAAGTTGCATACATTATTGGACCTGCGCGGCAGTATCCCGGCTTTTATCTGGATCACGGACGGTAAGGTCCACGATGTCAATGCGCTTGATCATCTTATGCCGGAACCGGGCGCTATTTATGTCATGGATCGCGCTTATTTGGATTTTCAGAGGCTTTACCATATGCATCAATGTTCAGCCATATTCGTAACACGATCGAAAACAAATACCGGCTTACGCCGTCTGTATTCACGCGAAGCTGACAAAAACCAGAATATCAGGTGTGATCAAATCGTCGTGCCTACCGGTATCAACAGCAGCAAAGATTATCCGGATAAACTTCGTCGCATAAAATTTTTCGATGTTGAAAAAGGGAGAACTTTCACCTTTCTGACAAATCAGTTTTCTTTACCGGCCATTACAATTGCAGACCTGTACCGCTACAGATGGCAGGTGGAAATATTTTTTAAATGGATCAAACAGCACCTGAGAATAAAAAGTTTCTATGGCACTTCTGAGAATGCGGTTAAAACCCAAATTTGGATCGCAGTCTCAACATATGTGCTGGTTGCGATCATGAAAAAGCGCTTGAAAATTGAGCTGAGTCTTTACACAATATTACAAATACTAAGCATCTCTCTTTTTGAAAGAATGCCGATTTATCAGGCATTGACAGATAACGGTTACAATACTAAAATAGTATCGTCTCATATCCAATTGAAATTATTCAATTCTTAACCGGACGCTACTGAAGGCTTATAGCAATTTACTTTGCATAATATTTTACTTCGCATAAGGGTCAGTGATTTCCCCGGTATTGGCAAATATCTACCTGCACTATGCACAAGACCTGTGGGCAAACCAGTGGAGAAACAGACATGCAAGCGGAGACGTGATTATTGTCCGTTACGCCGATGATACTGTTGTAGGGTTTCAATACAAAGACGATGCAGTCAGATTTCTGAAGAATTTAACTGAAAGGATGGGAAAGTTCGGTCTTGAACTGCACCCTGACAAAACCCGGTTAATCATGATATGCGTATAAACGATCAATGGCGAGTCTGCTTTCGTTAGACGGATGCAGGGCCGGAAGATGTCGAAATTATTGATTACCATTGAGGATTATCTACCACGAAAAAATTAGACCCCATAACCCCGGGCGAAATTTTATTAGAAGAATTTCTGAAGCCCATGAGGCTGAGTCAATACCGATTAGTCAAGGAAATTGGCGTTCCAGCCCAACGTATCAGCGAGATTGTCGCTGGAAAGCGACCGATAACCGCAGATACCGATTTGCGGCTGTGTCGTTTCTTTGGTCTATTTAATGGATACTGGTTACGTGCCCAGGTTGCCCATGATACAGAAGTTGCCGAAAGAACCCTCAGCCCGTTGCTAAAAAAAATCAAACCTTATTCTGAGTACGTGGCTCAACAATGCAGCTGATGCAAGCGACGCCATAAAATTGCACGGCTGTTTAGCGGCACTTTTTAATAATATGCACTGTCAAAAGCTTTCTCTCCAGTGCATACAATAGCTTGTGCTCGCCGTAAAATTTTGGCCACCTGTCCACCTTACCAATAGGATTCTTTCCGATTGGCCCAAAATTTCAAAAACACCATTTTGTGCTCGGAGTAATTCAGAGAACTCCAGATATCAGCAAAAAATGTCATGCGAAATCCAACCTTTGTATCGAGAATAATTCCTGCAAAAACGGCCGTATGGCGACAGATGACGTTTAATTCCTTGCGGATAGAGCTGGATACGTGTAGAAAATTCAGCCAGAAAGGATAACGACGTCATGAATTATATTCGCAAGACAGCATTTGGATACTCAACAAAATGCAATATCAAATGCGGGCATTGTGTTGCCGCCAATGCCGATGAAACGCACAGCAAAATGGAATTCAGCCGGGCCACAGGCATTATTGATGAAATGTCCGCCGCCAATGTCCGGGCTATCAGTTTTACGGCCGGGGAACCGCTTTTATTTTTAAATGATATCCTTGCCCTGATCCGGCTGTGCCATAAAAACAGGATCTATTCCCGGGTGGTTTCCAACGGGTTCTGGGCCAAAAGTCCGGATAAAGCCGATAAAATCATATCAGAACTGAAGATCAGCGGTCTTTCACAATTACGTCTCAGTTGCAGCCGCTGGCACCAGGCGCATATATCCCGTAACCATATTCTTGCGGCCGCAGCGAGCTGTAAAAAATTCGGTCTGGATTATTTTATTTCTTTTGTAACCGACTTTTCAGATGAAGATGATCAATTTGAAGACTTTTTCCATGATCATCAATTGAAATATTTTCCCGAACCCCTGCTGTATTTCGGACGTGCCGGAAAAATTAACCGCCCCCGTGTATTTACCGATTATCCGCCACACCGGTGTGATATGAATCCCTATCTGACCCCGGACCTTGAGATGTATGCCTGCTGTGATGCCGGAAACCGGTTTGATGCGACAGACTTTTTTTATCTTGGCAGCTTAAACGATCATTCAGTCGATCAATTATTTAAAAAATACGAACAACACCCCTTATTTGCCCTGATTAAAACCATGGGACTATCTGCCATTGCCTCATATAGCGGACTCAAATCCAGTGAAATCGTCAAATACAGAAAATGCGAGCTGTGTGAAAAACTGTTTAATTCCCGGGAAACGCTGAAATACCTGAAAACTGCAGCTGAATCCGATCTGATGCACTGAAAAAGTCGCATATGCCAATATTGATATTTGCAACTTTTTGTATAGTGGAGAAAAAAACAGAGAAAAAACAGCTTGACAAAAAAATCATATCTCTTTATTTTTTGGAGAATAAAAAAACAATGATGGTTTAAATAACGGTTAAAATGAATATAAAGACACAAAATAAAATTTCAGAAAATTGCTTCTGGTGGTGGCAGGCTGACATAACGAGGCTTGCTGACGGATAGATTTCTGTTTGATAAAATAAAGACTTTAAGACCGTGGGCAGCTTCAAACCCGCGGTTTTTTTATTTGAACCAAAAGACCGTGGGAGATTTCCCCGGTCTTTTTTTTTGGGGTTGATTAAAGACAGGAGGGGTAACCCTCTCTTCTGGATTCCGGCTAAAAGATTGCCGGAATGACGTCGAGGAGAATAACAGCCGGAAATACGCGGAGGAGACCCGCAGCGATATTGACTGCGCTGACGTACCACAAGAAACCCGGAATGACGGGAGGAGGCTCGCAGGGATGATGCTATGTGTTAACTTAGCGTCTATGGGGATAAATCCGCGGATAAGAGAGATACCGGTATTTGTAACGATATTTAAGAAATCATGCACTAAGGAGAATAAAAATGCTTTTACGACAGTTTCCGGATCAAAAGAAATTCTGCAGTTTGTTTGATCAGCACAATGTGGTGCCCTTGTGCCGGGAGATACTTGCGGACATGGACACCCCGGTAACGGTTCTGAAAAAAATATATCCGGAAAACCCGCCGGCGTTTTTGTTTGAAAGTGTTGAAGGCGGGGAGCGCTGGGGCCGCTACAGCTTTTTAAGCGTTTCCGCCCGCACCCATATCCGGATTTTCAAAACTCATATTGAAATTGCCAGAAACGGTCATCGGGAAAAGATTATCCACAACAATGACCCGTTTCCGGTTTTAAGAGAATTTATGAAACGGTATTGTCCGGCGGTTATTTCGGATCTGCCCAGATTCTGGGGCGGACTGGTGGGCTATCTCACCTATGAGACGGTCTCTTTTTTTGAAGAGATTCCGAATCAATTGCCTGAAGACAAGCCCCTGGCCCATTTTATCATGCCGGATGAAATGCTGATTTTCGATAATATCCGCAATACGCTCATGATTGTTGCCATCGCGTTTAAAAACGATCATGACCATCCGGAAACAGCCTTTAAATCCGTGTCCGAAAAAATCGACCGGCTGGCGGCCAAAATAGCAGTAAATCTTTCCGATGCGCCGGTGAAAAATGATTCAGCCTACGTGATGAAACCGTTGTGCGAGGAAACCGAATTTCGTTCAAAGGTTGATAAAATCAAATCCTATATTACGGCCGGCGAGGTGATTCAAACCGTCATCTCCCAGCCTTTTGTCTGCGATGCCCCCAAAGACCTGCTGGCGCTTTACCGGGCCCAGCGATACATCAATCCGTCTCCCTATCTTTTTTTCATGCACATGGATGAGACCACGCTGGTGGGTTCTTCTCCGGAAACCATGGTCCGGCTGGAAAACGGCGTGGCCACCCTCCGCCCCATTGCGGGAACCCGTCCGCGGGGGGCTACCGAGCAGGAAGACCGGTCACTGGCGGACGAACTGCTGGCGGATGAAAAAGAACGGGCGGAACATCTGATGCTCGTCGACCTCGGGCGAAACGATCTCGGGCGGGTGGCAGAAACCGGCACCGTGCAGGTAACGGACCTGATGATTGTTGAACGATACTCCCATGTCATGCATATGGTGTCCAATATCAAATGTGACATTAAACCCGAATACGACGCCTGGGATCTGATGTCCGCAAGCTTTCCCGCCGGCACCCTTTCCGGGGCCCCCAAAGTCCGGGCCATGGAAATAATCGCCGAGCTGGAGGAATATCCGAGGGGGCCTTATGGCGGTGCGGTGGGATATATTTCCTTTAACGGCAATATGGATCTTGCCATCACCATACGCACGGCCTGTATTGAAAACGGCCGCCTGACGGTTAATGCCGGGGCCGGGATTGTTTATGATTCCGACCCGGAAAAAGAGCGGCTTGAAACCGTAAACAAGGCCATGGCCATACAAAAAGCACTACAGTTACTGGCTTCGCAAAAAAATTGAACAGACAAGTTTATAAGGAGACATCCGATGATTGTCATGATTGATAATTATGATTCATTTACGTATAATCTGGTACAGTACCTGCGGCAGCTGGGAAAAGAAATCCGTGTATTGCGAAATGACGTATTTTCCATTGAAGAGCTGGAAAAACTCGATATGTCCGGTATTGTCATCTCCCCCGGTCCCGGCACGCCGGAGTCTGCCGGTTTGTCAATTCCCGTGATCCGGCATTTTTCCGGAAAAATCCCCATTCTCGGGGTCTGCCTGGGCCACCAGTCCATTGCCGCCGCATTTGGGGGACAAATTGTCTCCGCCCGGAAAATCATGCACGGGAAAACCTCCATGATAACGGCGGACGGGAAAAACCTGTTTAACAAGATCAACAAACCGTTTGTGGCCATGCGGTATCACTCTTTAGCCGTGGCCAGAGAGACCCTGCCCGACTGTCTGGAGATTACCGCCCAAACCGACGACGGAGAGATCATGGGATTGCGGCATCGCACCCACCCCACCGAAGGAATTCAGTTTCACCCGGAATCCATTATGACCCCGGTGGGAAAACGGCTGTTGCGGAATTTTGTTAATTTAAACAAGGAGAGTGCGGATGTTTAAACAACTTTTAAATAAAATTATTCACCGGGAAAACTTAAACGAAAATGAAATGTCGGCCATGATGATGGAAATATTTTCCGGGCATACGACCGATGCTCAGATCGGCGCATTTATGGGGGCGTTGGCCACCAAAGGCGAAACCTTTGAAGAATTGGCCGGGGCCGCCACGGCCATGCGCCGCAAAGCCCACCGGATTGAGGCCATGTCCCCGACAATTGTCGATACCTGCGGCACCGGCGGCGACGGTGCAAAGACGTTCAATATATCCACCACCACCGCCTTTGTGGTGGCCGGGTGCGGGGTAACCGTGGCCAAACACGGCAACCGCTCCATTTCCAGCCAGTGCGGCAGCGCGGATGTGCTCGAAGCCCTGGGCATGAAGATCGACGTGGATCCGGAAATTGTGGAAGAAGCCATTGCCGAAATCGGCATCGGGTTTTTGTTTGCACCGATCTTTCACAGTGCCATGCGGTTTGCCGCAACGGCACGCAAGGAAATCGGCCTGCGCAGTATTTTCAATATGCTGGGACCCTTAACCAATCCGGCAGCCGCCAATTGCCAGATCCTCGGCGTTTTTGCACCGGAACTCACCGAAATGTTTGCCCGGGCCCTTAAACTGCTGGGGACACGGCACGCCTTTGTGGTTCACGGCCATGACGGATTGGATGAAATTTCCGTCTGCGCCCCGACCCGCATCTCCGAACTCAAAGACAACCAGGTCAGCACCTATGATATCATGCCGGAACAGTTTTTCGGGCAGGCCGCGGATGCGGCGGATCTGGCCGGGGGTTTCCCGGAAGAAAACGCTGAAATCACCAAAAATATTTTAAACGGCGAAACCGGCCCCAAACGGGATGTAATTTTAATTAATACCGCTGCCGCCCTGGTGGCAGCCGGAAAAGCCGGAGATCTCAAAGAAGGTATTGTGCTGGCGGCCGAAGCCATTGACAGCGGGGCTGCCCTTGCCAAACTCAACGCGCTGATTGCCTTTACACAGGAAAACGGATAATGGCGACTGATTTTCTAAATCAAATCATCGAATACAAACAGCATCTGCTCTCAAAGCAGAAACATTTCCGCTCTGAAAGCAGCCTTCGCAATGATGCGGAAAAATCTCTGGTGCACCGGCCGTTTATCGAATCCCTGGAAAGCGGCGATGCGGAAACCGTCCATATTATCGCAGAAATCAAGCGCGCATCCCCGTCCAAAGGCCTGATCAAACCGGACCTGGTGGCAGCTGATTTTGCGGCCGCCTATGAGCGCGGCGGCGCTTCTGCGATTTCCGTGCTCACTGAAGATCACTGGTTTAAAGGAAGCATTGATGATCTGGTTGCTGCGCGGGAAGCCTCCGCTTTGCCGATACTGCGAAAAGATTTTACCATTTCCACTTATCAGATTTATGAATCCGCAGTCATCGGGGCTGATGCCATTTTACTGATTGTGCGCATCCTTGCCAAAAATCAGCTCAAGGATTACCTGGAACTTTGCGCGGAACTGAATATAGATGCTCTGGTGGAAGTCCATACGCCTGATGACGTGAAAAAACTCACCGGTACCGGCGCCCGCCTTATCGGCATCAACAACCGGAATCTAAAATCATTTGACACGGATATTGACACGGCCATGAATCTGGTGAAAGGTCTTTGGCCGGATCAGATACCGGTGGCGGCCAGCGGCATAAAAACCAAAGAGGACGTTATCCGGACCCGGGAAGCAAACATCCGTCATTTCTTAATCGGTGAAAGTATTGTCCGTGCACCTGATCCGGCGAAATTTATTCAATCACTCATAAACAAGGATAACGACATTTAATGGAGAGCTATTTACACCCTGAATTCCCGCAGATTAAAATATGCGGACTGACAAAAACCGAAGACGCAGTGAAATGCGCCTCCCTGGGCGCGGATGCCATCGGGCTGGTGTTTTTTAAACGAAGCCCCCGGTATATCACCCGTGAAAAGGCAAAAACCATTTGTGATGCGCTGCCGGAAGCATTTCCAAAGGTCGGCGTGTTTGTCGATGAGCCCTTCAATTCCCTGATGGAAACCGTCTTCAAATGCCGGCTAAACGCGATCCAGCTTCATGGAAACGAGCCGCCCAAGCTTGTCAGGGATCTTATCGATCAGGGCCTGAACGTGATCAAGGCGCTATACATCGAAAGCCGGCCGTCTGTTTCTCAGGTGGCTTCCTATAATGCATCCGCATATCTTGTGGAGTGCGCCCGGGGCGAGCTGCCGGGGGGAAATGCCATGACCTGGAACTGGGAAGATGCGGCGGAATTTGGCCGCCGTTACCCGATGATGCTGGCAGGAGGCCTGTCTTCCGAAAATGTGGCTTCGGCAATTGAAAAAGCCATGCCGGATATGGTGGATGTCAGTTCCGGCGTGGAAAATGCGCCCGGCAAAAAAGACATGTACAAAGTTCAGGAATTTATAAAAGCAGTTCGGGGGTGTGCCCCGAAAAGAGAATTAAGGAGGATTTTTTAAATGAATCCAGAAACCGAGTTTAATTCACAAACGTATAATACCGGCTCATATCCGGATGAAAACGGCCATTTCGGGCCTTACGGCGGACGGTATGTGGCCGAAACCCTGATGCCCGCTTTAATTGAACTGGAGGCAGCCTATAACCGGTTTCTGCCGGACCCCCGGTTTAAAAAAGAGCTGCACCACCTGCTTAAAAATTATACCGGCCGCCCCACCCCGATTTTCTATGCCCGGCGACTGAGCGAATCCATCGGCGGGGCTTCGATCTATTTAAAACGCGAAGACCTCACCCATACCGGGGCCCACAAAATCAACAACACCCTCGGCCAGACATTACTGGCCAAATGGATGGGGAAAAAGAAAGTGATCGCGGAAACCGGGGCCGGCCAGCACGGGGTGGCCACGGCCACGACAGCGGCACTCTTCGGCATGGAATGCAAAATTTTCATGGGCGTGGAGGATATTTCACGCCAGGCACCCAATGTCAAGCGCATGGAACTGCTCGGGGCCGAAGTGGTGCCCGTGGATTCCGGCACGGGCACCTTAAAAGATGCCATGAATGAAGCCCTCCGCTACTGGGTTTCCGCGGTTCGGGACACGTTTTACGTGATCGGCTCCGTTGCCGGGCCGCACCCGTATCCGGTCATGGTCCGGGAATTTCAGAAAATCATCGGGGAAGAGGCCCGGGAGCAGATTTTAGAACTCACCGGCCGCCTGCCCGACCTCCTTGTGGCCTGCGTGGGCGGCGGCAGCAATGCCATAGGGCTTTTCTATCCGTTTATTGACGATCAAAAAGTACAAATGATTGGAGCAGAGGCTGCCGGCACGGGCATTGATACCGGCAAACATGCGGCCACCCTGTGCGCCGGATCTGTCGGCGTGCTTCACGGCTCCAAATCCTATCTGCTTCAGAATGAAAACGGCCAGATCAATGAAGCCCATTCCATTTCCGCGGGCCTGGACTATCCGGGCGTGGGGCCGGAGCATTCCCTTTTCAAGGATATAAATCGGGTGCAGTATGTGGCCATTACCGATCAGGAGGCTTTAGACGCATTTTCCGCTCTGTGCCGCAAGGAAGGCATCATTCCCGCCCTGGAAAGCGCCCATGCGCTGGCCGCGGCCATGTGTGAAGCCAAAAACCGGCCCAAAGACGACATTATTCTGGTCAATCTGTCCGGCCGCGGGGACAAGGACCTGGGCATTGTGGGGCCGCTTTTATAAACAAATTAACCATAAAATTATTAACCACAGAGCTCACTGAGATGGGTAACTGCAATTCCAAAAAAATATTTTCTCTGTGTTCTCTGTGATCTCTGTGGTCAAAAAGGAATGCTAACGATGAACCGCCTGAAAACTGCATTTGAAACATTGGCCAAAAACAATGAAAAGGCCCTGGTGGGATTTGTCACCGCCGGTGACCCGGATATTGATACGTCCCTTGATATCATTGCCGCCATGTGTGACAACGGCATGGATATTTTAGAGCTCGGCGTGCCCTTTTCCGATCCGTCCGCGGACGGGCCGGTGATCCAGCGCTCGTCCTCCCGGGCATTAAAACGCCATGTGTCGCTGAAAACCGTCATGGAGATGATCCGCAAAATCCGCAAATTCACATCCATTCCCATCATTATTTTCAGCTATTATAATCCGATCATGGCATACGGAGTTGAAAATTTTCAGCCGGATGCCCTTGCCGCCGGAGCAGACGGCGTTTTGCTGGTGGACCTGCCGTTAGAAGAATCCGATGAGCTGACATCCTGCTGGACGGTCAACGACTTTTCTTTGATTAACCTGGTGGCCCCCACCACACCCAAAGACCGGATGGCAAAAATCGCCGCCGCATCTTCGGGCTTTTTATACCTGGTGTCCAAAACCGGCGTAACCGGCAGCGACGGCCTGGACACCTCTGAAATTCAGACCCAGATGAATATTCTGCGCTCGGTGACGGACCTGCCGGTATGCGTGGGATTCGGCATTTCAACTGCCGAAGATGTGGCCACGGTGGCGTCCATGGCCGACGGTGTGGTCATTGGCAGTGCTTTTGAACGTTTAATTGAAGAAAATATCGACCACCCGGAACTGGCATCGCTTATTGGCCAACGCACTGCTGAATATAAGGCAGCCACAATTATAAACTCTTAACTTAGGGAAGCGGAGACTGCTGATGACAACAAAATATCCTGCTCTTGTTCTATGCGCACTGATCCTGTTGGGTTGTCTGGTTCATCCTGCGGCTGCTGAGCAACCCGCAAAAGACGTTGAACAGTCGTTTCGACTGTCCACCAAAGAAATTATGGCCGATGTCGCCGGCCCGCCGGCGATTTTTCCCCTGTACACCACCCAGCTGATCAACCTGGCCAACCAGAATTCCCAGGCCACCCGCGCACGGAATGTGGGACAGATGTCCGAACTGATGCAGGAATTTCCCGGCAACTCCTATGAGCAATGGGTAAGCTGGTATATTGAAAAATACCCGGATGCCATTGATCGGGCCACGGATAAAACATTTGCCATGATCGTTAAAATGCGGCAGGCTATGGCAGAAATTGAACGGGAAATGGTCGGTCAGTGGATACAGGAATTGATTTTGGCCAAAACCTATGCCGGTCTGCGGTTTCAGGAATCCATCCTCAAGACCATCGCAGAAAAGAACAGCACCACCTATCGGGTGGCCCGGCCGGATGAAGAATCCAGAGGCATTGACGGTTTCATCGGCCTGAAACCGGTTTCCATCAAGCCCGTGTCTTACCAGTCAAAAACATCTTTACCGGAAACCATTGATGCAAGAATTATTTATTATGAAAAAGTGCGCGGCGGCATCACATTCAAATACTGATACTTGAATTTGATTGGCGAGGCTGTTTAATATACAAGGGAATATGAAGTAAACAGGGAGTTGTATGACCATAAAAATAAAAAGCAACATCAAGGAGCTGATGGCCGAAAAGGGGATGAAAATTCCCGAATTAAGCAAAAAAACCGGTTTGCCGCATATCGCGATTATGAATGCCTGTTCTGAAAAAATTGAATACACGGGCTTAAACGTCTTGAGCAAAATCGCTTTGGCCATGGATGTGTCTATCAAAGAATTATTTGATGAAAAAAACCCATCAAACAAAAAGCCTGTCTCCCCGAAACCGGCTACCGGCGAAACCAATATCTCATCCGTGACCGAACAGCTGATCAGCATCATCATGAAGATGAAAACCAACGATAAAGACAAGCTGCTTGAAAAATACAATGAGCTGAAAAAATCCCCGTCTCCCAAAATCGACGCCTCAAACGTGACTACCAACCTGGTTAATTTAATCATGACCATGTCTCTGGGAGAACGATGCCAGCTGCTGGGGGATTTTATTTCATACAGCGGCCAGACAAAGCGGAAGTTCTCCCGAAAGGAATATTTCAGGCCGGTGCCGTTTACGATAAACGAGCGGCTGTATCATGGAAGCACCCGGGATATCAGTCTGGGCGGGATATTTATTGAAATCAAAGATGCAAAAAAACAATTTGCCGTTGGCGACAGAATCAAGATGAACATTGAGCATCCGGAAACGTTTCAGCATTTTAATGTCAGCGGCACCATTGTCCGCACGGTCAATGCCGGCTTTGGCGTGTCTTTTGACGAACCGTTATAGGAACCTGCTTTTCTGCCAGGATTTTTTGCAATACCGGCGGCCGGACAAAAAATCATTTATCACAATTTATACCAAACGAAAGTGCGCAAAATATGATCCCGGCATAAACCCTTGCCGCTCGTCATTAATATTAAAGTATTTTTCTGCCTGCTGCATCGGAGAAAAATTTTCCAGCAGCTCAAACCCGAGGTCTGAGACCTTCCGGGGCAGGATATCCGGGTCAAATAATGACACGATGGGCTCTCCCCGGCGCTGTGTATAGCGTTTTAAATCCCTAACGGTTTGTTGATTCTCATGGGAAGAGTGCTTTTCCGATACCGCATAATCAAAAACCAGCTCCGATCCCGGCGGCGCGCACGATTTGATTGATGCCAGTGTTTTAAATACAGCCGGCGGTGTCAGATAGTGAACGGTGCCGAGCCATGAGAAGAATACGCTTCCATTTCTATTATAAGATGATCTGTCCAGTGCGTCTTTCAGACTCTCTTTTTCAAAATCAACCGGAACAAATTCATGACTTTTCGTCAGGCTAAAGCCTAACTCTTTCAACCGGGCCTTTTTTGCCTGCTGGGTCGCCGGATGGTCCAGTTCATAAATGTTAATTTTGCCGCCAAGTTCGTTTCTCCGCAGCGCAAAAGAATCCAGCCCCGCCCCGACAATAACATATTGGCGGACCCCTGAGGCAATTGCCTCTTCCAGTTTATCTTCGGCATAACGCGCCCTTGCCAGAATCTGCCGGCGAATCGGATCAAGTGATTTATACAGGGTTCGTGTCGCAGCGAGATAAAGCAGGCGGCTTTTGCACAATAAATGCCAGACCGGACCGGCTAAGCGGCTCGCAAACGGATCTTCAAATACAACCGGCAACTCATGGGCGTAATGCAGGGCGCGGATGACTGCCGCCATTTGAGCCGTCCGGCTTCGTTTTTCTGCCTTCATAAAATTGTTCCAAACAGTTTAAAAATTAACGCTAAAATCCGGGAGGCGGCTGAAATCCACCGGTAATTTCTTCGATAAGACCGGCAAAATGAATCGGGGTCCGGTCTTCAAGATACGGCCCGACAATCTGGACTCCCACCGGCAGGCCATTTGCAGCCTGCCCGGCAGGCGCTACCGTGGCCGGAAGATAGGAGACACAGGTCAATCCGGCCCATGCCGAAAGCGTATCATAGTATGAACGATTTATGCCGTTCACCTTCAGGGTACGTTCAAAAAAATCGCTGTGATCATGTTCAAAAGCGGTCACCGGAACCGCCGGACACAGCAGGACATCAAATTCCCTGAAATAATCCGCCCATTTCTGACGCATCATTAAACGCATATAATCCAGAACCATCCAGTCCCGATAGAGCATGGTAACTCCCCGGATTAACTGGGCACGAAAGCTTTTATCCTCCATAGAGAGATTTGGGGCCTCCTGCTGGAAATGGTCAAAAATTTCCTTTGACAATGCGGGATTGGGGACTGCTGCCAGCAGTTTCGTATAACTATCATGACAGTCTTTGAAGCGTATATCCGGGTGCTTGTCTGTAATCGAAGCACCCGCTGCAGCCAGTTTATCAACCAGATTGCTGATACAGTCGCCCACTGCCGCATCCACTGGGAAATCAGGATCATCCAGCCATAAGCCGATCCGGTAATCTTCAAGCTTCTCCCTGCGGGCCGCCGGCAGTTTGAAATTCCATGCCGTCTGGTTCGGTTTTAACGGCCCAACAGCTATCTGCAGCACAAGATCCAGATCTTCTGCGCTGCGGGCCAGCGGGCCAACAACCGCAATATCACCACTCATGGTGTAGTCGCCCGGGAACAGACCCGGATACGGCGGAATGTGGCCCTTAAATGAAATGATGTCAAATGTCGGCTTATGTCCGTATACGCCGCAGAAATGGGCGGGGTTGCGTATGGAACCGCCAATATCGCTGCCGATTTCAAGTCCTGTAAACCCGGCGGCCAGTGCGGCAGCGGCCCCTCCGGACGACCCGCCGGGTACCCGGGCCATATCCCAGGGATTATTCGTCTGTCCGTACACGTCATTAAAACTTTGAAAATCCTGACCGAACATCGGCAGATTGGTTTTACCGAAAATGACTGCACCTGCGGCAGCCATTGATTCAACCACATCCGCATTTTTGGAGGGAACATGATCCTTTAAACCGGGATATCCGGATGTGCAGGGCATTTTCTTCACCTCAATGGAATCTTTGACCGTCATGGGAAGGCCATGGAGAGGGCCCCAGATTTCCCCCCGGGTCAGTGCCTCGTCCGCCGCCCGGGCCTGCTTCTCCGCTGTACCGAAATCCGTCGCCACCACGGCATTAAGCTTCGGATTCAGCGCTTCGATTCTCTGTTTGAAAAAATGCAGCAATTCAAGCGAGCTGATTCGCTTCTCATGAATTTCTTTGAGCAACTGCACGGCGGATAAAAATTGCAGATTATCCATTGTTCCCCCAAAGGCCTGATTTAAAAATTCACCCGGATTCCCCTCTGGCAAACCGGGTGAAAAGCACACGATCAATGAATCAGGTTTCCTGTGATATTCAAACCTAAGTTAAGCGAAACTATTTATACATGCTTTCAATTTCTTTAGCATATTTTTCATGAACGATTCTTCGCTTCAGCTTCATGGTGGGCGTCAGCTCATCTCCTTCAACGGACAGTTCCTCGGGCAGGATCACAAACCTTTTAATGGTCTGAACACGGGCCAGGGTCTTGTTGATTTCATCCACTTTACCCTGGACATAGGCATTAAATTTTTCACATTTTGCCGCTTCAGCAGAATTTTTGGCCGGACTGCCCGCTTCTGCGGCCGCGGATTCGACTTTTTCCGGATCGAGCGTAAAGAGAGCGGATAAATATTTGCGTTTGTCGCCAATGACCACCACCTGGCTCAACACCGGGATCGCTTTGAGCTTTCCTTCGAGTACCTGGGGCGGAATATTTTCACCACCCGCCGTAATGATCAGTTCTTTTTTCCGGTCCGTAATCTTTAAAAATCCCCTGTCATCGATGATGCCGACATCTCCGGAATGCAGCCATCCGTCTTCATCAAGGCTTTCCTTTGTGGCTGCCTCATTTTTATAATATCCCTTAAACACATGGCGGCCGCGCATCAGGACTTCTCCGTCTTCAGCGATTTTCATTTCAGTGCCGGGCACCGGGGGACCGGCCCAGCCGGTTTCAAACTTGAACGGTTCCGGCAAGGAAACAGTTCCCGGTCCCGTGCACTCGCTCATCCCGTAGACTTCCGTGATGGGAATATTCAGGCTTAAAAAGAACTCCAGGGTATCCATGGAAATCGGGGCCGCTGTGGAGACAAAAATATTGCACCGGTCCAGCCCGAGTTTTTCCCGCACTTTGGAGAAAACCAGTTTATTGGCCAGGCCATGAAGAAACGGCATGGACTCATCTTTTTGCAGGGCATAACCACCTTCAAGCCCTTTTTTTCTGGCCCACGCGGCAATTTTTTTCTTCAACGGCGGATTCTGGGCGCCGGCGGTCATCATTTTGGCCTGAATTTTTTCCCAGACCCGGGGAACTCCCACAAAAACCGTGGGATGGACTTCGGTGAGATTATCGCCCAGTTTATCCAGGCTTTCCGCAAACCATACGGTGCACCCCATGATATACGGGGCATGCAGGCTGACCACCTGTTCGGCAATGTGACTCAAGGGCAGATAACTGATGATATGGTCATCAGAACCCGCGTTAATGGTATTGATCACCTGCCGGGCGGTCCAGATAATATTGTCGTGACTGATCATGACCCCTTTGGGACTGCCGGTGGTGCCGGACGTATAAATCAGGGTACAGCAGTCATCCGGTTTTTGAGAGGCAATACGGTCTTCCAGATCCTTATCGCTGACTTTTTTGGCAAGTGCCGGCAACTGGTCCCATGAATAGACATTTTCGTCCGGATCAGACCCGTTCATCAGGACAATGGCTTTTAAATCCGGGAGCTGATCGCGGATTTGCTTAAATTTAGCCAGCTGTTCCGCATTTTCCACCACGGCGATATTGGCTTCACTGTGTTCGGCAATATACTGGCACTGTTCCGGGCTGTTGGTGGTATAAATCCCGCCAGGCACCGCGCCGGCAAAGATACCGGCCAGATCACTGATAAACCACTGGGGACAGTTGTTGCCCAGGATACTGACCCCCTTGCCCGTTTCCAGGCCCAGGGCGATAAACGCGCGGCCGGCTGTCCGGACCTGGTCGTAATATTGCTTCCAGGTCATATCTGTCCATTCACCATCAATTTTTGTCTTCAGCGCAACTTTGCTTCCAAACTTATCCACCGTGCTTTTCATGACTTCCATGATCGTTGTTTTCATGTACCCTCCTTAATTTTTTAAAGATAACGGCAAATGGGTGTAACAAATCAATCAGTGTTCAGTTCCGTGAATACTGTTTCAGAACAAGAGCAAAAAAAATTATGGTTTTAAAATAAGCCTGACAGCTAAAAATTGTATATGGTAATGGATTCTTGGTGAGATTTTTTTAAGAATTTTTATCTGTATACCTTATTTAAATAAAAAATTCAAATAAAGTAATAAGTTATAATCGCCAGTAATTGACCCTGGATTTTTTGATTTCCGAGACATCAAGTATTGATTTAATATCTACAATACAACCATTTGGATTTAATAGTTTTACCAACTTATCAACCGGCATATTTCGATACAGCTTATGCCCTACGGCGACCACCACCGCATCAAGAGACGTTAACTCTTCCAGCGCACTTAATTTGATATTAAAAATATTTTCCGCATCGGATGCGTCTGCCAGAGGGTCATGAACAATCGGTTCAATGGCATAGGATTTTAATTCATCAATAATATTAATGACCCTTGAATTTCTTAAATCCGCACAATCTTCTTTAAATGTCAGCCCGAGAACCCCGACCCGTGCGCCCTTGATATTCAATCCGGACCGGGCCATTAGCTTGATGGTCTGTTCGGCAACGAATTTACCCATATTGTCATTTATCCGGCGGCCGGCCAGAATTACCTCCGGATGGTATCCTTCGGTTTCGGCTTTATAGGTCAGATAATAAGGATCCACCCCGATGCAGTGACCGCCGACCAGCCCGGGGCGAAAGGGAAGAAAATTCCACTTGGTTCCCGCGGCTTCAAGCACATCAAGGGTATCAATGTTCAGCTTGTCAAAGATGACCGCCAGTTCATTCATCAGGGCGATGTTGAGATCCCGCTGGGTATTTTCAATCACCTTTGCCGCTTCCGCGGTTTTGATACCCGGCGCGCGATACACACCGGCTTTAATAATGGAACCGTAAAGACCGGCCAGGCGTTCCAGAGTATCGTCCGTATCGCCGGAAACAATTTTGACAATGCTGGTCAGGGTATGTTCTTTGTCACCGGGATTGATCCGTTCCGGTGAATATCCCACGTTAAAATCCTGTTTCCATTTCAACCCGGACAATTTTTCCAGAATCGGAACACAGACTTCTTCCGTGGTTCCCGGATACACCGTTGATTCATAGATGACCACCGCCCCTTTTTTCATGTATCGGCCGGCAGTTTCAGTGGCACTTTTCAGCGGCATCAAATCCGGTTGCCGGGCATCGTCAATCGGGGTGGGAACCGCCACAATAATATAATCGGCTTTTGAAATATTTTCCGGATCAGTCGTATATTCAATATGGGCAGCCGCTTTCAGCTCCGCTTCGGAAAGCTCGCCCGTGGGATCCACGTGACGATTATAGGCTTCGATACTTTTGGTTTTTAAATCATACCCAATGGTGGCATAAATTTTTCCGAATTCAACAGCTACCGGAAGCCCCACATACCCCAGTCCGATGACGGCAATGGTCGGTTTTTCTGAAAACATGATTAGATATATCCTTTTTTTCCTAAGAACAGCAGAATTTCCTGAGATGCCTCCACCGGCGTCAGGTCCGTTGTATTAATTCGCAATTCCGGTGATACCGGCGATTCGTAAGGATCATCCACACCGGTAAAGCCTTTGATCAACCCGGCCCGCGCCTTGGCATACATGCCTTTGCGGTCCCGTTTTTCACACTCTTCAATCGGGGTGGACACATGGACTTCGATAAACCCCCCGGTCTGTTCGATCACCTGCCGGATTTCCTGGCGGGTATGCTCATAAGGGGCGATGGGCGCACAAATAGCGATTCCCCGGTTTTTGGTGATCTCGCTGGCCACAAAACCGATGCGCCGGACGTTGATGTCCCGGTGCTCTTTGCTGAAATTGAGTTCATTGGACAGATTCTGACGCACAATATCCCCATCAAGCAGAGTAACCGGCCGGTCCCCGATTTCCAGAAACATGGAATACAGCACCTTGGCCACTGTGGATTTTCCGGCACCGGACAAACCGGTCAGAAAAACCGTAAAGCCCTGTCTGCGGGGCGGCGGATAGGCTTTCTGGAGTTCATTGACGATTTCATCAAATGTGGCCCATTCCGGAATGCGGCGGCCCTCGCGAATCCTTTTTCTGATATCCGACCCGGTCATGGAAATGGTCTGGGTGCCTTCGGGCACTTCGTCAATGGAATGATATTCATCTTCAAACGGCAGATAAACAAATTTTTCAAAGGAAACAATCTCGACACCGATTTCGGTGCTGAATTCCGCGGCAAGCATTCTTGCCCGGTCGCTTTCATAAAAGCAGTTGCCGTTTCCGTCACAGCCCGGACTGGCATGGTCGTGACCGACGATAAAATGCGAGCATCCGTAATTTTTGGCAATAATGGCGTCGAGGAGCGCATCGCGGGGTCCGGAAAGACGCATGGCCAGAGGCAGCAGCGACATGACATGGGAATTGGGCGGATAATGACCGGAAACCGCCTGATAGCAGCGGACCCGGGTGTAATGATCAAAATCACCCGGCCGGGTCATGCCCACGGCCGGCATCAGCAGCAGATTGGCCCGTGCTTCCCGCATGGCCCGGGTGGTCATTTCAAATAAAAACCGGTGCAGGGGATTGCGGGTCTGGAATCCCACAATCCGATGCCAGCCGAGTTTGGCATAGGTGGCACGGACTTCCGCCGGTGTCAGGCGAAGCTGTTTGAAATCAAAATGGAGCGGCAGACTGATAACCTCTATGCTGCCGCCGACGTAGTAATCCCCGGACTTATTATACAGATACCACACGCCGGGATGATTGGTGTCCAGTGTTTCATAGACCTGGCGGGCTTCTTTTTCACGATCCACCGGCCAGACATCCTCCACATTCATAACACCCAGCAGAAATCCTTCCGGATCTCTTAAGGCCACGGACTGACCAACCTCCAAGTTTTGCGCAACCGATTCCGACACATCCAGACAGACAGGCACCGGCCAAACCGTATCATCCTGCAATCGCATCCGGTCCAGCACCGATTCATAGTCCGAACGGACCATAAATCCGGCAAGCGGTGAAAAACCGCCGGTGGCCAGCAATTCCAGGTCACAAAGCTGCCGGTCATTCAAGCAGATGTCCGGAATGTTTAACGTAATCTCTTTTAACAGCCGGGCCCGTTTTTCATCGATCAGCAGATTAACCAGCCGGCCGCCATGCGCATCATTGATGGAATCAGTCATATTCATTTCCTTAAATCACATTAATGCTTCCCGTTTGACACAAAAAACCAGGGATTTAATAAATTTTCTTTGTTGTAGATCAGGGGTTCTTCATTATCCGCGCGAAAAACCGATGCGCCGGCGCATTCGGCAATGATGTGTCCGGCGGCCGTGTCCCATTCCATGGTGGGCCCTAACCGGGGATACACATCCGCACTGCCCTCTGCCACCCGGCACAATTTCAATGAACTGCCCGCGGAAATAAAATTCAAGTCCCCGTGTTCGCGTCTTTTCTTTTCCACATACGCTTCCAGCTCGCTGGTGGCGTGGGACCGGCTGCCGACAATGGTAAACGGCCGGCCGGCAGCCGGATGGCAGCTGATGGCGGCTGATTGATCCACCAGCTGATCCAGCGACATGGTTTTTAAATCCGTGTCTGCATTTAATGTGATGAGGTAGGCGCCGAAATCGGCGGCAGCAAAATACAGCTGTTTGAGCACCGGCACAAAAATGACACCCATGACCGGCTTGTTTTTGTTGACCAGTGCGATATTGACCGTGAACTCGTCATTTCGTTTGATAAATTCCTTGGTGCCGTCCAGCGGATCCACAATCCAGAAATACGTCCACTGCTTTCTCACACTGTAATCAATGCTTTTTCCTTCTTCGCTTAACACCGGCAGGTCAAGGGGTGCCAGGTGGGTGCTAATAATTTCATGGGATTTTTTATCCGCAATGGTCAGCGGTGATTTATCTTCCTTTTCCTCCACATCAAACGCCTGTTGATAAACGTCTAAAATGGCATCCCCGGCTTCAACAGCGGCGACGATGGCCGGCAGAATCAGATTTTTTATATTCATTCTCGTTTCTGTCATTTCGCTTTTATTTATGAATGGAATTGAAAGTTTTTAGTAAACCTGCCACAAATGCAAATAGCTGTTTGAATTTATGAAAAATATGGTGTGTGCGGATTGATAAACATTGACAAATTAGACAATCGCATGTTCCAAGTCAATATTTAAATCTTGTTTCAGGCGGCACCATAAGCATTGACGCGGTCGTTTTTGAGCTTATAATTAAGTTCATTCTAAAATTGTCTGTTACTAAATGTCGTTTAGGTTTTACAAACTGCTGACCTGCCCGGAAGGCCGAATGAAAGATACTTATATAAAAAAATTTGATTCCGTCTACGGCTCCGAAGACAGCTATTACGGGATTGAACTTCGAAGCGAATTTACGGATTATTTCAAAGAAAAAAACATCAACGGTTTTTGCGCGCTTGATCTTGGGTGCGGAGAAGGCCGATATTCCCTGTTTCTGGCACAAAAAGGCTGTCATGTGTTTTCGGCTGACCGTTCATCCGCCGGCATCAGAAAACTGAAAACAACAGCCGAAATGCACCATCTGCCGATCCGCGCAGAAGTTATTGATATTGAAAATTTTGTTTTTGAAGAAAACAGATTCGACATTATTATTGCCGCCACCGTGCTGGATCATCTTTACGGGCAATTACGGCAAACAACCATCAACGGCATTAAAAAATCGTTAAAACCCGGCGGCATCCTCTATGTTAATGTGTTTACGGTATCAGACCCCGGATACAAAGCCAAAATAAGCGCTGCCAGCCAATCGAGTCCTGAAAACATCAGTGATACCGCGGAATGCATGGAATATTATTTTGAAGAAAATGAGCTGAAGGGTGTTTTTGGCAATTTGAATATTTTATATTATTATGAAGGTGTTGAACTGGATGTTTCTCACGGCCGACCCCATGATCACGGGTGGGCCTGCCTGCTGGCGGAAAAACCGGCGGAAACGGTTTAAGGTTTGAATAAATGCTTCGGCATTATTTAATTACGGGTTCCCGCGGAGGACCGTGGGAACCCGAAAATTATTTTTACTTGTCCGTGTCAAAGTCCATTCCGTATTGTTTGAGGGAAGCGACACCGGCGCCGACACTGACGGTATCAAACCCGTGTTCCTTAAGATTAATCTGGGCTTCATAGGACCGGACCCCGGTATTGCAGACCAGAATGAGCTTTTTGTCTTTGGGAACTTCATCCATACGCTGTGCCAGTTCATTGTGCGGAATACTTTTCCATACGCCAGGGTATTTTTCTTCAAAAACCTTGGCATCCGCATATGCCCGGCAATCCAGATAAACGCATTCGTCTTTATCCCGGTTTTTCCAGCATTCCTCGAATTCATCCTGTTCCATGGGCTGATAGCGGCCGTCTAAAAAATTTTCTGCGGCATTGCCCAGTGCATTGACGATATCCATGGCCGAGGCAAAGGGCGGCGAGTATGCCAGTTCCAGATTGCTGACCGCGTCAACCGTCGGATGATATTGCAGAATGGACGCCACGGCATTCACCCGGGCGAACATGCCGCTGTTTTCGCCGCCGAATCCCTGAATCCCCAGCACCCGCCGGGTTTTGCGATCCACCACCAGTTCCAGGTAAATAATTTCCTTTTCCGGATAAAAATGCGCCCGGTCAAACTGGGCCACCTGAATGCCCACGGCGTCGAATCCTTCTTTTAAAGCGGTTTGCACAGACAAACCCGCACCCGCCAGGGCCATATCAAATGTTTTGACAACAAAGCTCCCCACAGCCCCCTTAAAAAAGGCATCTCCGCCCGCCATATTCGTTCCGATAACTCTTCCCTGACGATTGGCCATGGAACCTAAAGGAAAATATCCCGGTTTTCCGGTGATCAGGTTTTTAATCTGCACACAGTCACCGCCGGCATAGATGTCCGGGTCCGACGTCTGCATATGATCATTTACCACAAGAAAACCGCCGGGCGCGACTTCCAGTCCGGCCGCTTTGGCCAGTTCCGTATTCGGACCGATTCCGACGGCCATAATCACCAGATCCGCGTCAATCGTCCGTTTGTTTGTCTTAACCCGCTCCACGGACGCTTTGCCTTCGATGGCTTCCACGGATTCATCCAGATAAAATGAGACCCCCTCTTCTTCCATGCGGCGCTGGGCCATGCGGGACAGATTCTTACTCACAAATCCGGGCATGACCTGGTCGCAGTATTCCACCACCGATGTTTCAATCTGCCACATGTCGGCCAGGGCTTCCGCCATTTCCAGGCCAATGAAGCCGCCGCCGATCACCACGGCTTTTTCCACTTTCCCGGATGTTACCAACTGCTTGATCATCATGGCATCATGAAGATTGCCGACTTTGTAGATATTTTTTAAGGAAGTGCCGGGAATATTAAGTTCTTTGGGCCGCGTGCCCACACCGATCACGAGTTTGTCATAGGGGAGATCCGATTCGTTCCCGTTTTTATCCTGAATCCTGACCGTTTTGCTTTCCCGGTCGATCTTCAGGGCTTTGGTCGCGGGTAATGCCTTGACCCCTTTGTCTTCTTCAAAAAACCGTTCATCCCGGACCATATGAAAACTGGTAGACCGGAGTTCTGATTCATCGCTCACATCTCCGGAGATAAAGTACGGAATACCGCATCCGCCGTATGAAATAATCTCATCCTGATCAATTAATGTCACATTGCCGTCCTGACGCAGCCTTTTATAGCGGCAACCGGCTTTCGGGCCGACAGCAACCGCACCAATTATTACTATATTTTCAGACATATAAACACTCCTTAGGTTAAATTTATATCACCGCGAAGATAAAAGAAAAAATTTAAACCTATTGTTTTCCCGACGCAAGGAATTTTAAAAAAAATTTAAATCATATTTGGCTCGTTGTATTTTAATGGGTATTTGGTCAGATGAAGTCCATTCGGGCGTATTCCATACGCCCCTGCGGCAGCGGTGGTCAAAACAAGAATTGCGCCCGATGCATGATTTATTTTTTGACTTCACCGGCAATCCAGGTCAGAAAATCCGGGTTGCCGCCGGTTGTCGGAATACTTACAATGCACGGGCATTCCGCGCTGTGATTGGCTTTGACAATTTCAATCAGCTCAGGAACCATTGCAGAGGTTGTTTTGGCAATCATCACGACTTCATTATCATACTGAAGTTCGTCATCCCATCGGTAAATGGAATTCATATGGTCCATAATATTGACACAGGCAGCCAGGCGATGGCTGACCAGTTCATTTCCGATTGCCACAGCTTCGGATTTGCTCACAAACGTCATATATACAAGCGTTATGTTTTCCATGGTCAATCTCCTTTTCTTGTTATCCGACGCGGGAAGCGAACACCCCATGCGCCAAGTCGGTAATCAGGTGTCAGGTGCCAGGTATCAGGCATCCGCCGGCTGTTTATTGTCATCACACAACAACCCCAGCCGGGCCTTTCGCCGGGTCTGGGCATCCTGATTTCTCTGTTTTTCTTTTTCAGTTTCCAATATCAGGCCCGGTACGATAACCGGATGGTGTTTTTCATCCAATGACACAAATGTCAGGTAGGCCGAAGCAATATGCCGGGTTTTACCGGTCAGCAGATTTTCAGAATCCACCCGGGCGCCGATCTCCATGGACGTTTTCCCCACCAGGTTCAAACTGGCCTTGATGGTCAGCAGATCCCCGATAAAGGCCGGAAAATGAAAATCAATCTGATCCACCGATGCAGTAACGGAATTGCATCGGGAGTGTCTGAAAGCCACCACGCCTGCGGCATTGTCAATGAGTTTCATGATGGTGCCGCCATGCACATTACCGGCCGGATTGGCATCTGCCGGCTGCATCACCTGAGATACGGTCACGCGACTGTCCTTTACCGTTTTTTCTTTCATTTTATGTTCTCATCCTTCGCCAAAAAAATTTCGTATAATTTTGGTAACCTCATTGGGTTTTTCCATGGGAATCAGGTGCCCCGCATCTTCAACCTGCCGGTATTCACCATGCGGAAAAGCGCGGGCGGCTTTTTCCTGATCGATAAATCCCTTGTTTTGCGTATGTTCACCTTCCAGAACCAGAACCGGGCATTTGACTTTGCCAAGAATCGGCCAGGGATCATAGCTCATGCTGCCCATAAACAAAGAAGCTTCTTTTTTCGGGTGGCATGCCAGTTCCAGGCCGCCGTCAAGTGACGGCATCATTCCGTATTCCACATACAGATCCAGCATCTCCTCATCCCAGGGAGCAAACAACGCTTTGGATTTTAAATAGGCTTTGGCTTCAGCCGCATCATGCCAGAAATTCCGGCGGTTAATTGATTTTCCCGCCAACGGATGGTCTTCAACCCGCATTTGGATCGTATATAATTCCCGGGGAAGGAAAATCGGTTCGATGAGCAGCAGTTTTTTTATATCCACCCTGAACCTGCCGCCGGCAATTGTCATGATGGCCCCCCCCATGGAATGGCCGACCATATACGGGTTTTCGATATTCAGGCATTTACAAAATTCCGCCAGGTCCTGGGCCAGTTGCAGCCAGCTGAAACCGCCCATTTCAGGATCGGTTGTCCGGTGATCACAATAATACGGGGCGATAATCCGGTAGTCGTTTTTCAGCTGCCGGGCAATGGGATGCCACAGCCAGGGTAGAAAACCGGTGGCATGCAGCAAAACAACAGTGGGTCCGTTCCCGTCATATAATAAGTAGGGGATCGACGAATCTCCCACCCGCACCGCTTTTAAAGCCAGTTCATTTTCGTCCATGGTTTTCTCTGGCGCTTTCAAAACATGATCTTTTCAGGCGGCCGGCGCTCCGGAACATACTGTTTTTCAATTTTTCCCTCATTCCATTCTTTGGAAACATATAAATTGCAGTAACAGCTGCCAAATTCCGCCACATCCGGGGTACGATAGACACACGGGCAGACAATATCCTTGTCATTCTCCCGGTCGCCGGAGGCCAGGCGGCAGGGACAGGCCATGTATCCGTATCGATCCTTGTTCGCGATCAGCCCTTCGAGCAGCTCAAGCACCTGCTTTTTATCGTTGCTGAAAAAATAGCCCTTGGGTTCCTGTACTTTTTTTAATTGCTCATACAACTGCTCTGCATTCATTAGAGTCCCAGCGCCTCCTTGATCTCTTTTTCCTTATACCCGACAATGACGGTGTTTCCAATTTTGATGGTCGGGAAAGAACACTTGGGATTGAGCTGCTTCACATCTTCTAAAATGGCATTGCGCTCATCTCCTTCCAGGACATCCACATCCACAAAATCATAGGCCACATCACATTCGTTTAATAATCGTTTTGTGGCTTTGCAGTGCCCGCAGGTGCTTAATGAATATATTTTTACATCAGATTCCGCCATATTAAACTCTCCTTTGTTCTGTGTTTAAATTATTGGTCAAACCGGACCGTTATCTCTTCAACACTTTTCCGCCACTTCGGCGGCATCAGTTCCTTGTCGGATTTAAAATAACCCACGGAAAGCAGCAGCGGAATCCAGAAATTATCCGGAATTTTAAACTCCGCGCGCACCGCATCAATATCAAATCCATCCATGGGATGCGTATCCAATCCCAGGCTTTTGGCTGCCAGCATCAGTGACATGGCAAAAAAACCGGCATTCTTGCAGGCAAATGCGACTTTTCGCGCTTCGGAAGCCCCGTAGAGGGACGCACACGCATTGTCAAACCACTCCCGCTGCTCCATCGCCATGGCGCCGCTGCCAACCAGTTCGTTGAAATTTTTTTCAAGAAAGGTATTTCCGGGTTGCCAGCCCTCGGTATCCGCCAGAACAATCAATGTTACCGGTGCCTCACTGACTTTCGGCTGATCCCAGGCATGTTTTTGCAGACGCAGTTTGTCTGCCTGCTCGTTTAAAACAATCAGGCTCCACGGCTGAATATTAAAACCGGAAGGCGCACGGGCCGCGGTTTCAATCATCTCGTTGAGCAGTGCCGGTGGTATTGCTTTATCCGGATCAAAAAAATTGACCGCGCGCCGGCTGTAAATCACCTCTTTAAACGTCATGAACGCTCTCCCTTCTATGCATACAGCGGCCTTAATCATTGATTAGAACACCGCCACCGCAGGGGCGCATGGCATACGCCTTTTTGCGGTTGAACCGGGATGGGCGAATGCTATTCGCCCCTACGGCCGAAATCATCATTGGCCGAAACGATAATCAAGGCCCATAAAACCTAAATATAAGATTTATACCTGAATTTTCATCGGGACGAAACCAAAAAAAATTTTATTAGTTCCTTCTTCAGGATCATATGCTATCAAATCTTACAAATGGAACAGGATTTCAGACCATAAAATGAAATGGACAATTTTAAAGCATTTAAGATTATGATACAGTATTCGATCTTATAACAAAAGCGAACCTTGATTGTTGTTTCGGCCCCGCCGCTGGGGCGATGCCATTGGTGGGCGAATGCCATGTGCCCCGAATAAAATCGTCATTGACCGCAACGATCATAAAGGCACAAAAGCGCATTTCCTGTGTCGCTTTTTAAATATAAGCAAGCCAACGGAGTTAAAATGGAAGTTGACAAATTTTTACGCTGGGAGCGTCTGGAATTTGAAAACACGGCGGTGTATGTTGAGCCGGATGGCCCCGACTGGATCGTCCCCAACCCCATGGGAGATAAAATTTTAATACAGATTCTCAAAGACCGGTCCATAGAAAAAGCCGCCAATGACTATCTGTTTTCCCTGAATGGAAATAAAAATATCGGCCTGCTCAGAATCGAACAATTTCTTTCTCTGTTTCCGGAAAGCATAAAAACGACTTACCCGGGCAGAAGCCGGCTTTTAAAACTGGATCAGCTCAGGGAATGCTGGCTGCATATTACCGATCGCTGCAATTTGAACTGCCGCCACTGCCTGTTTTCCTGTTCCGGCAGCACCCGGACCACCCTGGACTTTGATACGATTGAAAAATGTGTGGACCAGGCGTATCGTCTCGGAACCCGTCTGTTTTACCTGACCGGTGGCGAACCTTTTATGCACAAGCAGATTGATGATATCTGCCGCCTGATTTTAACCCGCTATGATGATACCGACCTGGTCATACTGACCAACGGCCTGCTGCTTTCCCGTCACATGGAAACATTAAGCCAGCTCCCCATCCATCGCCTCCACTTGCAGATCAGTATTGACGGCAGCCGAAAGACCCATGACCAATACCGGGGACACGGCTCCTATGATGAGCTGACCCGGAATCTGGCGAGCATTTCCGAATCCGGTATTCACACCACCCTGGCCATGGCCGTGCATTCTGAAAATGTTACACAGATGACCGAAATTGTCGAAACCGCGGCCCGGTTTAATATTGCCGAAGTCCATTATCTGTGGCTGTTTGTGACCGGAAATGCCGATCAGGATATGTATGTCTCGTCAGACGTTTTATTCCATCATCTGGCGGAAGCGGAAAAAACCGCTGGAGCAAAAGGGATAGCCATTGACAACATCCGCAACATGGCATCTCAAATATTTTCAAGTGC
>JAABSL010000134.1 GCA_011390415.1 Desulfobacteraceae bacterium
TTGTTCAAAGGGAATGGCTTTTTAAATGGAAAACATTATTAAAATTGTCAACAAGGTCTTGGAAGAAGAATTTGAGATCGATCCTGATCTTTTAAAACCCGAGGCACATCTGTATGAAGATATCGGACTGGACAGCCTTGATGCAGTTGATTTGATCGTCATGGTAGATAATGAACTCGGGGTCAGGATCGAAGAAGATGAGGCAAGGGCGATCCGTACCCTCGAAGATGTGTACCGGACTATCCATGGTCTGTTAAAGGAAAAACAGTAATCATTGTTCAAATCTGTGCCAGTTTTTTGAAGGTCAGATTAGCTCTTCCAGCGATCCCTTCTTCAATTTTCACAACCGCTTTAACATTCAGGAAACCGTTTTTTTCGTCATCTATCATAATTTCAACCATTACAGACATACCAGGAAGGATCGGACGTGAAAACTTGGTCCTGTTAACCTTACGGATGTTCAGAGATACCTTGAACAGTGCTTCAATACAGAACTTTATCATTTCAAGCTGAAACACACCGGGCAGGATTGGATTGCCGGGAAAATGTCCCTGGAATATCTTCTGATTTTCATCAAACCTGAACAGACCGACGATGCAACGCTCATTTTTTTTTGAAATATCAATAGCCGCTTTTATCAAGTCGCTGTAGTAGTTCATTCAATGCCTGGTTTTATCATGTTTGTGTCTCTTTGATATGCATCCGGTTTGATTTCGACCCGTTTTATTTGAAGACAAAGAATGCGTACCCCCAACGATAAAATATTGTACCTGAATTTTAATACGGTACCCCGTTCCGGGATCTGAAAGTTGAATAAATTCCGGATAGGTATCATATTCGGGACCGTAAGAAAAATCAATTCCATAGACCGGTCTTCCCTCTTTCAAATGTCTGATTTTGTCCAGGCGTATCTCTCCATTTGAAGAATGAAAAGGAATGAAAAACAATTGCTCTTCAATATCTCCTTTCACACGGCTCAAAATAAGCTCCTGGTCCTTTCCTGAAAATACCGTATCAAAAGGGGTTGCCGACTGCAGGTAAAGTGATTTCAAGTCCCTGGTCAATGTGTTTTCTATCCATTTTGGATTCAGCATCCCGATACCACCATTGATCTCTGTGTTTTGACCATCCGTCAACCGAAAGTCAAAAACGGTTCCGCCGAGGTCGTTTTGGACCATAAGCGTTATCTGTCGATTTATCCGGTTGACCGACAAAAAACCATTTAAGGCATAATCTTTGTTCCGCATTGTCAAAATCGCCCGATGCCTGGCCTTGAACATATCCGGATACATATTCTTCAATGCCGATATAACTTCAGTATACCGATCAAGTGTTACGATTTCCTTCTGAACACTTTGTTTTACTCCGCATCCTGATAAAATCCAGATAAAAATTAGGCCAGGGATTATCCAGCCCTTTTTTGCCCAGCCCGTTCTAAAGAAAAGTAGTCCTACCATGTTGAAACTTTAGAAGGAACAGAGTCACTGCCCCGGAAAACTGTTTCCGGTATGTCATCATTTTTTACATCATTAAAAAAACGAATCCGGGTAAATGCCTCAGCCTCATCATTTTCTGTAATGACGATATGTTCCAAACCGTCCAGTCTTTTGTTGAGTCCCAGTTCAAATGACCTGATAAACCTCTTGAATTCCGCTGCTTTTGGTACCAGTTTTATCGTGATATTTTCATTTCTGACCGCACTGATTTCATATAGATCCGGATCTCTGAACCGGCCTTGCAACCAGGATGTTATATTGCTTGTGATTTTTAAAAGAATGTCAGCACTGCCCGGCGTAAGTTTTTGCCATTGACCGTCAAAAAATTCATATTTGGTCATTTTTTTTCCATCCACAATCAAGACGGATTGAAACGGTTCTACAAATTCAAGCCTCAACCGGTCCGGTCGTTGGAATATGCAAAAGCCTTTCGAAATAATCGTTTCTGGAAAAACAGGAATGGTTTTTTCCTGCTCAAGCATTGTTTTCAATGTCCGGACCGTTGTAAAATTATTTTCAATCGTATCCAAAAGCGTATTCAGCTCACTTTCCGGCAGGTTTTCTTCCGGCTGACCGGATATTGCAGAAGAAGTGATTGAAAACATTATAATAAAAAAGAAAATGGTCTGATATATAATTCCCGGCATTTTTACACTCAGCCTTCCCTGGGAGGATTGAATACTTTGATTCCGCCTTTGGCGATATGCCTGTCTCCGATAGTAATGTCGGCTTCGATCAGTTTGAACGGGCCGATTTCATCAGTCCTGGTAGTCCGGATTTCAACTCGTTCGGTATCCTTTACCCGGTCATACCATGTAAAGGCATCTATAGTGGCCAGCATTCCGATACTTTTTTCCTTTCTATTTTCCAGTATGGCCTCGTATCCGATATGTGCCGCTGCGGTCTGGGCAACCGCTTCAACAAGCATGGTTTCGGACACCCAGCCGTTATGGCAGCCATAAGCCTCGGGTGAAAACTGTGCACCGGAGCATGCTGTATCCGCATCAATCCTCTTGTACTGATCAATGAGGATCATGGGGAACCTTTGGGGGATGATTTTTTCAATATTTTTGTAGAGTTTTTCTGCCATAAGTCTTGTTTAAACTTTTTTTTTAAAAGTCAGGAGCCGTATTGTTCAAAATTCGCCTTTCGGGTGATAAGATTCAGCCGTAAAGAACCCATGAAATGCTATTTCAACCTCTGATCCCGAGGTTACGGTCTATAATATCATTTCCCTGGGGATGATATTATCGGTATGAGACAGGATGTAGTCGGCAATAGTTTCCAGGGAGTTTAATATTTCGATGCTGGTTTCCCGGGGGGTAATCCGTACCCCGTATTTTTCCTGGATCATAACAAGAATCTCCACGGCATCCAAAGAGTCGAGGTCGAGAGGGGAGTCAGGCCCGATCAGGGGGGAGTCGGCGCGCATATCTTCAGGCGGGAGATCGTCTATCTGACAAACATCCATAATCGCATCAAGCAACTCTTTTTCTATTTCATTCATTGTTCTTCTATGCATACAATACAATACCCCACGCTAATATTCAAAACTTATTTTGATACATTCAATGGCCAAAAAAGTAAAGAAAAAATGCAATTAATTGTGATTTTGCAGGAAAAAAGAATCAAACAAACCATGTAGAATGGATCACGCCGTTTTTAAGATATAGAAACGGGCTATGATTAAATTTATTGCTGAAAAAACGAACAGACAGAGAATTTCAGGGTAGACAGACGAAAGATCTCCACCCCTGAGAATGATATCATGGAAGGCATTTTGAGCCCAGAACAAAGGGGACAGTAGGCTGAAAGGCTGTATATAGCCGGGCATGGCATAGACCGGAACCATGATCCCTCCCATGGCAGCAGCGATGACAATGGACACAGGTCCGAAAACGGTGGCCTGTTCATGGGACTTTAGCACTGTTCCCAGCATGATTCCATATCCTGCAGCAGAACAGATCGCACCCAGTAGGATCAGGTGAAATGTCATGATCTGCGGGCCGATAGCAAAAGGCGAGGTCCCGAAAAGAGGGAGAACAAACTTGCCAACCCCCAGTATCATGGTATACTGCCCGAAACTTACGCAGATGTACGCCAAAATTTTCCCCAGAAGTATGGTGACATGGGATACCGGCATGGATGTAAGTTTCATCAGGGTGCCGGATTCCCGCTCTTTTATCAAGGAGGCTGACAAGGGAACCACGATGAAAAAAATTCCGAAAATAGTCCAGGCCGGGATATTCTGCTGAACTGCAGTGGGTGTCCGGATGAACCCCATATTAGTAACACTCTTTTCATCAATTTCGATAACACTTTCGTGGTTCTCAAATAACCGGTCATAAGAAAGTATCTCCTCTTTTTCAGGAAGATAAGATGCCATTTCCGGTGGGAATGAAGATAGAAGCCTGTCCGGCAGCATTTGAAAAAACAATTGCATTCTCAGCTCAAGTTCAATGCGCTGTGAAATACCTGCTACAATGCTCTGGATGGCTGTTCTGTATCCACCTTGGACGGTTGGATCAAAAAAGGTCTGGATTTTTGGTATAACTTGATCGATGGTTATTTTTCCTGCTTTTTCGGGGCTTAGTGCGGCCTTGATTTCTGCCCGACATTTTTTTTCAAGAGCCACTGTGAGTTCTTCAGGGATAACGATGCCGAATTGGAAGGTTCCATCAGCCACTTCCAGGTTGGTCTGGTCAATGGTCAAAGTGGTCCCGTCAATTTCTTTGACAAGAATGATGTTTCCGGACCGCTCCAACAGACCTTCCATTTTTTTTCCTATCCTGCCTTTGTCCATGTCAAGGAAGAGAATGCGGATGTCCGTATGTAAAAGGTTGTCCTGTATCAGTGTGATGATCAAGACCAGGAATGCCGGCATAAAAAAGAGCAACAGCAATCCGGTTTTATCCCTGC
>JAABSL010000135.1 GCA_011390415.1 Desulfobacteraceae bacterium
GTTATAATATTGCTCTATCATAGGGGTGTTTGGTGATGTGGAAGAATTCGCAATTAAAAAGGAAAAGACCATCACCGAAATTCCGCATTTCAACAAGTGCCACCGGGAAAAAGACTATGATATCGCCTGGGCGGCCTTTGAGAAACGGATGCCATCTTCCTAAACACAAAGAGGCAAGCTGAATGGAAATTTTCTGGAATAACGGCGAACGGGAAACCATCAGGGGACTCGACATTATGGGTCTCCGGCAGCTTGATCAAAAAATCGAGCAAAAGCTTGTGCTCAATATTACCACCATCTCCATCAGAGCCCGTTATCTAACCCTGCTGCCTTGGATCTATGCGGAATTCTATCGAAGGGAACTGGACTGTCACGGCGGCAAAGCGGCATTTGACGCAGAACAATTCCAGGGGGTGCTTGCCCGTATGGAATTTGCTGTTATCGCGGCATCCCGGTTTCATTCACAGGAAGGCGAATCTGATGCCAATTACGGCATGATCGGACCTGATGTGTTTAAAGACGAATTGGCTGAATTTCTGGATAATGACAAAGTGAGCCTTGATTTTGGTGGCCGGGGAGGAACATCTTTAAACACCTATATCATGCCTTGCAAGGGCTTCGGCATCCTGAACACGGATTTGGAAGAGTCATCTGTGCCCGTCAGCATCACGCCCCGAGGAACCCGAATATTTGAAGCCAGGAAGAACCGACTTAACCCCAATGGCCTTAAAAAGGTCATATTGGAAGGCGGTACGCTGACACGGAAAATAATCGAAAATGATGGCCATCATGTTTCCGTTAACCATCTGTCTTCGAATCCGGAAGAAAGGGATTTGCTCAGACGCGCACTAATAGAGCCCTACAATGCAAACGACCCAGAGGTCAAAACTCGGTATAGCCGGTTTGCCCAAACCATCCGGTGGGTTTTTGAAAGTATTAAAAAACAACCCGAACAGTCTGCTGCAAATATTATCAACAACCACTACAAGTGTATCGTTACCACCCAGGAACCGCATTTGAATGAGGTCACCGCCGCTTGGGGCGAATACGAATTGCGGCGCCGCAGCCATTTTGCCTGTGAATTGCTACTGAGCGCTTTGACGGAAACACTTCGGGATGAAATGACAGTGGAAACGGTTGAAGATGTACTGGCAAATTGGAAAAACCGGAACGCCAGCTCAGAACTACTGGACCGCATCCTTTCAACAGACGAGATCTCGTTTTCAAAGACTCTGGGCGACCTGAAAAATCGAGTTCCTGCCGATGCCTTTCTGGCTAATGGCGTAAATGTAAGGCAAGCCCGGGAACAATCGCCTGCTGTGCGGGGCTATTATGCACTTTTGCTGCTTTTGGCCTGTAAGAACCAAACCGATTGGCTCCGCTCCAAGGGACATATTCATAAAAACTTAAAAGGTTATATGGAGAGGGCTTTTGAAATTCTTGATGAGGATGAATCCTCGGTTTGGCGCATATTAAGATCACTTCTTGTGGCGGTAACCATTGAACCGCATCTCACAACATCCTTGCGCAAACTCGGCCAAGGCCAGAAATGCTCGCTTCGTTTTTTTCCCGAGGGCAATGTTCTTCGCCCAACCGGAATCGGCGTTCAGGCCGGATTCAGCGGCAGCCGCTTGGGCAATGTCTTAAACTTTCTGGCGGATGTCGGCTATCTTGACCGAAACGGCAATGGCCGGTTTTCAGTGAGCCCGGATGGTGAGGATCTGTTTCAAACGCTGTGGGGTGAAAAATGAGAAAAGATATTCTCTCGGTTATTGCCGATGAAGACGACATTACAAACGTCATCGTGCTGACCCATAATATCGATTTTGTTTTCGTGCAAAACTTGGTGCTGCCGACCCTGCGAAAATGCGGTCATCCCACGCTGACCATCTTTGCCGATGCGGCCTGTGCGGAAGCCACCTATGCGGCCCAGCACATGGTCCTGGATTCCATCGGGCGGCGGTATCGGGTGGTGCCCATTGCCATGCAGCCGGGATTTCGATTTCATCCCAAGGCGATTCTGCTTTCCGGCCAGGAAAAGGGTGTGCTTTTGGTCGGATCTGGAAATTTGACATTCGGCGGGTGGCGGGAAAATGCGGAAATATGGTGCCGGTTTGACACTGAGATGGACGGCACAGGTCCGTTTGCGGCGTTCAGGGATTATTTATACAATGTGTCCGCCCTGGCATCACTGAATGCGGATCCGGAATCGGAAATCAGGGAAGCCTTTGACGGAAAAACCCGGGCATGGGCCGAAAACATGGAATCACCTTCTGGGCTTTTCGGCAAAACCGGAAATGAACCAGCACTTCTGGCGCAGATGCAGGCCGTGATCGGCGACCAGCAAGTCGATGAGATTCTTGTTTGCGCGCCATATTTTGACCAAACGGGGGAAGCGGTGAAGGCGATTCATCAATATTTCAACGCCCCCGTAAGGATTGCGGTTCAAAACAACCAGACCAAAATGACTGCGGATTGCGGTAAATCCTTGAGTGATATCGCCTCCTTTGATGTCGTTGATTTTAACCACACAAATGCCGAAAACGCCTTCAGACAGGCATTTATCCACAGCAAATGGTACGCCTTCAAAACCGGGGAGGCGGCCTTTGTCTTTGCGGGAAGCGCCAATTGTTCGCAAGCCGCGCTTACCATATCTGGACGACCCGGAAACGCCGAATTGATGGCCATGACGGTTTTAAGCCCTGAAGCCCTTGAGGAAACTTTTATCGGTGAACTCGAATTTTTGGACCTTCCTCCGGAACTGCCAGAAACAATAGCTGACGATCCCCCGGTACAAGAAAAAACGGATCATATCCGATGCAGTGCAGCCCGCCTGGATCAATTCGCGATTCAGGTAGCCTTCATTGCGTCGGCTGGCGTCACGGTTACCAAAGCATTTGTAGATGATCAGGAAAGAAATTTTTTGCAGCGTTCGGACGGCACTGTCCTGATTAATGAAATTACCGGCCCGAATCGGCATGTTTACCTTGAAGGATCAAGCGTTGCCGACAAGGTGATTTCAAACAAATTGTGGATTGATCATGAAAACGAGCTTAGAACATCAGCGCGGAAGCGAAGCGTTATTGATGCCGTCCGCTCAAAAGTCCAGGCGCATTATTGGGGCATCGGCGCCTGGAATGAAATCATGAATCTGTTTTATAAAAACCTCGATTATATTCCTGAAAATACAATTTCAAAACATCCGGCATCCACCGGAAAAAGCAATAAATCAAATGAAGAAAGTCATTACACGGCAGAAGATGTGTTCCGTTCGGATTACGCTTCTCTGCCGTTAAACCTGCAAATTACCGAAAGCAGGGATCGGGTAACCAGTCTGCGCCAACTGCTTAACCGCTTGTTTGACATGCCGGAAGAAAATAATGTTCCACCGGAAGATTCCCCATCGCCGGGCGACGGGGATGAGGATGCGGTCGAAAATGGTGTGGACCGGCCGGAAAAATTGCTGAACAAGGAAAAATCGCGGCTTTCCGAAAAACAACCCGATGTATCCGAAAAAGAACGACAACGTGTGCAAAAGGTCCTCAACGAACTTGTCCAGAAAATGGTTTCAGAGAACTATGCCTTGCAGCGGCGGCCCGAACTTCTGTCGGTTGATCTCCAGTTTATCGCCATTCTGCTGCGGGTGGCCCGTCAGGAAAAGTGGATTTGCTTGGATGATTTTTTTTCGGTAACCCATCGGATATGGGCTACGTTTTTTTTCTATGCAACCCCAGAAGCGACTGATGGTTGGATTGCGCATCGGCTGGCATCTTTCGAAGATCAGGAAACCTTTAAAACCCGTTTCGCAAGCCCCGAACTTGCAGCGGCTCTGAGTGCTTGGATTTTTGCTATACCGGAAAAATTCGAAAGTCCGGAATATATTCGTTTCTATCTTGCCTATTTGCTCTCCATTGCCAGGCACCCATGGATTTGGGAACAGGAGATCAACCGGGTAGGGGAAGCTTTAAGCACGATACTAAAAAACAGTGCTGAAAAACTGGACTATACCTTCTGTTCCGACATTGAGTCTAAATGGACAAAAATCATGCGCCAAGGATATGCCTTGCAAAAATTTGAGCGAGCTTTAAAGGACCAGACGCCGGCATCACTGAAAGCCCGAATTCCACAAAAAGTGGTAAAAAGAGGCGAAGTCTTGTGGCAGGGGTGGGGTTTTGGCCTTTGCATTGCGGCCGGTAATATAAGGAGAAACCGCAAGCAGAATGTTGAAGTGTTTTCAATGAGGTCTGATGAAAAACAATGGTTTAGGTCAGCTTTTATCATTCCGGCGCGCGCCTTATTGAATAATCATTTAGTAAAACTCGATACGTCTGATATCGAAACTGTAGATCAAATTTTTTCCAGGATTTCGAAAGCA
>JAABSL010000136.1 GCA_011390415.1 Desulfobacteraceae bacterium
TGGCAATCCACGCATTTTTTCTCCATGCCCGGCAGCGGATACAGAACACTGCGATGCGCCAGCATGGCCCCGCGCTTGTCCGGTATGTGGAGCAGGTTCCGGTGACATTTCATGCACTGATAATTTTTAAAGGATTCATACGCCGCCTGGCGCTGTTCCGCGTGATCGTAGTAGTCCATGGTAAAATGCGCGATAACGTCTTTTACGCCGTGCAGGGTTTTCATGTAGAAAAAATTCACCGTATCATGAGGGGCCGGCAGGTGGCAGTCCATGCAGTCCGCCACAAATCCCTGGGCGTTGTTGACATGGGTGGAAGTTTTCCACGTGTTGAAGGCGAACTGAATTTCATGGCAGGAGGCGCAGAATTCGGGGGTCGATGTCCGGACCATGGTGTAGTAGGTCATGCTGAAAACGGGAAAGCCCAGAAGAATGCCCAGGGAAACCAGAAGAAGTGCCTTGGTCGAACGTCTCATATAACTGCATCCTCACTTATTTGGAGAAAGGTTAGAGCGCCGTGCGTTGAATTCTGTTGTCCGTTTATTTGCTGTTCGCTATAAATAATTAATGCGGATGGGACAAATGATTTTTAAGTTGAAATAATAATTGGTTATAAAAATTAAGTCAAGCGATACATTCTGAATTATTTATGTATTGAATCATAATTCAAATCAGCGGTTGAAGCTTTCTATACACGCAGCCACTTTTCACGAAGCTGTTCGGACAATTTTTTCACCAGGGCAAATCCTTTTTCCACGGTCTTTTCCTTATCCGGGTTGACCAGGCAGCAGGTGGCCGGTGAAATGAGGCTCTGGGACAGCATCTGATCCATATCCACACCTTTGTCCGCCAGTCGCTTCCAAACGGATTCCAGTTGTTCGGTAAGAGATGCCAGATTTTCCGCTTCAAATGGCTCAAAATTGGTCGGGACAATGCCCCATGCCAGAATCCCGCCCCGGTCCAGAAACCGCTTGATGGATGCCACATAGGTGGGAAAAACATCTTTATTGGTGTAAACATCCAAGGATAAAATATCCAGATCCTGGTTAAGCAGAAAATCCCAGTCCGGATTGCCGCACAAATGAACCCCCCGAGGTCGTTCAATCATATCAAAAAACACTTCCATGTCGGCTTTGGCTTTTACGTCGCCATACCCGGACATGGCGGAAAACAAAAACTGAAGCCCGGGTTCGTCCACAAACATAAACGCATTGTCGTTCATTTTTTTCAGCCGCTGAAGCTGCACGTTCACCCGTTTTGCCATAAATTCCAGCATAAACGACCTCACCGTATCGTCAAATAGGATGGGCCGGTCGTCCTGATCCACCACATTAAAGCCGAAACTGACCGGACCTTCCAACTGTCCCCGGATGGCCGGCCGATCCGCCAGATCCAGCTCCAGAAAACGGTGGTAAACCGCTGAATATTGGGGGCTGATATCAAAAATTTCAGGTGAGTCAAAATGGGCCATCACATCTTCAAGTTCATCAATGAACTTGTCCATGGAAAATTTAAGGGTCTGTTTTTCCATGTTCAGGACAATACCGGGAAAATGCTCGGCCGCCTGAACATACATGTCTTCATAATAATTCAATCGCGGCAGTTGCGGCCAGTACGGGATGTCCATAGTCAGGGCGACCTCAATAGCTCGGTCCACATCAGTATGCGGCATCACAGCCATGGCAGTGGTTAAGAGATTCCCAGGAATTGGCATGATATTCTCCGTTTATAATTTTTTTATGGACACACTCGGTTGTTACTTTTCATTTTTGTGTACAAATTTTCAGCCTGAAAGTCACGGACATTATCTTTCCTGAATCAGAAGACCCGTGAGATAGGTACAGAGAATGGTCAAGCATTCCAGGTCAAGATATGATTCGGCGTCATCATGAAACAAAAACACCGTATTGGCAGGCATCAAATCATCGGCATCATTGAAATTAAGGAAAATGGGAACTTTAGTGAGCGCCATAAATTCTGCGCTTAAATCATAGGATGCAGTTTCGATGAGCGTTGCACCAAGGCGTTGGCATCTTAATTTAAGTTTATCCGCCTGCCCTGAAAAACTCGTACTGATAATTTTACCCGTGTTTTCGCTGAATCTTGAAAACAAGGGGCCTGCGTTTGAAAACTCTCTGAATGACACCATTTTGTTTGAAGTGATATTTTTTTGAATAGGGCTTTTTAATATATAATTGCACAGAACGAATTTTACGGCAGGAAACACCTCGCAACCTGTGACATCTACAAAATCATACCCGTTATATGCAATCTGTCGATTGAAAAAATCAAAAACATAGGTTTGATCGCGTTTTATTCCGCCGAGGTGTTTCATGTTTGGCGCAATATCCATGGACCGGATTCTGGACAGGCAGGATTCGTATTTTTCAACAAAGACTTTTGTATCTTTCATGGCCGGTCACTTTTCTTGATTTAAAATATGCTTCAGGTCTGCCAGCAAATCTTGATATTCATCTTCATATGCCAGCAGTTCATGCATTATGGGCGGTTTTGTGGAATGCGCGGGAAGGCGCTCTTTTGTTTCCCGGATCAGGGTTTCCAGTTCTGCCAGTCTGTTTTTAATTTCTTTTGCTGTCATCCGCATTTACGATTTCACTCCTGCTGTGGTTTTGGCAAATTAAACACGGTTAAACGCTCCCCGGTTACAACAAATCCGCCTCCCATAGACTGATAAAGCGACACGCTGTTAATCAGACGCTTGGCCTGGGCCACAATCAGGTCGAGCCGGGTTTGCTGCGAATACTGCTGGGCGATGAGCAGATCATGATAGCCGGCGGCACCCAGTGCATATCGGTGTTCCGCTGAATTTAACAATTTTTCTGAAGCAGCATTGGCCGCAGTCAGCGCCACAAGTCTTTCCGAATCATTTTTAATCGCAGACAGCGTGTCAGCCACATTTCGCAAAGACTCCAGAACGACAACCTGATAATTTGCTGCCGCCGCATCAAAAGCGGCCAGAGCGGCGCGTTTTTCCGCGGGTAATCCGGGGTTGAACAAGGGCTGGGTCAACTGGCCTATCAAATTCCAGACAGCAGAACCGTTGCCGAACAATGATCCGACGGTCAGGGCCTGAGATCCGAGGTCTGCACTGAGATTGAGCTGGGGATATAATTTTGATACGGCTACCCCGTATTCCGCATTAGCCGTTTGCATCAATGCTTCAGCAGCCAGGATATCCGGCCTTGCACGAACCAGTGACGAAGGCACAAGCATGGGTAAATCAGCAGGCAGGGTGAAATCTTCCAAAGAAAAAGCAGGCTGATCAGATGCGCCCGGTGCCCGACCCGTCAAAACCGCCAGCAGATGTTCCGTCTGCTGGTATTGAGTGCGTAAATAGGGCAAGGCGGCGCGGGTTTCTTCCAACTGAGTTTGTAAAACCAATTCATCATCAGGCTCTGCCTGACCCAATTGAACCCGCTTTCGGGTGAGTGCCAATTGTTCTTCCTGAGACATCAGAATTTTTTTTACGGTTTTCATCTGTTCGGAAAGTGAGCCCTGATCGATTGCGGTGATGATGATGTTCGCCGCCAGTGTCAGACGCGCACCTAACAGCTCGAATCGCTGATATTCGCTTTTAGCGGCCAGCGCTTCCAAGGCGCGTCGGTTCCCTCCGGCCAGATCAAAGGTATATCGAACGCCCACCCCGGCGTTAAAAAGACTGAACTCCCGCGCGCCGTCCGACTGCCCCGTTACCGAGGGATTGAATCGTTGACGCTGAGCGCTTAAGTTGCCGTCAATTTGAGGATAAAGCGTTGCCCCGGATCTGGCTGCATAAAGTTCTTGGGCCTGACGCAAGGTCGATTCCGCAGAGCGCAGTGTGTAATTTTTATCCAGGGCTTCATGGATCAGGGTGTTCAATTTGTCCGATCCGAGTTCAGACCACCAGTCTTGATGGATCTTTTCCGTTTCGATCACATATTGCATGTCAATCGCCCCGGTCGTGGCGGAGACCGTCTTTGAGGGCACGAAATCCGAAATATAATGATCCGTATCCGGCGGCGACGGTTGCTGAAAATCCGGCCCCGCCGTACATCCTGTCAGGAAAAGAACAAAGACAAATATTATCCCCGTCTGAATCCGGATTTTTTTTATTTTATTCATAAAAAAGCTCCTTGTTAAAAATCAAGACCTTCACCTTTTTCTTCGTAAGTTACGCCATCCCGGATATGATAAATACGTTTAAAGGTCGGGATAATTTTTTCATCGTGGGTAACGACAATAATGGCGGTCTCATATTTTTGGGCCATGTCGTTAAGAATTCGAATCACGGCCAGCGCGCGCTCGCTGTCCAGCGGGGCGGTGGGTTCATCAGCCAGTATGACGGGAGGATAATTGACCAGGCCCCGAGCGATT
>JAABSL010000137.1 GCA_011390415.1 Desulfobacteraceae bacterium
GACAGATTTCAATTATATATTTTTTATTATAATTTCATACAGTTTGTCCGTGCTGCCGAAAAAAAAGTGGTCTGCTCCGGAAATGATTTTAACTGCGGCCTTCGGGTTCCACTGAAGAACCAGTTGTTTCACCAGATCCGGCGGTGCGAATTCGTCGGCGCTGCCGGTGACCGCCAGTGTCATGTTGGGGATGGCGTTGCCGTCATCAAATGCCATCATGGCGGCCGGGGGTGATACCATGATCACCGCGTCTGCCGGCACCCGATCCGTCATTTGCGCAATTACCCACGTACCAAAGGAATATCCCGCCAGGTCAATTTTTTGGAGCCCCTTTTCTTTTAAAAATTTATATGCGGCAATCACGTCTTCCTGCTCGCCGCATCCGTCATCATGGCTGCCGCTGCTTCTGCCCACGCCCCTGAAATTAAACCGCAGGGTGGTGTGTCCCTTTGCGCGGTATGCGTTCATAATGGTTTCCACAACGATATTTCGCATATCACCGCCGTAAAGCGGGTGCGGATGTGTGATGACAACGCCATGGCCGGAGGTGCCGTCGCTGAGCAGTCCTTCGATGGTAATTCCGTCTTCAGTGGTAACGTCGATAGGGTTTTCAGCCATTCACGGATCTCCGGTTTATTGTGTAACGGGTTGATTTAACCACCGGCCAATGCCCGTATGATCTCTTTTCCCAGTACTTTTTGCTGCCAGTTTTTAAGTACAAAGACAGCCTCGAGATCATCAAAGGTCTTCGGGTTTGATTCGGCCACAGACTTTAAAACCGTGTTGCTGATCAAAACCCCGGGGTCCAGTTCAAGGTCTGACGCTTTTTTATCACGCCACAGTTTAAGGGATTTGAATCTGGCGGTGGCATCATTGCTGATCCGTTTGGGCCGTGAGAAAGGATAACCGGGAAGCGTATCTTCGGGGATGGCCAATGCCTTTTGGACCTGTTTTAAGATATGGTGGCCATACATATTCAGCTGTTTTTCGCTCAGGGCACGGGATCGGATCAGCTGTTCCATGGTGGCGGGCTTTTGGGTGGCAATTTTGGTCAAGCAGGCATTGCCGATCACTTTAAACAAGGGACGGTCTTTTTGTTCCGCCAGGGTCAGCCGGAATTCCAGCAGTGCTTCGAGTACGGCAAGGCTTCGCCGGTCGAGGTGCCCGGCGCCTTTTATTTTTGTGAACAGGGGCCGTTCGTTGACCGGGCCGGACCGGACCAGGGTCAGGTCCCGGCATTCTTCTTCGACCCATTCCAGGCGGCCTTTTTGTTTCAGTTCTTTTTTCTGAATCTGATAAAGGGGGATCAGATACTGCACATCTTTGGCGGCATATTCAATCATCGGTCCCGGCAGAGGGCGCTGGGACCAGTCTTTCTTCTGATATTTTTTTTCAAGGGTGATGTTAAACCGGTTTTTTAGCACAGTGTTCAGACCGGTTTCGGCATTTCCCAGAAACCGGCTGGCCAGTTCGGTGTCAAACAGGTTGTGGAGAGCGATCTGATAATCCCGGTACAGACTCCGGACATCATAATCCGCCCCGTGAAATATTTTGACAATATCCGGGT
Source organism: Desulfobacteraceae bacterium (assembly GCA_011390415.1). Taxonomy (GTDB): domain Bacteria; phylum Desulfobacterota; class Desulfobacteria; order Desulfobacterales; family Desulfosalsimonadaceae; genus SURF-3. Next base: position 1,568 of record JAABSL010000137.1, read on the forward strand.
CCGATAAAATTTGCGACAAGGGGGACAGGTCCGGAATGGACAGGGGGTCGATGATATAGCTGGATGTGCCGGTGGCGGCCTGGATCAGGCAGATCTTTTCCTTAAAATGAAACATGGAGTCGGCTTCCAGGTCAAAGGCGATCTGTTTTTCGTTGCAAAGGTCTGCAATGAAATCATTTAACCCGGCAGCGGAGTTTATATAAACAATTGTGTCGACGGCTGAGTTTGAATTTGTCATATTATTTTATTTTTCAGGCAATTTAACATATCTTTACCCTTGACCTTGTCCGGCATTTTTCATAAATTTTAAATTTGTATTTTTAAATATCTTGTAATTACTATTAATTCTAAATGGATAATTCGTCAATGATCAATATCACTTTTCCGGATGGAAATGTAAAACAGTTTGAACCGCCGACAACCGGATTTGCCGTTGCCGCTTCTATTTCAGAGGGCTTTGCGCGCAACTGCGTGGCAATGGAAATCAATGGGGCGCTTGTGGACCTGAGCACACCCATCAAAAACGATGCCGCTGTCAGTTTTCTTACCACAAAGGACGCCGATGCCGTCGAAATCCTGCGTCACAGTGCGGCCCACGTGATGGCCCAGGCGATTGTCAATCTCTACCCGAATGCGAAACTGACCATTGGGCCCACCGTGGAAAACGGATTTTATTATGATATCGACATGGAACCGATATCAGAAGATGATTTTCCGAAAATTGAAGCGGAAATCAAAAAAATTATCAAAGCCAAAATACCGATTGTCCGCCGGGAAGTTTCAAAAGAAGACGCCTTGGAATTTTACAAAGACGAGCCTTATAAGCTTGAAATGATCCAAGCCCTTGATGACGGGACCATCTCATTTTATTCCCAGGGGGAGTTTACGGATTTGTGCCGCGGCCCCCATGTTCCGAATACCGGTTATGTCAAAGCCATCAAACTGATGAAAGTTTCCGGCGCCTACTGGCGGGCGGACCCGGCCAATCCGCAGCTTCAGCGGATATACGGCACGGCTTTTTTTGATAAAAAAGAATTAAATGCTTACCTGAATTTTTTGGAAGAAGCCCGAAAACGCGATCACCGAAAGATCGGTGCGGCTCTGGACCTGTTCAGCTTTCATGATGAAGCCCCGGGAATGGCGTTTTTCCATCCCAACGGCATGGAGATCTGGAACGCGCTGCTGGCATACTGGCGGGAAGAACACCGGGCGGCCGGGTATGTGGAAACCAAAACCCCGATCATTTTAAACCGGAGTCTGTGGGAGACCAGCGGGCATTGGGAAAATTACCGGGAAAATATGTATACCGTGGTCATCGATGACACCGAGTCTGCCATAAAACCCATGAACTGTCCCGGCGGCATGCTGCTGTACAAGCAGCGGCGGCATTCGTATAAGGATTTGCCCCTGCGGGCGGCGGAAGTTGGACTGGTGCATCGCCATGAGCTCTCCGGTGTGTTGTCCGGCCTGTTTCGGGTGCGGGCCTTTCATCAGGATGATGCCCACATTTTTATGACCCCGGATCAGATTAAAGATGAGATTTTAGGGGTGCTGCGCCTGGTGGACCGGATGTATAAAACCTTCGGCCTGGGGTTTCACCTGGAGCTTTCCACCCGGCCCAAAAAGTCCATCGGCAGTGACGCGCAATGGGAAAGTGCCACCAGCGGGCTCAGCCAGGCCCTGGATGCCTATGGCATGGACTATAAGATCAATGAAGGGGATGGCGCGTTTTACGGACCCAAGATCGATATCCATATCAAAGATGCCATCGGCCGGACCTGGCAGTGCGGCACCATCCAGCTGGATATGTCGCTGCCGGAGCGGTTTGATCTTTCCTATGTCGGCGCGGACAATGACCGGCACCGGCCGGTGATGATTCACCGGGTGATTTTCGGGTCCATTGAACGGTTTTTAGGGATTCTGATCGAGCATTTTGCCGGAAAATTTCCCCTGTGGATGGCCCCGGTGCAGGTGGTGATTTTGCCCATCAATGATGATCTGTCGCCTTTTGCCGAAGAACTTCACCGGGCGTTTGAAGATGCCGGCCTGCGATCGTCGGTGGATGACCGCACGGAAAGTTTGAAGAAAAAAATACGCGAAGCCCAGTTAAATCAAATTCCGTTAATCATCACCGCCGGTGAAAAGGAGCGGGACAGCAAAACCCTTTCCGTGCGGACACTGGACGGAAAGGTCCGGTTCGGCGTATCGGTGGATGCGTTCATCAAATCCGCACAGGAAAATATCAGGGCCAGAAAATTGGAATTGGATATGCTCGGGGATTAATCGATTTCCCGAATATATATTTTTTGTAAATCAAATAAAAATCCTGAAGCAGGTTTTGCTTTGGGGTTTTTAATTTTTTTCTTTCCGTTTTTTCAAATCCAGGGCCGCTTTCACTCCTTTTTCCCGGATCACCTTGATTTTTAAACCGAACTCCGTGAGTTTGAAAAACCGCTGGCCGTATTTTTTGAGCAATTTGGGGTTGATTTCAAATCCCAGCCCCGGGCGGGTAAACGGATGGAGCCGTCCGTTTTCATCCGGGATGATGGGATCAATGATGCCGTCCCGGAATTCCGGTATCCAGGAGGGCTCCTCCAGAGGATATTCCAGGGGATGGGAGTCTCTCGGATCGGCCAGCGCCAGGTTCCAGTTGATGTAAAACCCGATGCCGTTGCTCCAGGTGTGCGGGCTGAATGCGCGATCCGTTTCAACACAGCGATCAACCACTCTTTTGACCTGGGCGATACCCCCGGCAAATGTGGCGTCCGGCTGATAAATGTCAAAACAGTCTTTT
>JAABSL010000138.1 GCA_011390415.1 Desulfobacteraceae bacterium
GGCGGCAAAAATGCATCTGGAACTGGTGGTCGGCGCATGGGATTTCGGTGTTGACGTGGTCTGCCGGGACGCCCCGCATGTGATTGTGGCCCACGGTCTTCAGTCGGACCGGACCGCCCCGGCCGCCTGCACCATTGCCATGACATACCTGGAACTGGCGGCCCCGTCGCTGGAGCTGGGCACCTGCTGGGCCGGATTTTTTTCCGCAGCTGCCATGCTCTGGCCGCCGCTGCAAAAAGCCCTCGGACTTCCGGAAGGTCATATGGGTTATGCCGCCGCCATGGTCGGATATCCGAAATACAAATATCACCGGATGCCCCTGAGAAATGCGCCTCAGGTGACCTGGGTTTGAAAGGCAGGAAGGGGAACGCCTGAAAACTTAAAGGACTTCTTCTTACTTTTTGGCCCTGATCATTGTTTCGGCCACCGCCATCGCAGGGGCGTATGGAATACGCCCTTTTGCGGTTGATCCGGGCGAATGCTATTCATGGGCGAATGCCATTCGCCCCTACGGCCAAAATCATCATTTGCCAAAACGATGATCACGACCTACTTTTCACCTGCCAGCACTTCCATGGGAATCCGGATGGAAATCTGCATGCCTTCACCGGCAGCGGAGTGGCATTCGATCTGGCCCCCCAGGGTCTGGGTGACGATATTGTAGACAATGTACATTCCCAGTCCTGTGCCGCCGGAAGACCGCCGGGTGGTGAAAAACGGGTCAAAAATTTTTGCCGCGGTTTCTGCTGCCATGCCGCAGCCGTTGTCCTGATAGTCCATCATCAGATGGTTATTTTCAAGGGTGATTCGGATTTCCATTTCGCCGGCATCTGTGTTTTCAAATGCGTGGGTGAGGGAATTGACAATTAAATTGGTAATGATCTGGGAAAATACCCCGGGATAGCTGTTGATTTCCAGATTTTCCGGACATACGGTGATGATTTCATGCCGGGTGCGTTTGAATTTGGGCGCAAGGCTCATTAATATTTCATCAAGATAGTCTTTGACATTAAACCGGCGGCGGTCTTGGCTGGACTGGTCCACCGCGATTTCCTTAAAGCTGCCGACCATTGCCACCGCCCGATTCAGGTTGCTTTTGACGGTGGCGGACGCCTCTAAAGTGTCTTTGAGAATATTTTCAAAATCTTCAGGGGACAGGTCTTGGGACTGATACCGTTTTTGCAGTGTGATCAGTTTTTCTTCCACAAAAGAATTCGCCGTGATCCCGATCCCGATGGGTGTGTTTATTTCATGGGTAACCCCGGCCACCAGGCCGCCGAGGGCGGCCATTTTTTCGGACTGAATCAGGTGGTCCTGGGCTTTTTTCAGCGTTGCCAGGGATTCTTCAAGTTCAGCAGTCCGCTGGCGGACGCGATCTTCCAGTTCCCGGTTGAGTTTTTCCCGTTCGGATTCCGCGCGCTTTCTTTCGGTAATATCGGTCACCATGGCAAAGGAACCGATGATTTGGTTTGATTTGTCAAACAGCGGTGCGGATTTGACCAGGCAATCCACCCGGGTGCCTTCCGGTCGGGTAAAAGAAATGTCATAAGCGCCTTTTTTCCCCTGCCGGCGCAGTTCCATCTGGCCTTTGACCATTTCAGTCCCCTGGGCATCCAAAAATTCGTAATACCCCCTGCCGATGATACTTTCACGTTTTCGGCCGAGAATCCGGCACATCTCGGGATTGATGTCCGTGATGACGGCATCGCGATCAAGAGATAAAAATCCCTCGTTGGCGGTTTTCAGCAGATTGTTGAGCCGCTGTTCGGTGTCTTTGAGTTCTTCATACAGCAGGGCGTTATCAATGGAAATCGCCGCCTGGGAAGCAATGACCTTAAGGATTTCCTGCCGCTTCGGCGTAAAGACCCCTTCCGCCAGGTTGTTTTCAAGATACATGACAGCTGTTAAATGCTGCTGATGCGCCACCGGTATACAAATGACGGATTTTGGCGACCGGCGGACAATATAAGGGTCTGCAGCAAACAGTTTTTCTTTGGAAGCATCGGACAGCAATATGGTTTCACCGGTTCGGCCCACAAAGCGGACAATGGATACCGGGACAAGATCAGATAACGCCCCGTGGGGTTGCGTTACATCAATTCCGTTTTCTTCCAGGCGGCCCACTGCCCGGACAGTGAACCGTTCATTTTCCTTTAGGAGCAGGACCCCTTTTTCAGCGCCTGCCGTTTCAATGTTTAAGCGGATGAGCTGATAGATCAGGCGTTCTAAAATAATTTCTTCTGAAACCGTTTGGGCCGCCTTGATAACGGTGGCAACATCCAGGGCGGAAATGTCAAATGCCGACATTTCTTCGCGATTTTTTCCGGGTAAACCCTGATCCGGCGTCTGTTCGTACCAGTTACCCGGCAAGGATGCGTTTATTCCGGTCAGCAGTCGGGAATAGCGTTTTTCAAGCCGCTGCAGCTTGGCTCCTGCCCCCCATCGCTGATAGCATCGATACGCCCGGGTCATGAAGATGCCCGCGATTTCATTGTTTCCCAATGCGTGCCAGATTTTTCCGGCCACTTCGTTGGCAATGGCTTCATCCTGCAAAAACCCATTTTTGGCCGCCTTGGAAATGGATGAATTGAAAAGGATCATGGCTTTTTCAAAAGAATTTTCAATGGCGGCCAGTCCGGCTTCAATCAGCAAATACTGGTGTTCGAAATTTTCCGGCGCATGACGGGCCCATTTTCCGGTTTTTTTCTGGTTGGATTTGATCTTGCGTATATAACGATTCCGGACCCGTCCTCCGATCCGGGGGTTGGCGCTGTGGCATGCGGCGATAAGGGCCAGGGAATAATAAAAATAATATTCTGATATAAAAATCTGGCCCATGATGGCCTCAACATATTTTTCCCCTTTTACAGCGCAGTTTAAGCTGGCCTCTATGTCATCAAACAGGTAATACAGAATCATTTTGCCGACATTATAAATGCCCAGACGGTTTAAATCGTTAACCGCCTGCCATTGGGCGGTTAATTCGTCTTCATCACAGATGCGGCCGGTAATTTTGGTCGGATCAGCGGTTTCGGTTTTCAGGTTCTCCACCAGCTGGTACCACAGTATTAATTCCTGAAACGTGCTTTCCTGATGAAGCACTTTCAACGGACCGTAATATTTATTAAAATTTTCAGCCACGTTGTCCAAAGGGTCGCCCATGAAAAACAGGGTATACATATAAATGGTCAGACCGTAGGCGGCAAAGGAATGATCGCCGAATTCCACCCCGCTGTCATAGGCCGCCATCATATAGGTCAGGTCTTCTTTCAGGGGATGGGACCAGTGATGGATGCCGCCGCCGATCAGCAAGTTGACCTTGGCTTTTAACGGCACGGCATCGAACTTATCAATTGTTTTTAAGGCCAGGTCCCCATATTCACGGCCTTTTTCGAAACTGCCGAATACCGCGCACAAAATGGCACCGTAAGTTACGTAGGCAAAGGCCGAATACTTTGAGTTTCCGGATTTAACCGTCAATGCCAGCAGTTTTAAAACTGCAATGATCAGAAAGTCCGGACTTTCCACGTAGCTGGGTTCGGTCAGGCGCATCAGAATCCTGGCAACGGCCAGTTTTTCGGGGTCGGTCATTTCCGGCAGGGCGAGCAGGTCCTCCAGGGTTTTATTGCGCAGAAGAAATTTTGCGTACATCAATCCTGCGGCAATATGCAGTTTTGAGGCTTTTTGGGGAAATCTTGTGCCGAGTGAATGCAGCGCTTCAATACTCAGTGCAATGGCCGCCGCAGCCTGGTTGGACACGGTCAGCATCACGATTTTGATTTCATATGCCCGGATTTTGTCCAGGGGGGTTTTTGCATGGATTCGTATGATCTCAAAAAATTTGTCAACCGTGTCATGATCGCCGGTCAGGTAGGCGACCTCACAGTATTCATTATGGATTGAAAGTGTCAGATCATAAGCATCCTGCCACGCATTTTCCGCCTGAAGGCGGCTGGCCCGCGAAAGATACCTGCGGGCGGACTGATAGGCACCGGCCGTTTTTGCTTTCAATGCCGCGGTCAGATTATATCCGGCAAGGTCGGTGCGTGCCCGGCTGTCTGAAAGACGGTCAATGGACTTGTTCAGATGAAAAACAATTTCAAATATGTTTTCGGCAATCTGCCTGGTGTTTTTTTGGGCCAGAAGCGCCTGTCCGATCTCCTGATGCCGCTGAATTCGTAAATTCTCGTCCATCATCGAATAGGCAGCGTCCCGCACCCGGTCATGGGCAAATTTGATCCCGCCGTCTACGGAAACAAGCAATCCCTCCTGAATGGCTTCCACAAGCACTTCCGTTACCGACGTATAGGATTTTTTTGTGACCTGGGCGATCAG
>JAABSL010000139.1 GCA_011390415.1 Desulfobacteraceae bacterium
CGAACTGACCGAAAACGGACTGGTGCAGCATGCGGATCAGACGATAGTGATTTTGAAGGCGCTTAAGGACATAGGTATTAAAATCGCCATTGATGACTTTGGCACCGGCTATACCAGCCTCAACTTTCTGTTGCGCCTTCCCATCGACACGATTAAAATCGACGGGTCATTCATTCAAAAAATCAACGGTCATGGCGAAGAGGCCATCATCGCTGCGGCCATTGCCATAGGCAAGAGTCTCAGACAGGGAGTGGTGGCCGAAGGGATCGAGTCCCGGCATCAGCTTGACTATCTGAAAGACAATAAATGCACAGAGGGGCAAGGCTTTTATTTGGGCCGTCCCATGACCGCTGAAGAATTCACCAATCTGCTGGCAACGGATCGGCAGATTCAACTTCGACAAGATTCCACTTTATCGTCACAGCCGCTATCGCAACAAGCAGAAGCCTGGCCTTGATCATCGTTTCGGCCACTGCAGGAGAGAGCTTTTCGTCCTCCAGTTTGGGGCGGGAATAAACCCCCTACCCTGCTTTACGCCTACCCGTTTCGGGCGGGGATAAACCCCATAAGCGATAGATTAACGCATAGCATCATCCCTGCGTCCTCCCGTCATTTATCGGCTGCGAGTCTCCTCCCCGTTTTAAAACAAACAACTCAATCATTAACTTATCGAGGGAGGTACGACCGAAGCAATCTCCCAATCGACAGGGAATTACTTTTGAGTTTTTCGATCCACCACTAATTATCTGGTTATTCATTTCAAAAAACAATGCGCCATCCAGCAGGGTATAAAAGACCTGGAAAAAGATCATATACGACCACAGGGCAAATATAACCTTTTTTCAGGTCTGTTTATGGCTTGTCCGCCGATTCGGTTTTGACTTATTCTTAAATAAAACCAATAGGATGCATCAATTCACCATCAGGCATGAAAACCTGGCACAAAGATTGAATCTATAGAAAGCAGGGATGGATGAATCCCCAGGGAAAGTATCCCCTAACCAACAAGGCATAGTTGACGCCCAAAGAAAAGGAAAAACAATGAAATCAAGCACAAAAGACAACGCTGAAGGAAAGATGCACCAGGTAAAAGGCAAGGCCAAACAGGTCGCCGGAATCATCTCCGGAAGTGAAGACCTGGAAGACGAGGGCAAAGAAGAAAATCTGGAAGGAAAAGTCCAGGAAAAGGTTGGCCAGGTCAAGAAAGTGATGGAAAAATAGGAGTTCCCTTAGGTTCCACATGCTGATTTTTTCAGCATACCTCCAATAGACAGCCGGCCGGGGCTTACAATACCGGCCATTCTTAACAAAAAACCGAACAATCCCCTTGCCGCCGATTGTCGGCGCTATTACTGGCGGGCGGAATCGTTCTGCTGGTTTTTGGAAGAAAAAGGGGGTGAAATCGAAACATCGAAGCCCAATATACGAGACATCAATAATTTAAACAAAAAACAATAATTCAAACAGAAAGATTATGGAAATGAAACAAACAATCCTGGTCAAAAAATTACTCAGTATTTTTATCTTTATCGCGTTACTCATGCAAATATCGGCTTGCGGCTATATTCTCCATCCCGAAAGAAAGGGCCAGAGCGGCGGGCGTCTTGACATAGGAATCGTAGCCCTTGACGGAATCGGACTTCTGTTTTTTCTCGTTCCGGGTATTATCGCCTTTGCCGTGGATTTTTCCACCGGGTGTATTTACCTGCCGGGCGGTGCGTTTTCCGCCAATCCGGATAATGATGAAATCAAGGTGGTACAGGTCAATCCCGACGAGCTCACTGATCGAGCAATCAACAACATTATTATCCGGGAAACTGGCCTGTCCGACGGATTTGACCTGAAACGGGCCGATGTTTACGCTTTAAATGAAAGCGGAGATATTCCGGACCGGTTTGCCGAGATGAAAAAGTCCGGCTATCATATCATCCGATAGCGGACAATTCCAATGGCGGAAAAGAGATAACATAACCGTCACAAGCCGAAGAGCAAAGGATCTCTTTCTAACAATGAATGTAATCAGAACCATCATGAACGTCCTCCCGGAAAAGCAGAAAGAGGTTTTGCAAACACTGATTTCAATGGTGGAGCCAACCGGAAGGGGAAAAGGCTGTCGTAGCTACGGTATTTATATTGATATCGAAGACGATAATGTCTTCAACCTGATTTCGGAATGGGATACCCGCCACCAGCTGGATCATCATATGCAGTCCGACAGATTCAGCGTTTTGCTGGGAACCAAAAGCCTTTTAGCCGAACCGATGGAAGTTCGAATATTTACCATCTCCGATACGGAAGGGATGGACGCGGTCCATGCGGTTAGAAAAAAAATGAACCGGATTTTTCCCTATGAAAACCTGAAAGGAATCGGATGATATGAACGTTCTCCTTATTTACCCCAAATTTCCGGAAACATTCTGGTCTTTCACCTATGTGTTGAGCTTTATAGGGAAAAAATCAGCCTTTCCGCCCCTGGGCCTGCTCACAGAGGCCAGCCGGTTGCCGGAATCATGGTCCAAGCGCCTTGTGGACCTTAATGTGGACAGCCTGACGGATAATTAATTATGGGCGGACATGGCGTTTATCGGCGGAATGGCGGTTCAGCGGAAATCCGCCATGCAAATCATCAGTCGCTGTAGAGCCCTAAATTTGAATGAACTGCGCTTATTCGGCTTTGATGATGTCAAATCATCACAAAATGTCAAAGAGCCGAATGTCTGCCGGCATTCATATGCAAAACTTAACCGGATTTTACTGGCTTTTTGTACCATATTGTGTTGCTCACTTGAAATCTCTTGATTTTTTAACCCTAACTGGTGGAGGAAATATGCAAAATTTAAGACAAAGTTGCCAAAACGACAGTATTGCTGAAAAAAATAAAGGCGAGCACTATCGATAAGGCTCATCAGCATTCCCAAAACAGGTGTCAGTGCACCTTGCGATAAGCTTTCTGTAACGCTTCCTGTCTTTCTCTGCAGGGATACCCCGATATATTATGGAATAGTCAAATTTTCAAAAGCTGGGATCACAGGTAAGAGCTGTCAAATTTTTTATCTTACGCGAATTTTCGGATTTATCTGTAAGTCTGAATCTTTTGCCTTAAAATGGTATTTAAAGCTATCTCATTTCTCTTTGCCAGCGATCAATGGCGTCCGATAACCATTGCTTAACATTCCCATCGGGATTTCTTCGGTGCTCATTTTCAATCATTCTGCTGACAAGGTCTTTATCGCCTTGTGCCATGTTCAACAACGCTTGATACAGCCGTTTATTCTCTATCTCCTGGCGTTTAAAAATATATCGGTAAATTAAAAAAATAAAGCCTGCTGGTATCGATACAATTATAAGCAGATAAAAGGTTCCTGCGGGTATAAGGGGAAAAACAAAGGCTGCGGAAACAAGAAGCGCTATTATGGGCTTCCAATTATTTTTCCAGATTTTAGAGAATAGAAAACCTGCATTTTTTAATTGATTTTTAATAGAATCAGCGCGGCTTACAGTTGCCCGCACTTCAGACCTTTGCCATCCTGAATGCTCATCAGCACCGCAACTTGGGCATTTATCATTTCCTGCTATTGAAACTGTGCCGCATTTAGAGCAGATGCGTATATCGGTTATATGCTTATCGTTACTTTTATGATTCTTACGGATCGGTTTCACCCATTGTTTCCTTATTCATTTGATGCTAAAATATATTTATTGTATGAAATGCCTATAAACTAATCGTCAAATTTTCAAGAGGTTTGTCAATGCCAGATAATCGCAGACACGATATGGGACCCGGCGGAAATTGTATCTGCCCGAAATGCAACAAAGAAGTCCCACACGAGCAAGGGACACCATGCATGGAATTGAAATGCCCTGCATGCGGGGCCAAAATGCTAAGAAAAGATTCATTTCATCATCAAAAGGTTCAAGAAAAGAAAAAGAAATAGATCTTTATTTCAAGTCTTGAAAAGAGTGCGTCATGTCAATTTTTTCACCCATAACCAGATTGTTTTTTGCGGGTTTGGTTCGCCTTATAAAGCCGGGGGCCGGTGGTTCCTGAGCCAGTGCTTCAAAAGACACGGCCGGGCGCTGTGATATATCTTCAAAAAACAGAAAAAAGAATTCTGAAAACGGGAATTCGTCGAAAAATTGATACGCCATAATATATTGGCGATGCCGGATTTTAAAGGTCGCCATGCAGATCAGGGGTTCTCCATCAGCAATTCCTTTAACGCCGTCTGCCGACGGCTGGTATCCTGATTTTTGACTGCCATGGCAAGGGCTTTTCGGGTGCCGACAAAAAAAGCGTATTTCTTCGCCCGGGTCAGCCC
>JAABSL010000140.1 GCA_011390415.1 Desulfobacteraceae bacterium
ACTGGAAACGGTTTTTAAGTTTTGCCGAACACCGGCCGTCGGGCATCACGGCCTTTGATTCGTTTGTTCAGATGGCACCGTTTCTGGTGGCCCGGGGAACCCGGCAGTTTGCGGACCATTATCAACTGCTGGCCGAAGAAACCGAAAACCGGGTGGCGCAGGACAGTTTTCCCGTGCCGGACGAAAAATACCGGCTGTTCTGGGACAATATTGCACCGTGGCATCAGCTGCGGGACATGTCCGGCAGCCTGGCCGCCCTCGGGGCCAACATTGTCGGGGCTACTTATACATCCTGTATCGGCACCGTGGAAGGCAGTTTTGACCTGTTTGCCTATGACGGCGGTGACCCCGTTGAATACTGCGCCCGGACCCAGAATTGCTATATATGTCCCCACGGCATGAAACTGCGGGGTCAATCCATGCATGCGGTAGTGGAAAAATTACATATTGACGGCATTGTGTTTGCCAGCAACCGGAGCTGCAAACCTTATTCCCTGACCCAGATGGACCAGCAGAAACGGATGACGGAGCAATTCGGGGTGCCGTCGGTGATGATTGACGTGGATCACGCGGACGCCCGCAAGTACAGCAAAGAATCGACATTTACCCGGCTGGCGGCCCTGCTGGAACAGATTGAGGCCCGGCGGGCAGGGTAAATATAGTTTAATGAATAATTATTTTAAATAGTTATAGAATATTAAAAGGAGGTTGCCATGAAACTGATAAAGTTTTTTGTGTTGCTGGCGGTCATAACACTCTTGAACGGCTGTGTGCTGACAAAACTGATTACCGTTCCCATGCGGGTGGGCGCTGCGGTAATTTCCATTGTGCCGGTTTTGGGCAATCCGGCCCATGATTCCATTGATACGGCAGCAGAAGCCGTTGATAAAGTACCCATTTAACAAAGGCTAAAAAAAAGGAAACGGTTTTTATGAATAAACATGAACCGGAACAGATCACGCAGGTGAATATCCGGGAAGCGCCGGTAGAACTCTACAAAATTTTAAAAATGGAAAACCTGGCAGCCAGCGGCGGTGAAGCAAAATATATGATTGCCGACGGCCAGGTAATGGTCAACGGTGAGATCGAAACCCGGAAACGGAAGAAAATTCTTCCCGGCGATATCGTCGAATTTGCCGGCAACCGGTTTCAGATTCTTTTAAACGGAAGTTGAAAACCCGTAACGGGGTCCATTATAGTTTTCCAAGTTCATCCAGAAACTGAATCACTCGTAAGGACTCTGCGACGCCTGTTGTGCCTCGCATGCTGATAACAACGGCAATGGTTTCAAGAAAATCTTCCCGGGTCGCGCCCAGGTCCAGGGCCGCCTCGGCCTGACCCAGAACGCAGTTTCGGCAGCCGGCACCAAGGGCAATCGCCATGGCCATAAGTCGTTTGGTTTTGCCGTCTATGGCACCGTCCTTATAGGCTTCATTCATCTGCGCACCGAGAAGTTTGGCCAAATCCGGCATGGCCTCCAAAAAATGTCCAAGCTGTTTCTTGCGATTGTTGTTTAGCTCAATTTGGTTTTCCGACATGATTTCTCTCCTTTTGGATTGCACAACGTTTCTATCAATAAATTGTTAGCATATCCAATATATCTTTAAAACAATGAATATTGACGGCTTTGCAAAAAGTTGATCTGGCTATTCACTTGGTTATCCTGTATTCTTTTCGGATTAAAATCCAATAATCTCATGGAAAGGAAAATGCATGAAAAAGAAAATAATACCGGTTCTGCTGATTTTATGCACAGGACTCATGATGGCGCCAATATCTAAAGCCGCTGATGAGAGCGTTGACAATTCCCTCTATGCGGAGCTGTTATCCGATTACGTCAATCAAGGTGTGGTCGATTATCAGGGATTTAAAAAAGAAGAAAAAAAACTGGATGCGTACCTGGATGTTCTGGCGGCCGTTGATCCGGAAACGCTATCCCGAGACGACCGGTTTGCCTTTTACATCAACGCCTACAATGCCTGGACCATCAAGCTGATTTTATCCGGCTACCCGGGGGTTGAATCCATCAAGGATCTGGGATCATTTTTTCGCAGTCCCTGGAAGAAAAAAATCTGCCGGATCAACGGGAAAATGCTGTCGCTCGATGAGATTGAGCATGATATTCTCCGGCCGGAATTTAAAGATCCCAGGGTCCATTTTGCCGTCAATTGCGCGTCAAAAGGATGCCCCAAGCTGATTTCGGCACCCTATGAAGGAAATCGGCTGGAATTGCAGCTCAATGACGTTACCCAGGCGTTTATCAACAACCGGGATAGAAATTACATCGACGGCACTACCCTTTATGTGAGCAGCATTTTCAAATGGTTTGCGGAAGATTTTGACCATGATATTCCCGCTTTTTTTAAAAAATACGCAGACGATGAACTGAAAAAACAGCTTTTACAAAAATCGGGGGATATCAAAGTCAAATACCTGGATTATGACTGGTCTTTAAACGGCCGATAATTATTCATTTTTCAAACATCATTGAGTAACATCCTATGGAACATTTCAATAAAACGCTCGACCAGCAAAATCTTCACTTAACCCGGCAGGAGACAGGCATTTTGCAGATCAATGTCGGTTTTCTGTGCAACCAGCACTGCCGGCATTGCCACCTGGATGCCGGGCCGGATCGAAAGCTCGAAAACATGGACCGGAAAACCGCTGAAGCGGTGGCGGACTTTGCAAAAAGAAGCGGGTTTGACACCATCGATATTACCGGCGGCGCGCCAGAGCTGAACCCGAATCTGCCGTACCTGGTAAAATCCCTTTCTCCAATTGCATCAAAAATAATGCTCCGGTCCAATCTGTCTGTCCTGAATAGAGAAGAAAGAGAAGCCTTGATCAATTTAATGGCCACGCACCGAGTCGTTATTGTCGCCTCGTTTCCTTCCCTGGACGAATCCCAGGCCGATTCCCAGAGAGGAGACGGCGTTTTTCAGGCCAGCATTGAAGCGCTCCGGAAACTCAATGAATTGGGATATGGCCGGGACGACACCAATCTTGAGCTGAATCTTGTGGCCAATCCTACGGGCGCTTTTCTCCCGCTGTCCCAGGAGCAGTCGGAAAAGCGGTTCCGGGAAGTATTGGAAAAAAAGTGGGGCATCCGGTTCAATCATTTATACAGTTTTGCCAATGTGCCCCTGGGCCGGTTCCGGGAATGGCTGACGGATTCGGGAAATTTTGATGCTTATATGGAAAAACTGGCAGCTGCTTTCAATCCCTGCGCGATAGACGGTGTCATGTGCCGGACCCTGGTTTCCGTTTCGTGGGACGGGTATCTCTATGATTGTGATTTCAATCTGGCCCGGGGCATTCCCATGGGGGGAAAGAAAAAGATTCATGTATCGGAGATAACGGGGAGGCCGGCATCCGGTTCATCCATCGCCACGGCGGATCATTGCTATACCTGCACGGCCGGATCGGGCTTCACCTGAGGCGGGGCGATTGCAGCCTGAGTTCAGGTTGAATGAATAAAATACCAATGGGGAAAAAATGAAATCAAATTTTTCTAAAATCATGATCGTGCTGATCATCGCCGCCCTGGTGGCTGTTTTCTTTGCCTTTGATCTCGGGCAATACTTGTCCTTTGATTATCTTAAATCCCGGCAGGCGGCCTTAGAATCCTTTTACGCCGGCCATCAGCTGATGAGCATGGCCATTTACATGGCAATATATATTCTCGTGGCGGCCTTGTCGCTTCCCGGCGCTGCGGTCATGACCCTTGCCGGGGGCGCGATTTTCGGTTTCTGGTTCGGCCTGATCCTGGTCTCTTTTGCCAGCACCATCGGGGCCACCCTGGCCTTTCTGGCGGCCCGGTTTCTGCTCCGGGACACTGTTCAGAAAAAATTCGGGGCTCGTTTAAAAGCCGTTAATCGCGGCATTGAGAAGGAAGGTGCCTTTTATCTGTTCACCCTGCGGCTGGTCCCGATTTTTCCGTTTTTTGTGATCAATCTGGTGATGGGGCTCACCCCCATCCGGACCGGGGTGTTTTATATTGTCAGCCAGGTGGGCATGCTGGCCGGCACGGCGGTGTATGTCAATGCCGGCACCCAACTGGCGCAGATTGACTCATTATCCGGCATCCTGTCGCCGGATCTGATTTTTTCCTTTGCCCTTCTGGGAATTTTTCCGTTGATAGCCAAAAAAGTGACCGCCAAAATCCAGTCAAAAAAAAACCTGGCCAATTACCCGAAACCGAAAAAATTCGATTACAACCTGGTGGTGATCGGCGCCGGGGCCGCCGGCCTG
>JAABSL010000141.1 GCA_011390415.1 Desulfobacteraceae bacterium
GGCCCTTTCTGGCCCTCCTCGATGGTAAAAGTAACTTTGTCGCCATCATTTAACGTCTTAAAACCGCTTGCATTGATTCCTGAAAAATGAACAAATACATCGGTTCCATCTTCAGTTTCAATAAAACCATACCCTTTTTTTTCATTGAACCATTTTACCGTACCATTTGCCACAATAACACCCTCCTTTAAATAAAAAATTCTCTTTGCTGCAAACTTTCGGGTGCCGCTTATTTAAAGGAAAAATGGCACCTCACGAAAAGTAACCGGCGTGAATTCATTCCCGCCTTTTGGATTTATTTTTTCAGAATATCCAAGAAATTTTAAAAGTCAAGGGTTTAATCTTTCTTCAAAAACCAGATTGTATTTAAATATCAAGTAGTCATCCGGGATTTGAATTTTCGATCGGGCCAATTCCCACAACCGCTCACGGCAAAAATAATCAGGACCGGACAGACGCCCCCACCGGACAATCACCTGAATTTAATATAAAATTTTATTTCACAATTAAAAACCGCAATCCGGATAAAATAGTTCTTTCATCTGCAAAAAATTATGATTAATAAGAGGCATGGATGTGAAACGAAAAAAAGGCGCGCCCCTGATTACGGATTATGAATACCTGAAAAATTTCCGGTATTTCGCCCAGATAGAAGAAGGTATCAAGGATCTCGGGGCCCAAGAACTGGCCGAACTCGGGGCGGAAAATGTAACTCCGGCCTTTCGGGGTATTTACTTTACCGCAGACCGGCAAACCTTGTACCGGATCAATTATACGTCCCGGCTGGTTTCCCGCGTACTGGCCCCGCTGGTCTCATTTCCCTGCCCGGATACGGACCTGCTTTATGAGACGGCCAAACAGATCCGGTGGGGCGATTTTTTTAAACAAAACCGAACCTTTGCCGTGTTCAGCAATGTGGCCAACAGCAAGATCACCCATTCAAAATTTGCCGCCCTTCGCTTAAAAGACGCAGTGGCCGACTCCCTGATATACAAAACCGGGCTGCGGCCGGATGTTTCCGTACAAAATCCGGATGTTGCGCTGAACCTTTATATCAATAACGACCATGCCGTGATCAGCATCGACACCTCCGGCGGCCCGCTGCATAAAAGGGGCTACCGGGAAGAAAGCGTATCCGCGCCCATGCAGGAAACCGTTGCCGCGGCCATCATCCGAATGACCCGCTGGAACGGCGAGGTTCCGCTGTATGACCCCATGTGCGGTTCCGGCACCCTTTTATGTGAAGCCCTGATGCATTACAGCCGGATCCCGTCCGGAATTTTCAGAGAAAAATTCGGCTTTCTGGTGCTGCCTGATTTTGACCCCGAAACATGGGCGCAGGTTAAAGCCGAAGCGGACAATAACATCCGGGAACTGCCCGAAAACCTGATTGCCGGCAGTGACATCTCCGAAGAAGCGGTTGATTTTACCAAAATAAACCTGATGGGAATGCATTTTGGTAATAACGTGCGCATTGCCCGGGCGGATTTTTCATCATTGCCGCCGCTTGAGCATCAGGTGATTGTGGCCAATCCGCCGTATGGTATCCGGATGGGCAAAAATAAGAACCTGAACGCATTTCATAAAAAACTGGGGGATTTTCTCAAACAACAATGCAAAGGTTCTTCCGTGTATATCTATTTCGGCGACCGGGGCTATATAAAAAAGATGGGCCTGAAACCCACCTTTAAAATGCCGATTCAGGCCGGGGGCCTGGACGGGCGGCTGGTAAAATATGAAATGTATTGAGGGATATACGAAACTAAACCCCCAAAACGGTTATGTGCCAGCCCCGGAAGGCCGGGGTTGCCGAATTCGAAGTCTTCGACACCCCCGACACCCGGTTCCTTCGATCTGTTTACCGAAAACCTTTACTGGTAGAGTGCTTCAAGCTGATCCAGATATTTTTTAAACACATTGACCCGCTTTAATTTCATTGTCTGGGTCAGCATGCCGTTTTCCATAGAAAAATCCTCCGGCAAAAAGATGAATTTTTTCGGGATTTCATATCCGCCATAGGTTTTTCTAAGATGCTTTGTGACTTCGGCTGAAATAAAATCGCAAATTTTGGGTTCTTTGATCAATTCCGCCGGAGTTTTTCCCCCCAGCCCCATTTCTTCAGCTACCGGTTTGAGCGCCTCGAAATCCGGCACCGCAAGGCAAACGTTATACGGTTTTCCGTCTCCATAGAGCATGGCGTTGAGGACATAGTGATTTAACTTGATATCTTCCTCAATGGAAGCGGGATGAACATATTTGCCGTTTTCCAGCTTGTATTCCTCCTTAAAGCGGCCGGTGATAAACAGAAACCCGTCTTTATCCAGCCGTCCCCGGTCGCCGGTGCGAAAGCCCTTTCCCAGCTCCGGATCATTCACCGTGACTTCCGCGGTCTTTTCCGGTTTGTTGTGATATCCCTGCATGACGTTGGGGCCGAAACAGACGATCTCGCCGTCTTCGCTGTCTTCGCCGACAAATCCTTTGTCGATTTTAACGGTCACCTTATCAATGGCGCGGCCCACGCTGCCCAACCGATGGGCCGCCGGACAGTTGATGGTCATTGCCGGGGTTGTTTCGGTGAGCCCATAGCAGTCATAGGTGGGAATGCCGATATCAATAAAGAACTGGGCAATTTCCGGGTTCATTGCCGCGCTTCCGGTGATGGCCTCGTTCAGACGCCCGCCGAAACGGGCCCGGATTTTCCCGAACACGACTTTGTCCAAAATCTTGAGTTTGAGGGATGCTTTTCCGGTTTTGCGTTTCTTCTCCGCCTCTTTTTTCGCGGCATTAAACAGTTTTTCCTTAAGCCCCCCTGTTTCGCGCATCATATTATGGATGCCCGCATACACCTTGTTAAAGATCCGGGGGACGGCGATGAGGAGTGTGGGCCGGACCTTTCCCAGATCGTCCACGATGGTTTCCACCGATCCCATGATGCCGGTGGAGCCGCCCAGATAAATCCCCAGGTAAACCTCGGCGGTCTGGCCGAAACTGTGGGCCCAGGGCAGAATGGACAGCGTGACCACATTTTCATCCACATGGGGAAACATTTTGCGGGCCGCCTGAACATTGGTGGTAAAGTTGCCGTGGCTGAGGAGCACGCCCTTGGGATCTCCCGTGGTTCCGGACGTATAGATCAGGGAGGCGATCTCGCTGTAATGGGGCTTGACGGAGGCCACCGGTTTTTTCTTGCCCATGGCTTCCACGGCAGCCATGCTGTTGTCCCCGTCCCCGTAAATGATGAAGACTTTTTCCAGGGTCTTGATTTCTTTCACCCAGCCTTTTACTTTGTTATAGACCTCTTTATTGACCACAAACAGGATCTTGATCCCGCTGTCTTCAACAATATACCGCCAGACATGCTCCAGTTCCTTTTCGTACATGGGCACCAGGCGGGCCCCTCTGCCGAGGGTCGCAAACGCGATCACGGTCCAGGCTTCGGAATTATTGATAATCAGCCCGACCGCATCCCCTTTCTCAACACCCAATTTGGCAAGGCCGCCCCGGAGGTTGTCCACCCGTTCGGCCACCTGCCCATAGGTTTTATACTCATATTCCCCCTGGCTGTTTTTCATGCCCACCAGGGGCCGGTCGGAAAATTTTTTAACGCTGTCTTCGAACATATCCACCAGATTGGTCGGATATTCATACCAGGCTTCCGTTGATTTGGTCATTTCAAGCTCCTTTTCGTCTTTTAAAAAACTTCGGGACAATGAATAAAAACAGGTCTGACGATTTTTTTTCCAGCCGGATAAACATACTCAAATTCCAGCCTATTTGCAAGCATATGATTTAATGTTCTGTTTAGATCTGCCTGAATGTTAAAGCCCGCGGATCCATGATTTTGCGCCACAGCGGCGGAATAAACGCCAGCACAATCATTCCCGCATAACCGGTGGGCAACTGGGGCACGCCGTCGTAATGACGAAGCAACTGATAGCGATTTCCCGGTTTGTAGTGATGATCCGAATGGCGCTGTATATTAAACAGAAAATGGTTGCTCAGCCAGTTGGAAGAATTCCAGGAGTGCCGGGGTCGGACCGGTTCATATGTCCCCGGTGCAATCTCTTTGCGCAGCAGCCCGTAATGCACCACATAGTTTGCGGTTTCGACAAGGATAATGGCGATCGCACTCTGTGCAAGAAGGAACAGAACCCCCATCTTTCCAAATAACACGGCAAAGAAAGCAATATAAGCCGCCTGAAATAAAAGCCCTAAAACCATCGGGTTGCGCACACTCCAG
>JAABSL010000142.1 GCA_011390415.1 Desulfobacteraceae bacterium
ACATCGTGCATGGGGGACGCATACTGGTAGGCTTCTATCTCCTCATCACTGAGTGTCATGGCCTTTCCAATTGCCTGGATATAATATGAAATACGCTGTATGTGTTCACCGGTGTCCGTATCTTTATATTCTGCTGCCTGGGAGAGCCTGAGTATGGTGTCCATGGAATACAGCCGCAGTTTCTCAGACGCGATTTGCAGATCATCGAGCGCCTGCTTGAGGTTGGAGGTTTTCTTTTCAACCTCTTTTTCCAGTTTTTTCTGGTAGTTATTGACATTGTCATTATATTCTTTGATTTTGAGTAATGACTTTACCTTGGCTTTCAGAATGGTCTGTTCCACCGGCTTGGATAAAAAATCCTCGGCCCCTGCTTCCACCGCCCTGACACGTTCTTCCAGATCATCATGGCCGGAAATGATCATGACGGGAATATTTTTGGTTTCATCGTTGTTTTTCAACAGGCGCGTCACATCCAGCCCGTCCATTCCCGGCATCCCCACATCCATCAGAATAAGATCCGGGCAAAACGATTCCGCTTTTTCCAGGCAGTCTTCTCCATCAAAGGCCTCGCTCACACGATAAGAGATCCGGGACAGGATGGTATTGAGCAAAAGCCGACTCATTCTGTCATCATCAACAACAAGAATTTTTCGCCCGTGGTTCATCAGGATTTTCCTTACGTCTGCACTACTGGAAATTTCAGCTCAAAAACAGCGCCGCCCGTATGTTGATCATTTTTCACATCAATGGTCCCTGAATGGGCGGTCACAATGTTTCGGACGGTAGAAAGACCGAGCCCCACACCGGTTTTTTTACCTGTTGTGGAGAATGGCTCAAAAATGGATGCTTTGATTTCCTCCGGGATACCCGGCCCGTTATCTGAAAATCGAACCATGGCCCGGCTTTTGTCACATTTGGTTTCAACCCGGATTATTTTCTCAGCAATCTCGTTATTTGAATTGAAAAACGCATCTTTTGAATTCATGATCAGATTTTCAATGACGCGATTCATTTTTTCCAGATCAAAAGACACCTGGACATCATCACAATCGACATGTTCGGAAACCAGTGAAATCTCCTGCTGTATCAGTCGCTTCTTGTGAACGGTCAATGTGGTTTCCAGAAAAGGAACCAGCAGAACCGGTTCCGCATTCAACCGGGGGGCAAACCCTTTGGCAAAATCCAGTATTTCAATGATCATCCGGTTCAGCCGTGAACATGATTCCATGACCAGTTCCAGATTTCTGGAAATATTTTGTTCCTGGACGGTCTGGGCATCCTGAAGGGCAATCTCTGAAAATCCGATCACCGTGTTCAGCGGTGTTTTCAAATCATGGACAATGGCACTGGTCATCTGACCGATTGCCGCCAACCGCGTATCCCGCTCAGTAATTCGTTTTTCCAGGTAGCGGTTTTTCAATTGTGCAGCGATCCGGGCTTTTAATTCCCTCATTTCAAACGGTTTGGGGATATAATCATTGGCGCCGATTTCCAGACCTTCTTCCAATGCTGAAACGCCTGTTTTTGCCGTCACCAGGATAACCGGCACATCAAAGAGATACGGATCTTTTCGAATTTCTCTGCACATCTCATATCCGTCCATCTCCGGCATCATGACATCGGACACAATCAAATCAGGATCGAATCGCCTTGCCATATCCAGACCCTCTCGACCATTTTCCGCCTGCTCCACTACATACGTTTCAAAAAGATTGCTGATAATGAATGCCCTTAAATCCGGGTTATCCTCCACCACTAAAATTTTCTGGGCATCCGGCGGGGCTGATTTTTTTGGGCCTTTATATTCTGTGGCAACATTGTCACCCAGACCGCTCCCTCTATCGATATCGGCAAACAAAGTTTTTTGATCGATTTTGCTCGGTTTTTGGCCTTCCTTGCCCATCAGGGCCTCAATCCTTTTCTCAACAATCTTGTCGATTTTTCTTCGCCCCGGGGTCTTTCGACGATCACTTTCAGGGGAAAGGGGTTTCATCGGCAGCTCAACTCTAAAAACAGAACCTTTACCGATTTCGGACCGCACATCGACTGTGCCGCCATGAAGCAGGGTCAACTCGCGAACCATGGCCAGGCCAAGCCCTGTCCCCTCATTTTTCCGGGAATGCTGATCATCTATCTGATGAAATCTTTCAAAAACCTGGCCTATCTTATCTTCAGGGATACCCATGCCCGTATCCTGAACTTCAAACCAGACAATTTCTTTCTCTTTTCCAGCACAAATGCTTACCTTGCCATTGTCTGATGTGAATTTCAGGGCATTTGAAATAAGATTAACCGCAATGGTTTCCACTTTTTCAATATCAATGGCAGTATCAGGGATTTCATCTGTTCCTGAAATCGTCATCTCAATGTTTCTCTTTTCTGCATAAGGGATACTTGCCTGAACAAGCTTGGAAAGAATATCACCCAGATTTCCTTCAACATATTGGCAGGTCAGCATCCCCACATCTGCCTTGGCAAAATCCAGTATGGTGTTCACCTGCCTCAAAAGCCGATGGGCGTTTGCCTCCATTGCCCTGAGCATGGGAACCGGATCCATGTCATTCCAGCCTTGTATAAGCTGCTCAAGCGGACCGATGATCAGGGTCAATGGCGTTCGAAGCTCATGGCTCACATTGGCAAAAAATCGCATCTTTATCTGATCAAGCTCAAGTAATTTTTTATTGCTCGCCTCAAGTTCTCTAGTGACTTTTCTAAGTTCTTCATTAGACTTCTGAATTTCATACCGTGCTTTGAATTCATTAAAACGAATGTCATTATAGAATTTTAATGAACTAACAGACAGGAAGAAAATCACAATGATAAAATAGTTGTTGTTTAAAAAAACTGGCCAATCTGTAATACTATTTGTAATTAAAAAAGGCAAAACATACATCATATACATTGATATTGCACAAAAAAGACCTAATTCAAAGGTAATTGGTATCCAGATACATAATGCAAAAAGGATAATTAACAACCCTGCATAATAAGGGCTTGAGGAGCCACCGGTCATATGAACAAGGACTAAAATAACTGTCGAGCAAACAAAAAAAGCAGCGACTCCAAGCCACATCGCATATTTAATGCCATATTTTGACCTTGCGAAAAAATATACAACAATCACACCAATGCTCATAAAAGATCTTACAAAAATAAATTTGGAAAGTTCATAACTTGTTTGAAAATAATCAAGAAAAAGAAAAAGTGGATTTCCAAACATAACAAAAATGCAAGCAAACCGAACCATCCTATTACATCGATCTAATGTCTCGATTTTATATTTGTTTAATAAATCCGACTTTGTCATAGATCTTTCCATAGTCGCATATAAATTTTGACTGTTGAAGTTTCAACCATCAAATATAATTTTTAAATTCCAATCACCAATTAGGCAGTTAATTCTCTGAATATGTTTTTAAAATATTTTAACACCTTTAAGCGAGACTCTTTACTGTAGACTTTTTTATAAATTTTATA
Organism: Desulfobacteraceae bacterium; assembly: GCA_011390415.1. Classification (GTDB taxonomy): domain Bacteria; phylum Desulfobacterota; class Desulfobacteria; order Desulfobacterales; family Desulfosalsimonadaceae; genus SURF-3. The sequence goes on from JAABSL010000142.1 coordinate 3,478, forward strand.
TAGTTCATTCTGCAATTCTTCACCAGTCATATTTTTAGGAATATAATTGACTTCAGTAAAAGTAAAATTGTTCCAAGGCACATCTTTAAGACGATTCTCTTTTTTCAATCTTTCATAAAGTCTTGAACCAGGTAGAGGTGTTAATATTGTAACCTGTGGTACAAAAATGTTGTTTTCAATAATAAAATCGGAAAGTTCATTTAATGTATCTTTTGTGTCACCATCGAAGCCGATGATAAATGCCCCTACAATGCCAATCCCTTTTGACTGGATTTTTTTAATAGCTTCCGGATAATTATTTAGCTGTTTTAATTTCCATAAATTTTTGTTTATCTGAGACAAGCTTAATTCAGAAATGCTTTCAAAACCGATAAAAAGTGTTGTGCAGCCCGCTGCTTTTAACTCTTCGATAAACCCTTCATCGTTGGCGATTGATATATCGGTTTGTGCATACCATCGAAGATTCATTCCTCTTAAATGCCTAACCAATTCCTTTGAAAACTTTTTATTTAAAAACAAATTATCATCAGCGAAGTTTATCCGGACATTAGGCCAAATCGTTTGAATAAACTCAATTTCATCAATAATTTGCCTTAATGTTTTGTGTCTATATTTATAGCCATAAACATTTGAAGCTACACAAAATTCACAATCATGAGGGCATCCTCTGCCTATTTGCATCCAAATAACTTTATAATTTTCTCTGTTCACGAGATCATAACTTGGCGTT
>JAABSL010000143.1 GCA_011390415.1 Desulfobacteraceae bacterium
ATAAATTTAAAGACTTTATCAAACTGCTGCACGATCGGTGGGGGTATGATATCATTCCCTGTCCGCCGCCGGTTGCCTGGAAAATCCCCATCCGGCTGAACAACGGGGACAGTCCGGTCACGTTTTTCAAAGACGGCCGCGAATATATCGGTGTCGGCGATGTTCTGGGTCTAGCGCACCCGGTTATTGCCGCAGGCATTGAACCGGCATGGCAATCCGGCTGGCTTCTCGGAGAAAGCTATGACCGCGCCGCCCATTCCATTAATGTTTCACGATACCGGCATCTGTTGAAAAAAAATCTTCAGCTCACCAGCCGGAAACCGTTTGATATTCTTATTTCACGCATGCTTCGAATCAATTTTATGCCTTTCAAGGATCAGCTGTCTTTTTTGTTGATGAAACTGTTTCACAAGCAGATCGTTAATCAAATCAAAAAATATCCCTGGTTTGCCATGGTGTATGACGGGAAGAACAAAATCGGGTTCAGACCCCGGACAAAAGCGTGATCTGAGTTTTAATAAATAAACGCGGAAAGTCCGCAACCCATTAGAAATTCAGGTTTCAGGTGTCGGGTGTCAGGTTTTTTAGGGGTCGCCGCATGCGTTTATCCTGATACCTGAACACTGACACCTGCTGCTGGAAAACCGCAAACCATAACCAACTCCCCATTTTCTTGTTTTTTGGGGCAGGAATTGAGGGATAAGACAGCTATGAGGAACCCCGCATGATTGATCATGAAACAATGAAATCCCTGATGAATGTGGCCCGGGGGACGGAACCCGCGGATCTGGTAATCACCGGCGGGCGTCTGTTCAATGTGTTTACGGGCGAACTGCTCGACGGCTTCACCGTTGCCGTCAAAAACGGAAAAATCGCCTGTGTCGGGCGTGATCCGGAAAACGGCATCACAGATGAGACGCAAATCATTCATGCGGACGGCAAAACCCTCATACCCGGCTTAATCGACGGCCACACGCACATTGCGTGGATGTTTACGCCGGAGAATTTTTTAAAACACGCCATGACCGGCGGAACCACCACCATCGTCACCGAGATATACGACCCCTGCTATGTGTGCGGAAATCCCGGTGCGTTAGAATTTCTGGCGGCTTTAGAAGACCAGCCGATAAAATTTTTTGCGGTAGCGCCGGCCATGGTTTCCATCAGCCGCCGGACCCGCGGCATTTCCACAAAAGATCTGCAGGCGCTTCTGTCGCGCGACGACGTGCTCGGAATCGGAGAATCCTACTGGCAGGGAGTTTTACAGGAACCCGATATTTATCTTCCGGAATTTGAACAAGCACGGGCAATGGGAAAAACCATTGAGGGGCATTCTGCCGGCGCCAGTGAAAAAAAATTAAATGCGTATGTCGCGGCCGGCGTATCTTCCTGCCACGAACCCATCCGGGCGGAAGAGGCCCTGGATCGTCTGCGGCTGGGCATGCATGTCATGGTCAGGGAAGGCAGCGTGCGAAAAGAGTTAAAGGAGATAGCGAAATTAAAGGATACCGGCGTGGATTTGAGGCGGCTAACCCTGGTATCCGACGGTCTTTCGCCTTCCGGTATTATGGAAGACGGATACATGGAATCCATTGTTCAAAAGGCGATTGATTACGGATTCAAACCGGAAGATGCCATTCGCATGGCCACCTTGAACATTGCCGAACATTTTTCTTTAGACGGCCGGATCGGGGCCATTGCACCGGGAAGAGACGCGGATATTCTGATCATTCCCGGCCTGGACAGGATTGCTCCGGAAACCGTTATCAGCAATGGAAAGATCATCGCCCGAAACGGGAAAGGTCTGGTCGAACCCCGCCCCTATACGTTTTCTGCGCAGGCGCACCACAGCATCAAGCTGCCCCGACAGCTGACGGCTTCCGATTTTTGTGTAAAAGCAAAAAAAGAGGTTTCTTTGCAGAAAGTTCGCATCATTGAAATGATCACCGACCTGGTCACCCGGGAAAAAATTGTTGAACTGCCGGTGTCTGACGAAAAAATTGCCGGAGATCCGGCCAGAGACATCATAAAAATTGCAGCGATTGACCGGTCCATTGGTCCGGGCGAGATGTTTACCGGGTTTATCAAAGGGTTTGGCTTAAGGTCCGGGGCCTTTGCCCTCAGCGCCGCCTGGGACGCCGTCGACATCATTGTCACCGGCACCCGTGACGCGGACATGGCCGCTGCCGTCAACCGTATCCGCGAACTTCAGGGGGGCGTGGTGGTGGTTGATCAGGGAGATATCATAGAAGAACTGCCGCTTCCGGTTTTCGGAATTTTATCGGACCAGCCGGTTGAAAAAATAGCGGCCCGGACCCGGGCAATCTGCAAGGCGTTGTCGGCGCGGGGCGTGCCCCATCCGGATCCGCTGCTGACCATTGCCACCTTAACCACTGCGGCCATTCCCTTTTTCAAGATATGCGAAGAAGGATATGTACGCTTTAAAGACGGGGTGACACTGGACCTGTTTGCTGATTAGCTCGGTTGAACGCTCAACTTAGGGACCACTCGAGTTCCGCCATATACGGAAAATGATCCGACGGGTAGCGGCCGTCGAAATGATCATGAATCACCCGGGCATGGGTTACCGTAAAACACGGATCGGCCAGGATCCAGTCCATCCGCGACAACTGGGGAATTCCGTTAAATCCGTGATGGGTGAAACTTTTTTCCGACTCGCTGCCTTCAACCTGCTCCCAGGTATCGCAAAGACATGTTTGTGGCAGTGTCAGCACCGCATGGGCCGCGGATTGGGGATTATCATTAAAATCGCCCATTAAAATAACGGGATGCGCTTGTTGTTTTACCCATTCGGAAATAATTCTTGCCTGCTGAAACCGGGCCTCAACGCCGAGATTGTCCAGATGGGTGACAGCGGCAATCATTTTCCGGTCTGTCTTTTTCATCCGGATTATCGCAAAGCTGAGCATCCGGGGAAAGGCGCTGTCCCAGTCCTTGCTTAAATGAACCGCCGGGGTTTTGGACAGCCAGAAGTCTTCTGCAGCGGTCATGCGGCATTCATCTTTTCTCAAAAAAAGTGTCGGGCTTTGAGTTTTTTTATCCGGAAGTCTGCCCGGCATTACAATTTCATATTCCGGCAAGCAATCATCAAGATAGTGCAACTGGTTCCATTTGCCTTCCTGGGTTCCGAGAATCGCCGGCTGATACCGGTTAACAACGTCAACAACCAGTTCTCTGCGATTTATCCAGGCATTGTCGCCGTCGCGATCATTTTCAAACCGCAGATTAAATGTCATTACTTTCATTCTGCCTGCTCACTCCTGCTGGAAAATATAAAATACTTGTGATAATCAGTGGTTCAGAACCTATCATAATTACCCGAACGAAACAACCGAATCAGCAAGTGCCTGATCGTTGCCATTTTAAAGAAAAGAGGAGATCCCCGATGGAATGCAAAAAAGAAGAGAATCTTGAATCCTGCAACTGCAGCTATGAACCCTGTGCCCGGAAAGGTATCTGCTGTGAATGCATCAGTTACCATTTAAAAAGCCGGGCGCTTCCGGCCTGCTGTTTTCCCGAAGACGCGGAAGCCAGCTATGACCGCTCTTTTGAACATTTTGCCCGGCTGGTGACCAACCGTAAAATTTGATACGCATTGACAGACCGGACAGAATCTGCGCAAGCATTTATATTATTATTTCATATCAGACCCTTTACAGGAATTGACGGATGTTTAACAAAACTGTTTTAGAAATAACCGAAAAAATACTCGCTGATGCATCCTATGCTGTCTCAGAGCAGGAAGCGCTTCTGCTTTCGGAACTGACCGGCAACGACACCATTGATTTTTTAGCCGGTGCCAATAAAATTACATCCGCATTGCTGCCTAAAGAAATTTTCACCTGTGCCATTATCAATGCCAAATCCGGTCATTGCTCCCAGGATTGTGCGTTCTGCGCCCAGTCCGCCCACCATACCACAAAGATTAAAACCTATCCGCTGCAAAACCAGGCGGAAATGGTGGCCAATGCCCTGGAAATGGAAAAAATCGGTGCTACTTTTTTTTCCATGGTCACCAGCGGCGAGCGGCTGACAGATGCTGAAATTGAAACCATCTGCCGGGCCACCGCAGAAATCAAGGCAAAGACAAACCTTACGGTGTGCGGCTCTTTGGGCATGCTGACAGAAGGTCAGGCCAGGCGCTTAAAGCAAAGCGGCATGACCAATTATCACCATA
>JAABSL010000144.1 GCA_011390415.1 Desulfobacteraceae bacterium
TGGCAATCCACGCATTTTTTCTCCATGCCCGGCAGCGGATACAGAACACTGCGATGCGCCAGCATGGCCCCGCGCTTATCCGGTATGTGGAGCAGGTTCCGGTGACATTTCATGCATTGATAATTTTTAAAGGATTCATACGCCGCCTGGCGCTGTTCCGCATGATCGTAGTAATCCATGGTGAAATGGGCGATAACATCTTTTACGCCGTGCAGGGTTTTCATGTAGAAAAAATTTACTGTATCATGAGGCGCCGGCAGGTGACAGTCCATGCAGTCCGCCACAAACCCCTGGGCGTTGTTGACATGGGTGGAGGTTTTCCACGTGTTGTAGGCGAACTGAATTTCATGGCAGGAGGCGCAGAACTCCGGCGTTGATGTCCGGACCATGGTGTAATAGGTCATGCTGAAAACGGGAAAGCCCAGAAGAATGCCCAGAATAACCAGAAGGAATGCCTTGGTCGAACGTTTCATAGAATTTCATCCTCACCCATTGGAAGAAAGGTTGAAACACAGGAAGATCAAATTTTTAATGACGATTTTAGCAGATATAGTATCTTTTTAAAAAGAATAAGTCAAATTGAGTATTTTATACTTTTTGACACGAACCCTCTGTTTTTGTATGAGCTCATCCCGGTCAGTTTTTTGGGAAACGAACTTTTGCGCTGATGGGTTATTTTATTTTTTATGGCGATCAGTTCCGGATTTTACGTTCCGTCTTTGCCGGTTTTTTCTTCAGATGCCCATGCCGGTGGGCGGCGGTTTCAGCCATCCGCCGGATCACATGCCGCAAATCGGAATTTTTCCACATTTGAGAAAATTCGCCCGAGGTGACCATGGCGTTATTGAGTTCAAAAAACGGCTCCTTTTCCGGGGACAGTTTAATCGCATCAAAATCCTGATAACCGTTGTCCTGAAACAGATTGACCAGCAGTTCCCGGATCGCCTGAATAAAAAAATTTTTAACATCTTCGCTGGACTCGGCCAGATTAATTTTATTCCTGAATCCCGGGAGAATATTGTTTTCATATTTTACAACAGAAATTTGTTTTTCCATCAGTCCCTCCTCAATGAAAATAAAAAGGATACGTCAGAATCCATCTGCAGAAAAAAGTATGAACAATTTGACGATTCGGCCAGCAACGGTGGGGAAAAAACAGTAACGGAAATTGAAATCTTTTTGAATTAAAAGAAATCATACATTCAGAAATGGATTATAATACGAGATGAACACATCAAAAAACAAAAAAGCCGAAGATCTCCGATATTGTAAACTCCGGCATTATATTCAAAAGATGCAGCCCTGCTACCCTGTCTTTATTTTGTATTTCTTTGTCAGATGCATATTCCATAAGAGATGATAGCGGCCCCGGCAATATGCTTTTTGATCTATTTAGCGGCTTTTGACCTTAGAGCATAAAATCGTTGGCCATCCCTTTTTTAAAAAAAATTCATCCAGTCAAGAAAGTTTACAATAACAAAGATTTAGGCCAGTGGCTTTGCGTCCCACCCTTTCGGAATGGTTTGCCTTTAATCATACCATAATTTAATCATGCTGAATCTTTTGACAAGGGGTTGAATGCGATGATTTTTGTTTTTTTTCAGAAATAAATTTCAGGCAAAATCCCACCCGGTGTTTCATTCATTTGACACAAACATTCCCCAATTCCATACAGTTAAGGGCGCTTTACCGGACAGTGCATGTATTTCGCAGGTCATATCCGGCAGGCTCAGAATGGCGCAGGTATGGTTGAACTTTGTACTTCCCGGATTAATCACCAGGGTGCGGCCCAGTTTTTCGATAAATACCTGGTGGGTATGGCCGACAACCAGGACATCATATGCGAAATTGATTAAGTAATTTTCCCAGATTTTTTTCTGATCCCCCATCACCTGCCCGGTTTCATCCAGCAGCTGAATGCCTTTCATCGCCGATTGCGGGGGACTGGCATGGACCAAATACAGATTTCTGCCTTCTATGGTCAACGAAAGAAATTTTGGCAGACGGCTGAAAAAACCAAATGCGTCCGATGCGTTATTTTCCTGTTGCCGTTCCATAAACCAGAGCTCATGATTTCCCAGAATCGACTGACAGCCGCTTTGTTTCAGCAGCGCAATGCTTTGGTCGAGTTCTTCCCCGTAACCGGCGATATCTCCGACGCAAAAAATTCGGTCAACACCCTGTTTGCGGAAAATTGCCAATGCTTCCGCCACCGGGTCCGGGGTGGCATGGATATCACCAATGAGTCCGATTTTTTGAGGCATCTTTGTGCCTTTTCAAGGATAGGGATGCGGTTTGTGTTTATCCTGCTGCGATCCAGTTTAAAATTTCTTGCGGTTATTGTAAAATTCTTTATTATTCAGGTAGGCTCTAACAGGCTGCTGAAAAACATCATACGCGCAGGCTGCAAAAAGATTTTTTATAACGCCCCGCTATAAACCTTTTAAACTGAAAGGATTCCGCCATGAAACTTATGTTATGCCTCGTTGCAAGCGCTCTTTTACTGGTCAGCAGTGGTTGTGTATACTTTTTCCCCACAGCCACGGGCATCAGAGCGGCCAGTGGCCTGGATGCCGGCATCCCTTCCCTGCCATATTATACTTTTTCAAAGGAAGAGCTGTTAAAACTCAACACCAAAATGAGAGAATATAACGTTCCCGTTACCCTTGCCGATACTTTTGAAACAGTATACGGCGTGAAATTGGAAGATTTCAACCCCTCCGGCTACAATGAGCAGGTTTTCACCAATATGACGGAAGCCAACCAGTCTTTTCACAAAATATTAAAGTCCAAAAACATACCCGATGCCGATCATTATTTTATTACCACCATCGATTCGGCCCGGGAAGAAGGCCTGATGCTGATGGCAGCGGTTTTCCGACCGGTCCTGAAAATCACGGTGGCTGACAAATATGATTCATCCATTATCCGCATCCTGACGCCGGATAACCCGAAATTTTTCCGCCCCTACCAAACCGATCTTCTGGGCAACAAACTGGACGCGGTATATGGATGGGCGGCATTGCCGGTTGACAGCTACAACCGGCAAAGCCGGCAGGCGGTATTGCTGACACTGACCGCCAATGAGGTCCTCCGCAAGGAACCGAAACCGGAGTACTGGGAAAAAGAAAAAAAATGGATCGCCGGCGAGCATATGGCGGTTGCTGCTGAACAGGACGAGGCGTACTGCGAATTTCTGGGGGTTAAAAAAGGATTTACCTGCGACTAGGGCAGCCATTTCTCCCTTAGCTGTTCGGATAATTTCTTTACCATTTCAAACCCTTTTTCCACGGTCTTTTCTTTATCCGGATTGATCAGGCAGCAGGTGGCCGGAGAGATCAGACTCTGGGCCAGCATCTGATCCATATCCACGCCTTTGCCGGCCAGCTGTTTCCATACCGATTCGAGCTGGTCGGCCAGGGAGGCAATGTTTTCCGCTTCAAACGGCTCGAAATTGGTGGGCACAATCCCCCATGCCAGAATCCCGCCCCGGTCCAGAAATCGCTTGATGGACGACACATAGGTGGGAAAAACTTCCCGGTTGGTGTAGACATCCAGAGATAAAATATCCAGATCCTGATTGAGCAGAAAATCCCAGTCCGGATTGCCGCACAGGTGAATTCCCCGGGGCCGTTCGATCATGTCAAAAAACACCTCCAGGTCCCCTTTTGCTTTGACATCCCCATAACCGGACATAGCGGAAAACAAAAACTGCAGGCCGGGTTCATCCACAAACATAAAGGCGTTGTCATTCATTTTTTTGAGCCGGTCCAGCTGCACATTGACCCGTTTTGCCATAAATTCCAGCATAAACGGACGCACGGTATCGTCAAAAAGAATGGGCCGGTCATCCTGGTCGATGACATTAAATCCAAAACTGATGGGCCCTTCCAGCTGACCGCGGATGGCGGGCCTGTCAGACAGATCCAGTTCCAGAAACCGGTGATATACGGCGGAATATTGAGGGCTGATATCAAAAATTTCCGGAGAATCAAAATGGGCCATCACGTCTTCGAGTTCTTCAATAAATTTATCCATGGAAAACTTGACGGTCTGTTTTTCCATATCCAGCACAATGCCGGGAAAATGCTCGGCTGCCTGGACATACATGTCTTCATAGTAGTTTAACCGCGGCAACTGGGGCCAGTATGGAATATCCATGGTCAGGGCCACTTCGATGGCACGTTCCACATCCGTATGCGGCATCACCGCCATGGCAGTCGTTAACAGATTACCGGGAATGGGCATAATCGCTCCTGTTGTTTACAAATTATTTGACATCGTCATCCAGTGTCCATTGGCAGGCACAATAACCATAACCATATTATTACAATATAACCTGCAACCAACGCAAACACAGAATGCTATATCCTTTTAGTCTTGACAAGACAATGCCACAATGTGTTATGTAATTTTTAAAATCAAACGTCATTAAGGGCGGTTACATTTTTACGTATCAGGCTGTTGAATGGAAACTCAGGAATTTAAAAATTTTAGAAAAGAGCTGAATAAGACCCAGGAAGAAATGGCCCGGCTGCTGGGTATTTCCGTTAAAGCCATTCGAAGCTACGAACAGGGCTGGCGAACCATTCCTGCCCACGCCGAACGCCAGCTGTTATTCCTGACCGCCAAAAAAGCGGAAATTCTAAGTCCGGTAAAACCCTGCTGGGTCGTTAATAAGTGCAATAAAAAACAAAAAGAGCAATGCCCGGCATGGGAATTTCAAGCCGGCACGCTCTGCTGGTTCATCAACGGAACCATCTGCAGCGGCACCATCCAAAAAGACTGGAAAGAAAAAATTGAAATCTGCAAAAACTGCAAGGCATTTCCGGAGTGTCTGAAGTCCGTACTCAGCCCATCCGCAAGTGATTCCGGAACAATGCCGGACACGGATTGTTTCAGCGTCACGAAATAACCCCCTGCCCGCGAAGCAAATCTACCCCCGTCCGATACCCCTGATAAATTCCCTCAGGTATTTTTCCCATCCGGCAGCATGCAGGGCGCTTCCTGACAATGATTGACCTCCACCGTCACATGAGAAATCTCATGAAAATCATGCAGCAATTCTTTATAATATTCCGGATTTTGAGGAAAATGTGTCACAATTGAAATCATCGCGGCATAATCCACCGGCCCGACTTTCCACACATGAATGTCCGACACCCGATTATCCGAAACAGATTCAATGACCTGCTTGATTTTACGATTTTGTTCCGGCTCAATGTGATTATCCAAAAGGATCGAACTGGTGTCGTTCAGCAGTCCCAGCGCCCACCGGATAATCACCAGCGCGCCGACAATCCCGATGACCGGATCCAGCCAGTTCCAGCCGAAATATTTCCCGAAAAGCAATGCGATAATCGCCAGTACGGAAGTTAAGGCATCGGCAATCACATGAAGGTAGGCCCCCCGAATGTTATGATCCGTATGATGATGGGTATGCGCATGGCCGTCTTCGTGCCCGTGGCTGTGATGCCCGTGCAGCAGCCCGGCGCAAATCAAATTAACCGTCAGCCCCAGTGCCGCCACGGCAATGGCCTCGTTAAAATGAATCACCCGCGGATCGAACAGCCGATGAATCGATTCGATGATCATCAGAAAGGCAACGACCCCGAGGACCACGGCACTGGCAAACCCGCCCAGGACGCTGACCTTGCCGGTCCCGAATGTAAACCGGCGATCTGCCGCATGTTTTTTGGAATACCGGTAGGCAAAAATGGTAATGGCAAATGCCGCCGCATGGGTCCCCATGTGCCATCCGTCCGCCAGCAGTGCCATGGAACCGTAAACCGAGCCTGCAAAAATTTCAGCCGCCATGGTGATAACGGTGAGCACCAGCACCTGAAGGGTCCGGCGTTCCCCTTTTTCATGAATGAATGAAAAATCATGGCCGTGCTGCCAGTTGTCCAGTGTATGTATATGCATAGTCAGGTTATATCGTATTTCTTGAGTTTTAACTGCAACGTCCGCCGGCTGATCCCTAAAATCTCCGCCGCATGGGTCCGGTTTCCGCCGGCTTCATCAAGGGTCTGCAGAATCATCTGTTTTTCAACCTCTTTTAAGGACTGACCGGCGGAAACGCCGATGCTTTCATCCCGGCTTTTGCCGTCGAATCCTTTAATCGCATCCGGCAGATATTCCGGCGAAAGCATCTCTTCTCTGGCCAGAATCACCAGCCGCTCCACGGCATTTTCCAGTTCCCGGACGTTTCCCGGCCAGGTATGCCGCAGCAGCAGATCAATGGTCCGGGGGGTAAATCCTTTGACCATCTTTTTGTTTTTATCGGCGTATTTTTTCAAAAAATAATCGGCCAGCAGCAGAATATCATCTTTTCTTTCCCGCAACGGCGGAATTTTCACGGAAACGACATTGAGACGATAATACAGATCTTCCCGAAAATTCCCGTTTTCGATTTCTTCTTCCAGTATTCTGTTGGTTGCAGCGATAATACGAATATCCACTTTCACGCTTTTGGAACTTCCCAACGGTTCAAATTCCTGTTCCTGCAGCACCCGCAGAATTTTCACCTGGGTGGTGGCCGGCATTTCAGCAATTTCATCCAGAAAAATCGTGCCGGTGTGCGCGTGGGCAAACCGGCCTTTTTTCCGAACGCCGGCCCCGGTAAACGCCCCTTTTTCATGTCCGAACAGCTCACTTTCCAGCAAGGTTTCGGGGAGTGCCGCGCAGTTCACTTTGATAAAGGGATTGTCTTTCCGCGGGCTGTTCTGATGAATGGCATTGGCGACCAGTTCTTTGCCGGTGCCGCTTTCTCCGTAGATTAATACGGTGGCATCCGAAGGCGCCACCAGCGACAGGGTTTCATACATTTCTATCATGGGCTGGCAGCGGCCGATGATCTCCGTAAAGTCAAAATGTGACGCCAGCCGTTCTCTCAGAAACAGATTTTCCCGTTCCAGCCGGAAATGGGACAACGCCTTTTTCACATGGATCTTTAATTCATCAATATCCAGGGGCTTGGTCAAATAGTCGTACGCCCCGGACTTTAACGCATCCACCGCCGTATTGACCGACGCATAGGCGGTCATGATGATCACCGGAATACCGGGGCTGATGTCTTTGATCAGCTGAAGTGCTTCAATGCCGCCCATCCGGTTCATCCGGATGTCCATTAGAATGAGGTCAAAAAACTTTTTTTGCACCGCGGCCACGGCCTCACGCCCGTCAGCGGCATGAGAAATTTCATACCCTTCCGCGGACAGAACGGTCTCCAGCATCCGGCGGTGGGATGCGTCATCATCCACAATCAGTATCTCGGGCTTCGTCTTATTTTTCATAGCCGTGTTTCCAGATCCATGGGGATTGAAATCACAAACCGGCATCCGTGTGTTTTGCCCGGAAGCGGCGTAATCACCTGCACCCTGCCCTGATGATTTTCAACAATTTTCTGCACAATGGCCAGTCCCAGACCGGTCCCTTTTTCCCGTTTGGTAAAAAACGGGTCAAATATTTTTTCAATATGTTCTTCGTCAATCCCCGGCCCGTTGTCCTCCACCCAGAAAGACACCGCCGCCAGGTCCGTATCCACAGCAGCGCCGACATTCACGGTCTGCCCCTCGCTGACAACCTGAAGCGCATTCAGCATCAGATTGAGCAGCATCTGGGTGATCTGGTAAGGATCCAGATATGCCGATTGCGGACTTTTTTCAATATCCACGGCAATGGCAATTTTCCTGAAATGCGCGTCCCCTTCCACCAGGCGAACCGTATGTTCGATGAGTTCTGCCGGATTCGCATATTCAGGCGCCAGTTCCATGGGCCGGGCAAAATTGAGCAAATCCGTCACCACGCGGTTGATCCGGTCCACTTCTTTAACCATCACCTCCGCATATCCCCTTTCCCTGGGCCGTTCTTTCAACCCGTGGCCCAAGAATTTGGCAAACCCCCGGATGGAACTGAGCGGATTCCTGATTTCATGGGCCACCGCCGCGGACAGTTTGCCCAGGGCCGCCAGTTTTTCCGTGCGGCGGACCTTTTCTTCCAGCCGCTTGATCTCCCGCAGGTCCCGAAGGATAATAACCGCCCCCTGGCAGGCGCCTTCTTCGGTCGATATCGGAGTGACGCTGATTGCCAGCGGCAACTGCTCACCCCCCGGTTTCACAATATGAATTTCCCGGTCCATTATGGTCACGCATTGTTCAAGGGTTTCCACAATTCCGCTGGTTTGAAAATCAATAATCCGGTTTAAATCCAGTTGCCCGATTTCCGACGGGGTCAGACCGAGTATTTCAAGGGAGAGGTTGTTGTACGTCCCCACCCGTCCCTGGTCATCGATGCTCAGCAGACCATTGGCCATACTGTCCACCACCCGGCGGGTATACTCCTGAGTTTGCCGCAACCGCTGGTTCATCCGGTGATACAGATGAATGACAAAAATAAAAAAAATCGCGCCCCCGCCCAAAATGGCAAGGATCGAAAGCATTACAATGGCATGATGAAAATCCGCATCTGCCGCCATTTCATAGGTTTGCATGTTCAGTCCGATGACAATGACACTTCCGGCATACTTTGAAAAATTGCCACCTTCCTGCAGCGGCGCCGCTGACGGCGGTAAAATTATTTTCGCCAGTTCATACACTTTTGTCCCGTCGGGCAATGCCTGAATACGGCTTGACACCGGCTTTGTGCCGGTCATCTGACCAGGTCCCAAACCGGCCGGACCGGCAATCGAAGGGTCTGAATGATGCAGGATGCCGGCTTCCCGGGTCTCCATATACGCATATGCAACATACGCATTTTCACCGACATTTTTGATCAGCCGGCCGATGGATTCTTCTCCGGCAGCCCCGGCCTCCCACAGGGAGCGGATACTGGTTTCAATGATCTCTATGGTGGCGATTCCCCGCTGGTGCAGGAATTTCAGCGCATTGGATCTGGCATGATTCAGGTGCCAGTAAGTAGAAAAACCGATAAAGACAAGCAGTGTCAACACCACCGCCACGATAATCATCGCCGGTATGTAAAGTTTTCGGGGTTGCGAAATATTCATGCGTATCTGATTTTATTTTTGAATGGCCGGTCAAAACGCCGGGTCAAAAGTGCGTAATTTTTTCACACCCATTATGCATTTATACCGGCATTGATGCGCTTCGTCAATGACGGTATAAATTTCGGTGAACCGACAATTAATTATATTGAAATTTAAGTGCCCCCGGTATCACAACCTGACACCGGGGGCATTTCAAACTACCCGGAAAAGCGGAGGATTTACTTAAACCGGGCAATGAAACATTCTGCTGTTTTTACCACCTGTGGCCGCCCATATTCTGTCCCATGGGATGTTCGAATTCATCCCCGGTTTCCTCAGAAGAACCGAATCCCATGTGATCGTTCATATATTCAATCATTTCGTCATCCATATACTCATCCATGGGATGTTCAAATTCATTTTCCGGATTATCATCCGATGACCCGAATCCCATATGGTCTTCCCTGAATTCACCCATTTCATTATCCGAAAAATTTCCCATGGGATGTCCGAATTCGTCATTCGGTCCTTCGGCCGGATCGAATCCCATATGCGCTCCCATGTATTGCCCCATATGTTGGTTCATGTGCTGACGCGCCTGATCCGCGGGAAACAATTCCCAACGCATGCCATTATGAGGCGTATTCAAAGCGTTAAGTACATTAAAACAGGCTTCCACATCCGGATCATTTTCAAAACCTTCAACACTCTGACGAAAATCAATCATCCGCCCGGTGATCTCGGCCCTGACTTCCTCAGAAAGGGTAATCCCGTTTTCCGGATCACCGTCAGCATCCAGCGACTGCAGGAATCGACCCATGTTGGTAACCATGGGGTGCGTTATATCGAAAGGCGTCTCTGATCCATCAAGAAAATCCAGGGGCGTCATGATTTCATTCGCCATTGCCTGGCCAAAGGTCACATCGCCGATCATAAACGTAATCATTTCACCTTCAAAACAGGTAAAGCGGCCTTCTTCATCGGTTGTTCCGGTATGCGTCGGGGTCATATAATCCAGGCCCTGGACCGGGCTGTCCACAAACACGCCTTGCATAACGGATGCCGGATAACCGGAACCAGGACCATCACCGTTCATGCCGCTGCCGGATCCGCCGTCACTGCATCCGGCAAAAAATAAAGCCGCCAGTCCCACAATGAACATTGCCTGAATTTTTTTAATATGAACAATTCCCAAATATTTTTGTTTTACCAAACCGTTGCTTTTTCCCATCAGTTCCTCTTTTTTTGAATGGTTAATGTCATTTTGATCCGTTTAAATCACCCCTGCACTTAGCTTTAAAAAACACATGCCAACATGCAGGGACTGGACAGATATGATGCAAGTGATATGCCAGCTTTGAAAGCGGGCGAGGAATGCGGCGCACAGCCGTTTCATTGCGTGCCTTTTCAATATTCGGCCGTCTACTGCGTAATTATTGCGCATTCACTGATAGATTTTTTCGCGCCATCTTTTAATATTTTTTCCAGCAACAGCGCAAGGCGGGCCAGACGAGAAACCACATCAACAGATAAAGTCGCACCGGAAATACCGTCAATTTGCTTATTTAAATTGCTCTTTTCATCTATTCCGATATTTTCAAACTGGTCTGTAAAATTCGCATTCTGGACCTGCTTGCCCCATCGGCCGCTGCTGAAAACAATATCCAAATGGCTTATTTTCTCCTCGCAAGTAATAATTCCTGCATACACCGGCTTTTCTTTTGCGATATCTTCCAGTATCCAGACCGTTTCTTTCTTTTTCTCCCAGTATTTTATTCGCAGGCCTCTATATTCATGCAAAAGAATTTTCTCTATCTTCGATCTGGCTGATGCGGTAATCCAAAGGTAGCCAGGCTCAGGCGGTGAGCCCTGAAAAACCTTTTCAAGAAAAGTTCTCTTTTTCTGTTCAATTGTCTCTTCCCCGTATCCGGACTGAGCATGCCCGACTGTCGCACAGAAAAGACAAATGAATACAATCCGGATTAAATAATTTTGCATTGTTTTTTCCGATAGCAGCACCACCCGGGTTTTTTTACTTTTTTGTGATGGTGCTGCTGTTTTTTAAAATTCCTGCCAAATTCATGATTTCTGTATCGATCAATTTTTCCTGTAAAAACGAGTATCGCTTTTCAGGAGGGTTATCTAAAAGCTGTATCCAATGCCCAGATTAAACCCGTCCTGGTTTTTATCGTTTTCATTTTCCTGGATCTGGTAATCTGCTTTGACCACCACATTCGGATGCGGCCAGTAGTTGATCCCCATGTCCCACTGGGTTTTTTCAGATTCCGAATTGCTGCCGGCCTGGTTGTCCCACTGGTTAAACCGGGCGAAGACTCCGACGGTTGATGTCAGCTTGAAAGACGGTTCAATATAATAACCGACCTGTTCATCCGCTCCGGATGCGTCCGGACCTGATCCCTCCAGATTCCACATTGCGTATAAGGCTTTTAGGGTAAATGCCCCCTTGCTTGCAATGGCATGGGCTTCAACCATATCCGCCCGGCCGGCGGTATCATCTTTACCCTGGGTAATATCATCCTGATATTGATAACTGGCGGCAAGCTCCAATCCCGGTATGGCATTCCACCTGATTCTTGCGGTTGCCGCCAGGTTGTCTGCCGAGGCTTTGCCGACTTTCTGACGACCGCTCCGAATACTATAATCCGGACCCGTTGTTTCCAGTCCCGAGTGAAGGTACAAATCATAGGTCAGACCGGGAACAATTTGCCCGTACCCACCGAAACCCCCTTCCCACCAGGTTGCCGGTATAATATTTTTTTCAACAGGATTTCTCTCGACCCCGTAAAATGTCGGGGGCTCATGAACTTCATTTATGATTCCAACCGGAAGCAAAAATAAACCGCCACGAACAGTAAAATAATCATGAATTAAAAAATCAATATAGGCCTGTTCCAGTTCGACTTCCCCGGGCTGGTCATCACCTGAAATGCTGTGCTCGACTTCCAGTTCGGAATTGAATTTGACGGAATCGGAAAAATCATGGTTTAAATACAAGATAAACCGGTGAAAATCTAGTTCAGATTTGTCCGAAGCGCCGCCTTCTCCCTGAAGATTATTGTAATGAAGTTCTCCATAACCGCCGATGTGTGTTTTCTGCAAAAAAGTTTCCGGCACAGATGATATTGATTCTATGCTATCTGCTGCTGCATCAATTTTAAAATCAGTTTGTTTTATTTCCTGCTTAAGTTCCTGGTTCTCTTTTTCAAGATTTTCAACCCGGGTTGAGAGTTCTTCAAGTGTTGTACTGTATCCCACTGACCCCAAACCCATCATGGTGATGATCGTCAACGTTACTATGGTCATAAATTTCATTTCTGTTTTTCTCCTTTTTCAAACAATGTCTGATTAAATATAATCTATGGAAAATTTAAAATGTTTCTGATTGCGTCAAAAGTTAGATATGACAAACTTTATTTGGAGTCAATAATTATTTTCATCAAAATATAATTTATTTGACTTGCCTTATAAAAGATTGTTAATTAAATTTTTAAAGGGAGGTTATTATGCAGACAGAAAACAAAAAAGTATCCGACAGCCTTGAAGATTATCTTGAAACTATTCTTGAACTTGAAAAAAGCAACAAAGTCGCCCGGGCAAAAGATATTGCGGAAAAAAGAGGTGTTCTCAGAGGATCGGTTACCGGCGCATTGAAAGCACTGGCCAGGAAGGGACTCATTAACTATGAACCCTACAGCTATATAACATTGACGGATAAAGGCGCTGTCATCGCAAAAGAAATCGCCCGACGACATGAGGTGATCAGAAATTTTCTGCAAAACATTCTTCTGATTTCAGCCGATGAAGCGGAATCTAACGCATGCCGGATGGAACACGCCATGAACAGGACGGCGATTGACAGGCTGGTTCAGTTTATTGACTACATCAGCAACTGCCCGAGGACAGACAATGAATGGCTGGATGGTTTTACAAGATTCTTTTCAAAAAAAAGTCCAAAAGAAAAAGATTGTGCAGCATGCCTCAATATAAGCATCAAAGACTATCTGAAATAGAAAAAAATGCAACATGCCGCCCAAATTTGGGGCATGACCTTGAAATTTTTTTTTGATTCATTGTATATTTTGTTAAAATTGAATTAGTCTGATGGGTGTCACCTCTTTTTCTTCATGAACATTCTGTGCTCTTTCGGTACTCTTTTTGCATCGATTTCTATGATTTATACACATTATTTGCCTGTTTATCATTTATTTATGTATTTATGCGGGCATTCATATAATATGAGCTGAATATTTTAATCCGAATACCGGGCAAAACAGCTAACACACCAGGGCAGAGTAAAAATTTTTTATGGACAAATCCCAAAAGCCATCACTGAATGTCGGAACCATTCTGGACGATAAATGGGTCATACTCGAGTTTATCGCCAAAGGCGGTATGGGTGAAGTCTACCGTGCGCACCAGACCAACCTGAAACGGGATGTGGCCATTAAAGTGATATCAAAGGAATTGCTGGAATGCATCCCGGAAGATGGCGAAGAAATCGATACCGCCCTGCAGCGATTTCAAAGAGAGGTCCGGGCAATGGCCGGAATTCATCATCCCAATGTGCTGCAGATTTTTGATTATGGCCTGGAAACAACCGAAAACGAAGACCGGAAAGAACCGCTTCACTACATCGCTATGGAATTTGTTCCGGGAGACACCCTCAGAGAGACCATGTCTGAAGAGGGTTTTCAGCCTGAAGAGGATCTGATTCAGGACTGGATTGAAAAATATTTTTTAGCCGTACTGGATGGCGTTGAAGCTGTTCACAAACGGGACATGGTTCACAGGGACCTGAAACCGGAAAATGTTTTAATTGCCGGGACCATTCCCAAAATTGCCGATTTCGGCCTGACCCGTTCCTGCCTGTGGAAAGGGGTCACCCAGTCCATTGATTTCAAAGGCACAATCAATTACATGCCGCCCGAGCAGCTGGTAGACTTCAGGCGCACGGATCATCGGGCAGACATTTATGCACTGGGAAAAATCCTGCACGAGGCGATTGCCGGTAAAACAAGCACCAATAATGCGTCCTCTCATTTGAAATCTGTCGGTTTGAAAAATCCGGAAACTTCTTTTTTCAGGGAAATGGATCAGATTCTCCGGAAAGCAACTGCAGAAAACAGAGAAGAACGGTTTCAGTCGGTTGAAGCGTTCCGCAATGCCATCTCCAAAGCACTTGTTCTTTTACAGCGGCAGTCCGGAGAAAACAGGATGCGGACGTTTCTTGAACATCCCAAATGGATTTGGGGCGGAATCTCCGTCGCGATAATGTCTGTTCTTATCATGACAGGCTGGCATTTATTGGGCAATCCGGGACAGCATACCGGTTTGTCGGACCAGAATACGGCGTTGACCATAGACGGTAACAATACACCGGATATTCCGGCCCGTTCAGATCTGAAACCGCCCATATCGACAGAAGACGACGCCACGCTTTGGTATGTTCCCGGCGGCACGCTTCACCTCCCCAAAAAACCGCCGGTCACGATACCGCCTTTCTATATGGATGAAACGCCGGTAACCAATCTGCAATACGTTACATTTCTTAATGAAACAAAATCCAAAATCCGGATAGAAAATAATGTTTTAACCGGAGACGGAAAAATCTGGCTGATGCTGGGAGAAGTCACCCAGGGCTATGAACCCATCATCTTTGCAGATGATAAATTTGCCGTCAAACATCCCGGCCATGCCGCCTGCCCCGCACTGCGGGTTACAGGGTACGGGGCTTCTGCGTATGCGCGGTTTTACAAAAAACGCCTGCCTACCGTTAACGAATGGTTTTATGCCTATCTGGAAGCAGATGAAGCGGCTGACCCGGTACCGAAGACATGTGAACAAAAGCCGATCCCTACGCCGGTCATTCTTTTCGATGCCAATATCCTCGGCATCAGGGGACTGAACCAGTGCATCGATGAATGGACCACTCATCTACGGACAGCGCCGGAAAATACGCTTTCTGAAGCAAAAGGATACACGGTAGCCGGAAATATCCGGGATGCAGACGAAAAGGATTCATGGTATTCCGTGGTCCATCGACAGCCGTGGGAATCCTTTGAAGAGGTGGGATTCCGGTGTGTGATGGACATGTAAATTTATTTCGCACCTGCTTTGGACTTACAACGCAAAAGCGCGAATTTTTTGCGCACCCCCAAAATTATCTATTAAACTTAATATACATGATTTCCCCCATTGCGACCTGCTTTTCCGCATTGTAAACTAATACTCATATCCGGTTAAGAAAGTAAGGACAGTTTTTCCATTACCCAACCCACTTCAGGAGGTTTTAAAATGAAAAAAATCAAATTATTGGCAATTGTAACAGGATGCATATTGATTTCCGCAACCATTTGTGCTGCCCAGACCGACCAGACACAGACGGGGCAAATGGGTCACATGACGGGTAAAAAAATGAAAAAAGGAGATCAGATGCAGCGCCGATGTCCCATGGGCATGGGCATGGGCATGGGCATGGGCGAAGACAAAATGCCCATGTGCGGCATGATGGGCAAAACCATGGTGCCGAGTGATGACGGCGGCGTTATTGTCATGATCGGAAACAAATTATACAAATATGACAAAAACCTGGAACTCAAAAAAGAAACAGAACTTACCATTGATTACGAAAATATGAAAAAAATGATGATGAAAATGCACGACGACAGCGATATGACAGGGAGCATGCCCGGATCACAGGAAAATACGGACACAAACCAATAGCCCAAAAAATGGAGCAGTAAATCACTTCTCCCGGTTAACTTCGTCACCGGTAAAGGAACACCAGGATGACCAAAGGAGACGGGTATGAAAATAACACGCGGCATGACGCGTCGGACCTTTATCAAGGGAACGGGAGCCGGCCTTTTTATGGCCGGCCTGAATTTTTCCTGGCCTTTGCCGGTATGGGCAAAATCAGCCGATAGCGGCATTGACAAGATCGCCGCAAAAAGCCGGTATGACCTGACCATCGGATATTCTCCCATCACCATCGACGGGCACAAGGGCGTCTCCACCGGTATCAACGGTTCGGTTCCCGGACCGCTGGTCCGGCTGAGAGAAGGAGACGACGTGATCCTTAACGTTACCAATGAGCTGTATGATGCAGCACATTCATCCATCCACTGGCACGGTATCCTGGTTCCCTTTCCCATGGACGGCGTGCCGGGGGTCAATTTCCCCGGCATCCGGCCGGGGGAAACCTACCCGTACCGGTATCGTGTTAAACAAGCGGGAACTTACTGGTATCACAGTCATTCACGCTTCCAGGAACAAACCGGCACCTACGGACCGCTGGTCATTGATCCCAAAGAGGGCGAACCATTTGATTTTGATCGGGATTATGCTGTTGTTCTGTCCGACTGGTCTTTTGAAGATCCGGAAACCATCTTCAGTAAAATCAACCGCATGGGACATTATTACAATTTTCAGCGGCGAACCGTTACCGATTTCTACAACGATGCGGTTGAACAAGGATTTACCAACGCGCTGGCCGAACGGATGGCCTGGGGTAAAATGCGAATGAGTCCCGTGGATCTGGCTGACGTCACCGGCCATGCTTACACGTACCTTATGAACGGGCACTCTCCCGATATGAACTGGACGGCCCTGTTCACGCCCGGAGAAACCATCCGGCTGCGTTTCATCAACGCCTCCACCACGACCAACTACGACGTCCGCATCCCCGGACTGGATATGGATGTGGTCATGGCCGACGGCAAGGCGGTTCGCCCGGTTTCCATACATGAATTTCGCATCGGCGTGGCCGAAACCTATGATGTGCTGGTCCGCCCGAAAAAAGATACGGCATTCACGATTTTTGCCGAATCTATCGACCGCAGCGGCTATACCCGGGGAACCCTTGCTCCGGAACCCGGCCTGACAGCGCCCGTACCCGACCCCAGGCCCCGCCCGGTGCGTCAGCTGGACGATCTCGGCATGGGAATGATGGATGACCGTATCTTTGGGGGAATGGATCACAAGGCCGCAACGCATGGGGGCATGAATTCCGGTAAACAATGGAAAAAACCCGACGCCGGCATACCCGGGCCCAACGGGCCGGAACCGTTTTTACCGGACAAATCCGATACCAATGTTGCCATGGTGGTCAGAAATCCAAGCTACCGCCTGAACGAGCCCGGGCTCGGCCTGGGCAATGACGGCTGGCGCGTGCTGGTTTACGATGATCTGGTCTCGGCAGAACCCCAGCCCTACAAATCCATTGTCGACCGGGAGATGACCATCAACATCACCGCCAATATGGAACGTTACATGTTTTCCTTTGACGGCAAAAAATTCTCCGAACATCCCGGCCCGTATTTATTCCGCCACAACGAACGCCTGCGCCTCTATCTGGTTAATCACACCATGATGGACCATCCCATCCATTTGCACGGCATGTGGATGCAGCTCGAAAACGGCGCGGAAAAGATTCCTTTCAAACACACGATTCTGACCAAACCCGGCGAGGTGATTTCCGCGCTGATTACGCCCGTTGAAAAAGGTGACTGGGCGTTTCACTGTCACCTGCTGTATCACATGGAAGCCGGCATGTTCCAGGTCGTCCGGGTCGCCTGAGCGCAAAGGAGATATTTGTGATAAAACTGATTAAAATTTTCTGTCTGGCAGTTCTGAGTGTCTGTTTTTTGTCGGCTTTGAGCGTGGCAAATGAAGAGACTCCCATGACATCGGAAGAGCGTCGTTTCCCGGACGACTACCATGAGGCGGATACCGGCTCTCCGGCGGACAAAGCCATCAGAAAATACGCCGATGTCCCTCCTGAAAGCGCCCATTCGAATTTCGGCGGGCAACCCGTTCATGACAATGAACTGTTTTATATGTTTAAAGGAGATCGGTTTGAGTATCAGTTCAAAGACGGCGAAGACACCATGCTTTGGGATGTTCAGGCCTGGATAGGAAACGATTACAACAAGGTTTATATCGAAAGCGAAGGGGTCTGGCTGACGGACCGGGAAAAATTCGAGGAAGTGGGCATCGAATTGCTCTATACCCGGAACATCGGCTCCTTTTGGGATCTGCAGGCCGGGATCCGCCATGATTTTGAACCCGACCCGGAGCGCACATTTGCCGCTTTCGGCTTTCAGGGGCTGGCGCCGTATTGGTTTGAACTGGATGCCACCGCTTATGTGAGTGAAGATGGTGATATTTCCGCCGGCATCGAAGCCGAGTATGAACTGCTGCTGACCCAGCGGCTGATTCTCCAGCCACGGCTTGAAAGTTCCATTGCCGTGCAGGAAGTCGAAGAGTACGGTGTGGGCCAGGGCATCAACGACATCACTCTGGGCCTGCGAATGCGTTATGAAATCCATCGCCAGTTCGCCCCCTATGCCGGAATTTCCTGGAGCCGAAAACTCGGTGAAACCGCCGACCTTGCGGAAACCGAAGGCGAAGAAAAGGAGATCACCCGTTACGTGGCCGGTGTCCGGTTCTGGTTTTAAAATCCATTGAAATTAAAAAAGGAGCAGTCCGAATGAAAGAAAAGGATCTTCGCAAGTATCATCGCATCACAGGCGTGGTGCTGGCCATTTTTATCATCGCCCAGGCCGGCACGGGACTTGTTTTCACCGTCGGAAAAATGTTGGGCGGTTCCGAAAACCATGACCATGCCGCTTTATCCACTTCACTGATCCCGACCGCGCAGGCTAATGAAAATGAATCCGCGGACACAGATGCGTCAGAATCCGGGAGCCTGCTGAGCACGCTGCATTATGGCGGCGGAATGATCGGGAATATCTACCGGTTGCTGCTGGCTGCAGGGATTATTGGACAGGTCTGCGGGGGGCTGTTAATTTACAAACATTACCGGGAACGTCAAAGCAAATAAAAAAGAACCCGCTGCCGGTTGACCGTACCCTTTAAAAAAATAAACGCATGACAAAGGGGTGTCAGCCTCATGCCTTTCATTGCTCAGGCACAACATCCATGAGAAACCGTCGACGTTATAATCCTCTGGTGTGCCGCATCGTTTCTCTGAATACCTACGATTTCAGGGGTCATTTCCTTCACCGCATGTGTGCGGCCGGCCAGCAATTTTACAACCCCGAATCCGAGAATCAGCCCGATCAAGGTTCCGGCGACGGTCATTCCCTCTGTGTTCCATATGATAGCTGCGGTTATCGCGCCAATCAGAATACCCAGCACCGGTGTTGCGTAAAGAATCAGCATCCATTTAAGCCTGATACGCTCATGAAGACGGAACACCACCTGATCGCCGGGCTGCGCATCCGGGACATTTTTTACCTTTAACAACATCCGGTGCTGCCCATCGACCATAGCGCAGCAACCATGATGCTGACTGCAACCGCCGCACGCCCCGGTGCGTTCGGCCAGCACCCAGGCATGATGATCGTTATCAATGCGTTGAACTCTGCCGACGTGTTTATCCATTTTCTTTCTCCAATATCATTTACCGTTTTCCCACAAACCCGGTATTCAGACAAACAAGGAAAGCGGGACTATTCTATCCCACAGTCGCCATACCCCGATAATTAAAGGAAACCGGCTTCCATCCGGGGATATACGACGCATCCACCTGCTGAATGGATAAACCGGATTGTTCCAGCAAAATCGGAACCCGGCGGTTCAACTGACATCCGCCGCCGAGTTTTTGCCAGACAGGATTCAATCGGTTCTGCCAGCGGTAAATATTTTCATCCGGAGCGGCGCCATGCTCGCAAAACAGAATGCGCCCGCCCGGTTTCAGAACCCGGCGTATTTCCGCCAAAGCGGCTGAAACATCCGGAATCGTACACAACGCGTATGTAATCAGCACGGTGTCCGCACTGTGATCATCCAGCGGGATATTTTCCGCTTCGGAGTTGATAAACTCCACCTCAACTCCCACCTTTTTCCGGGTCTTTTTTGATAAGGCCCACATCTCCGTTGACGGGTCCAGGCCCCATAAATGCTTGATCCTGTCCGGATCATAAAAAGGCAGATTCAGGCCGGAACCGATACCGATTTCAAGCACACGCCCCGTTGCCTTGGGTACGGTCTTCTCCCGCTGTTTCATCATAGGCGTCAGACCGCATACGAAATGGATAATGCGCGGAAGAACATATTTTTCGTAAAACCCAGGACTCACTTTTCTTACTTTGTCAGACCTGCCGCTTTCATAAAAGACATCTGATTTATTTAATGTTGTTTCCATAGCTGTTTACCTCGACTGATCCGGGAAAATAGATGCCGCATCCGTGCCGATGCCAATCCCTCCCCCTGCAGCCGACTCCCAAAAAAATGATGAGAATCAAAAAAATTGCAAAAATGATCCGAATCATCGTTGTTTTATTTTTTCCCCACATATGCATATCTGTTTTTAGCATTTGATCTCCTTTTAAATTTCTCTGTGTTATATGGCTCATCCTCAACTCATCAGATGAACGTTCATCTTATTCCACCCGGCAATTGGATTCCTGAGAAGCAATCCGGCTACTTGTAATTTATCTTTGAGAGCAGCGGGTGATTGCGCCATCAATTGCAATAACATTATATTACATTTGTCCCCCCATGTTGCTGCCTGTTCCCATGCCGGTTCCGATTCCCATATCCGTGCCATTACCGGTTCCTGATCCCGTTCCCATGCCGGAGTTGCCGATGTAATCGCCCATATGATCATTCATGTGCTGCTGTGCGTTCTCTATGGTTACAAGACCCCACCTCATTCCATTATGCGGTATATTCCGACCGTTTAATACATCGAAACAGGCTGTAACATCCGGATCAGTTTCAAAATCCGCAATGCTCTGATCAAAATCAATCATTCGTCCGCTCACTTCATCCCTTACCTCCTGAGAAATCATAATCCCGTTTTCCGGATTACCATCCGCATCCAGAGACTGCATGAACCGGCCCATATTCGTCACAAAGGGATGGGTCACATCAAACGGTGTTTCCGATGAATCGAGAAAATCCAGGGGGGTCATGACTTCTTTCGCCATGGCTTCGCCCAGTAACACATCACCAATGGCAAAGGTCATCATTTCATCCTCGTAATACATAAAATGCCCGTCTTCGTCAGTTACCCCTGAATGTGTTGCCGAATGATAATCCAGACCCTGCACCGGGCTGTCTATAAAAGTACCTTCAAGTAAGGTTGTCGAATTATCCGATGGAGCTGCGTTGCTGTTTCCGGAACTGCCGCCGCACCCCGCAGTCAAAATACCGGCAAGGGCAATTACCGCTGCCCATGTTATGATTTGATGTCCCTTTTTTGCTTTTGCCCCATGATTCATTAGATTGGTTTTCATTTTTTTATTCCTTTTTATATAAATGATTATTCAACGTTTGATGATTGGAAAATTTCCTGTTCTCTATCAATGTATGCTGACAAATTATCCTGCAACAGACGTACCACATTGTGATAAAATTTTTTAATTACAAACCCCAAAAAAGCAAGGAGGGGATTTTTGATCACCCTTCTGTCAAAATTCAGAAGCTGAAAGCACACTCACTCTATCCTGCGCAACTGCATTCGTTGAAATCACACAGGAAAAAATTATCATCATAAAAATTATTGTCAGTTTATTCATAATTTCCACCTCCTAAAGCAAAGAATAACGGCTTGAAAAACAAGTCCGTTCACATAAGAAAGTAGCAACGATTGTGCCGAACACAAGCAGTCAATTTATATACGATTGAAATAAAGACAGATATATCCAAAAAAGATTTTCCGGCTCAAGAAAACCCCGCATACCGCGTAATTTTTGCGCATCAATTGATAAATTTATTCGCACCGCCTGAATTATTTTTGGTTTCTTTCAAAATAAACCCTGCCCCGTCATTTTCCCATGCGATAAATTATTTTTGAATTAATTCTTTGAATTTTAGCAATTTAGTTTATAATAACAGTTAAAATATCTCTAATCTCCTCATCAATTATCAGATCACAAATACTGGCACAGCTCTTGAAGTATTTGTGATGTCTGAACCAACCGTTATTTTTGTGTCTGTGAAGGAAAGACAATGAACGTTTATCACTTGTATCAATTTGCCAGACGTGCATTGCTGCCGATGATTATAATCTGGCTGGCGCTGCCGGTTTATGCAAAAAGCCCGATAACGGCTTCCGAATCCCTGACTCCGCTCATCGAAGAAGGACTGGCAAACAATCAGTCTTTAAAAAGCCTTCAATACCAGGTCAACGCATTGATAGAACAGATTCCGGCGGCCGGCGCGCTTCCGGATCCCCGATTGGGCATCGGGATGCTGAACCTGCCGACGGACACCTTCGACCTTGACCAGGAACCCATGACCCAGAAACAGATTTTTATCGCCCAGAAAATTCCATGGGCCGGGAAACGGGCACTGAGGTCTGAAGAAGCCCAATGGTCGGCCAGGCAGAAAGAAGCGATGCTGGATGCCCGGCGTCTGGATCTGTCAAAAGAAATTGCGGCGGCCTGGTACGATCTGGGGTTTATCGCCAAAAGCCGGCAAATTAATGACCGGATGATCGAACTGCTCGACCGGATCTATAATGCGGCGGAAAACCGCTACGTCTCCGGCAAAGGATTGCAGCAGAATATTTTTCAGGCCCAGGTGGAACTCAGCAAACTCTACAATGAACAAATATCACTGAAAGCACGGAACCGGACCCTTGAAGACCGGATCAATGCGCTGTTGAACCGGAAACGCTTTCAACCGGTGGTCTATTCGGACACGCTGCCGGCGCCTGACATGAAATTCTCGCCGACGGATCTGGAATCCATGGCAATGCGGCACAACCCGGAATTAAATATCCGGAAACATGAAATCAGTCAGTCAAAAACCCGCATCCATTTGGCGGAAAAAGACTTCTGGCCGGATGTTGATATTATGGCGGCATACGGCCAGCGGGACGAAAACCGGGCCGGACAGGACTGGGCGGATTTTTTTTCAACCACCGTATCGATCAGTCTGCCCGTGTGGCAGAATCGCAAACAGGACCGGCAGCTGGCGGCAGCCGCCGCCATGCGGCAGGCCGCCGAACAATCCTACGGAAATCTGGCGGAAAGCATCGCCCATCAGTTAGACAGCCTGGCCACTGAGATTGAAAGCCTTCAGGACAATTATTTTCTGTACCGTCAAACCCTGCTGCCCCAGGCGGAAAACTGGTCGCGTTCGGCAATGGATGCGTATGAAGTCGGAGAAGTGGAGTTCGACACCATGATCAACGCCCGGATGCGCCTGCTGATGTTTGAACTCCAGGCGGAAAAATATCTGTTTGATACCTATAAAAAGCGGGCGGAACTGGAAGCGTTGATCGGCCGGAAGTTACCCTAGCGGATTTTAAAAAACCGGGTTATCGGCTTTGCTTGAGTTGAGCTGGTCAAAGGGAGGGATCTTATATTTTTCTGTCATTGCGAGGGAGGCACGACTGAAGCAATCCCCTGAAAAACCGGGAGATTGCGTCGTCGTTCGTTCCTCACTCCTCGCAATGACTGCCATTTTTAAACTCGTTGTAACAAGAACTGGAATGAAGTTAATAACCAGAAAAACAAAAATGAACCACGGAGAACACAGAGATCGCAGAGGAAAAAAATTAAACTTAATTATGTTCTCAGTGTCCTCTGTGCTCTCTGTGGTGAAAAATTAAGAATATTAGAATAAAAGGTGCAACCAATGAATCAACCGGGGAAAAAACAGAAATCAGGTTTTCCGCTGATAACCATCATCGCAACCGTCATCATCACAACTATTGTCTTGATCGGCGGGATGATGTTTTTCGGATATATTCATTTCGGATTCCAGCATGAAA
Organism: Desulfobacteraceae bacterium; assembly: GCA_011390415.1. Taxonomy (GTDB): domain Bacteria; phylum Desulfobacterota; class Desulfobacteria; order Desulfobacterales; family Desulfosalsimonadaceae; genus SURF-3. Next base: position 23,760 of record JAABSL010000144.1, read on the forward strand.
TGAGTCAGGACAGCATGTCGGAAATTGGCATGGAGGGTGATTCCGAAACTCTATATTCCTGCGGTATGCATCCGTGGATCATATCCGAAGAGCCCGGCACCTGCCCCATCTGCGGCATGGACCTGACCCCGAAAAGAGATCACAAGGACGATGCGGCAGATACCAAAGAAAATAAAATCGCCTACTGGCGGGCGCCTATGAACCCGATGGAAATTTATGACAAACCCGGCAAAAGCGCCATGGGCATGGACCTGGTTCCGGTATATGAAAATGAATTAAGCGGCGGGGTGGAGATCAGAATCGATCCGGTCACCCAGCAGAATATGGGCATCCGGGTGGCCACGGCTGAAAAAGGTCCCCTCACCTACACCATCCGGACCTACGGGCATATCACCTATGATGAAACGCGAAAATCACAGATCAACCCGAAATTCTCCGGATGGCTGGAGAAAGTATATGTGGATTTTACCGGCCAGATGGTTGAAAAAGGCGACCCCCTGTTTGACATATACTCCCCGGACCTGATCACGGCCCAGGACGATTACCTGGAAGCTTATCGGAATTACAACAAAAATCCATCTCCGGCAAACAAAAGAATTAGCGATTCCGTTATGAACCGGCTGAAATTCTTTGACATCCGGGATGAAGAAATCAAAAAAATCGAAAAAAACGGTGCCCCTATTCACGCCCTCAGCATCCGGTCGCCTTTCAGGGGAGTCGTCACGCAGAAGTCAAACGCCGTTGAAGGGGCCTACATTAAAACGGGCGTTACGGTATATGAGATTGCCGATCTGTCAAGGGTCTGGGTGGAAGCCCATATTTATGAATACGAACTGAGCACGGTGACCGCCGGACTGGAAGCCGAGATGACCCTGCCGTATATTCCCGGCAAACGCTACGTCGGCAAAGTGACCTATGTCTACCCGTATCTTCAGCGCCAGACCCGGGATGTCGTGATCCGCATTGAATTTGACAACTCGGATCTCACGCTCAAACCGGACATGTATGCCAATGTATTTATCAAGACAACTGCGGGAGAAGAAGGCATTATCATCCCGACCGAATCCGTGATCCGGACCGGCACGCGCAATATTGTGTTTGTGACCCGGGGGGATGGAAAATTTTCACCGCGGGAGGTCACCCTCGGCATGCCTTTGGACCATGGCAACGTCCGGGTACTGAAGGGCGTGGCACCGGGTGAAACCGTGGTAACGTCCGGCCAGTTTCTGCTGGATTCGGAATCCAGGCTGAAAGCGGCGACACAGAAAATGACGGAGCCGGAATCCATCCCCGAGGCCACCCCGCCGGCAGAACCAGCGGATGATTTTTTTGATGATATGGAGAATAAACCATGATTGAAAAAATTATCGAATGGTCGTTGAACAATAAATTTATCGTGATACTGGCCACGATTGCGGTCATCGCCGCCGGCGTTCTGTCGCTGAAATCCATTCCCGTAGACGCCATCCCGGATCTGTCGGATGTTCAGGTCATCATCTATACCGATTATCCCGGCCAGGCGCCCCAGGTGGTGGAAGATCAGGTTACCTATCCCCTGACCACGGCCATGCTCAGCGTCCCATACGCCAAAGTGGTGCGGGGCTACTCCTTTTTCGGGCTCTCCTTTGTATATATCATCTTTGAAGAAGGCACCGACCTCTACTGGGCCAGATCCCGGGTCCTGGAATATCTTAATTTTGTGTCCGGCCGCCTGCCGGCCGGGGTTAACCCCCGGCTGGGACCGGATGCCACCGGCGTTGGCTGGGTATATGAATATGTGTTGACCGACTCATCCGGCACGCATGACCTGGCCGAACTGCGCAGCATCCAGGACTGGTATCTCCGGTATGAGCTGACCGCCGTGCCCGGCGTGGCCGAAGTGGCCAGCATCGGCGGGTTTGTCAAACAATACCAGGTGGAAGTCGACCCCAACAAACTCATGGCCTACGATCTGTCCATCCTGAAAGTCAAAACCGCCATTGAAAAATCCAACCAGGATGTGGGCGGCAAACTGGTGGAAATGGGGGAAGCCGAATTTATGGTGCGGGGCCTGGGCTACATCCGGGAAATCTCCGATCTGGAAAAAATTGCCGTGGGCGTGGATATGAAAGGGACTCCGATTCTGCTGAAAAATATTGCAGACATCCACCTGGGCCCGGAACTGCGCCGGGGCATCCTGGAGTGGAACGGGGAAGGGGAAACCGCCGGAGGTATCGTGGTCATGCGCTACGGCGAAAACGCCCGGGAAGTGATCGCAAATGTCAAAAAACGAATTCAGGAACTGGAAAAAAGCCTGCCCGAAGGGGTCCGGATCGAAAGCGGGTATGACCGCAGCGGGCTGATCGATCGCGCCATCCACACATTAAAGTCAAAACTGATGGAAGAAATGGCGGTGGTGGCCATTATCTGCATGATTTTTCTGCTGCACCTGAGGTCGGCCTTTGTGGCGCTGTTCACCCTGCCGGTGGGGGTCCTGATGGCATTTATCATTATTTATCCCTTAGGAATCAATGCCAATATCATGAGCCTGGGCGGCATTGCCATTGCCATCGGGGTCATGGTGGATGCCTCTATCGTGCTGGTGGAAAATGCCCACAAACACCTGGAAAGGGACCGCGGCAAAAAAACCCATGCCCAGATTATTTTAGACGCATCCAAAGAAGTGGGACCGGCCCTGTTTTACAGCCTGCTGATCATCACGGTTTCCTTTCTGCCGGTCTTTTCGCTTCAGGAACAGTCGGGCCGGATGTTCAAACCCCTGGCCTATACCAAGACCTTTGCCATGGCCGCTTCATCGATTCTGGCCATAACCATTATCCCCATCCTGATGACCTTTTTTGTGGTTGAAAAACCGCTGCCCCCGGAAATGTCAAAAAAGCGAAAACGATGGATCTGGGCGGCGGCCATATTTGGGCCCACCCTTTTTGTGGTAATCGGCGGATTGGCCGGTATTGCCATGCCGGACTGGAGCCTTGGGGCGGCCCTGGCGCTTTCGGTGTTTGCCGTGATCTGCCTGATTCCGCAAAAAATCATGTCCGAAACCCGAAACCCCATCAGCCGGTTTTTCATCCGATTTTATCGCCCACTTATCACCACGGTACTCAAATGGCGCAAAACCACGGTATTGATCGCCATCCTCATCCTGGCCGGCACGTATTATCCGGCCTCCCGACTGGGCAGTGAATTCATGCCCCCGTTAAACGAAGGGGATCTGTTATACATGCCCACCACCCTGCCCGGCATCTCCATCACCAAGGCACGGGAACTGCTCCAACAAACGGATAAAATCATCAAAAGTTTTCCGGAGGTCGCCACGGTTCACGGCAAAATCGGGCGCGCGGAAACCGCCACCGACCCGGCGCCCCTGTCCATGATCGAAACCACCATCATGCTGCGGCCTAAAATCGAATATGAAACCGTTCAAGTGGACCGATTTTTTTCCGACTGGCCCGGATGGGCAAAAGAATCCCTGACATGGCTCTGGCCGGAAACAAAAAAAGGCAAGATTGTCCATGAGTGGCGCAAAAAGCCCGTGGACCGGTTTTTTTCGGACTGGCCCGGGTGGCTGAAGGCACCGCTGGCATGGGTATGGTCGGAAGAAACCTATATCACCATGGACGACCTGTCCCAGGATATGGACCGGGCCATCCAGTTTCCGGGACTCACCAATGCCTGGACCATGCCCATCAAAACCCGCATCGACATGCTGTCCACTGGCATCAAAACCCCGGTGGGAATCAAGATCATGGGCACGGACCTGGAGACCTTGAGCCGGATCGGCGCAGAAATCGAAGCCGTGGTCCGTCCCATCCCCGGCACCCAGTCGGTCTATTCCGAACGGGTCACCGGCGGCAATTACCTGGATTTTGACATCCGCCGCGACGACATCGCCCGATACGGCCTGACCGTGGATGATGTTCAGCATGTGATCATGACAGCAGTGGGCGGAATGAATGTCACCGAAACAGTAGAAGGGCTGGAGCGGTATCCGGTGAATTTAAGATATAACCGGGAACTGCGGGACAATATCGACCAGCTCAAACGGGTTCTGGTGCCTACGCCCACCGGCGCGCAGGTGCCGCTGGTGCAGCTGGCGGATATCAGCATTCACAAGGGTCCGGCCGGCATCAAAACGGAAAACGCCCGCAAAACCGCATGGATCTTTGTGGATCTCAAAGGAATTGATGTAGGATCGTATGTAAAGAATGCCAAACAGATTGTGGATCAGGAAATACCCCTTCCCACCGGATATTCCATGATCTGGTCGGGCCAGTATGAATACATGGAAAAAGCCAGAAAAACCTTAAATGTGATT
>JAABSL010000145.1 GCA_011390415.1 Desulfobacteraceae bacterium
GACCACTGGCCATATTTGTTAAAGCGATCCTGGGCTTTAACAAGCTGGTGTTCACTCACCGGAAACCAGCGTTTGTCCCGAAAACGCTGTACCTGCCTGCCGATGATGCCGTTTACTCCGGCACCCAGCGTGTTTCCCAGGGTTGCCCAGATCCAGAGCCATACAATTGAATGGTGCTGCATCACCAGCCCCCCCAGCAGAATCTCGGAATACGCCGGAAGCACGGTGGCTGCCAGAAATGATGTGGTAAAAAGGGTCAGATAAGCCATTGTGTCATTTTTTTACTTTGATTGAATCCGGAATTACGCAACCGTCAAATCTTTTAAATCCGATACAGCGCCAGGGGCTGGTCACCCAATTTATCCAGAGCCGCTTCCAGGGCATCCTTGTTGGAGATAACCGCCACCGCGGACGGCGGGGTGGTTGTCGCGCCAAAGTAAAAACCGGCCGTTTGCAGCACTTTTTCCCGGTCCAGTTCCAGCAGCCCTTGCTTAAAGGTCTTCCGGATATCATCGGTCAAGCCGATCAGTTTTCTGAAGAATGCTTTGCCGGCCGCTGCATTGGGGGTGTCCGGATGATCAATGTCCGCGCAGACCTGCAGGATGGCCTCTTTGATATCTTCTTCGGTATAATCCCCGGAAACAATAAATTGGGATGCCGCGTCATAGACGTTCAAGGTATTGACAATATGCGGGTCCCGGTAGGACGCAAAGCAGAAAAGACCGTTTTCAAACTGATAAACGGCAAGCCCGCCGTAGGCCCCGCCTTTTTCCCTGATTTCACGGTGCAGGAACATGGATCGGAGGATTTTGCTGATCACCGCCAGGGCCGGGGCATGCTCGTGGGTCATTTTCTTTGTCTGAAAGGTTTTCGCCACAAAAGAGACGGCCGAAGCCGTGCTCCACCCTTCCCGGACCGGGACAGATGAAAATTCAATTGCCGGCGGCGTAAAACCGGTGTCTGATCCCGTACCAAGATTTTTTTTCAGCGATTTTGTATGATCGATTGCTTTTTGGACGTCCGGTTTTTCACCAATCAGCCCGATCCTTGTGTTGTTGCTTTTCAATAAACAGGCGCTGATTTGCGCGAGGTCGTTTGCAAGAGACCGGAGCCGGTCATCGGTCAGATCGTCGGTTATTTGTTTTAAGGTCTTTAATTGATGAATGCCGTGCCAGTTTTCATTGTATGCACCGGCTGCGGAAAAACTTCGGGAAGCAAGTGAAATGGCATAGCGATGTCCGCTTGACACCACCGAGGATTCCTTGTTGGACCGGTATTCCAGGAGCAGCTGTTTTAAGCGCTTAAAATCGGAAAAACTATTTTCACAAAGCAGTTCATCCGTCAGTTCAAACATTTTGTCCAGATTTCGGGAAAGACATTTGGCAGAAAATGTCATCACCGGCAGGCATGCGTCTTCTTCGGGTTCAGCGAAATTGGTGGCGGCATTAATCGAAAGCCCGATACCGCCGGTGTAAAGATCGATCAGGCGGGCGATTTCATGGTAGCTGCGGCGGGTGGTGCCGATCAACGGCAGGCAATGGCAGAAAAAAGGGACCAGGGGCAGCAGTTCGGACGCCAGCGGCTGCAGGCCGAATGCACTGGTTAAGTAAAAAATCCCGGATGTGGGCAGCTCGTAACAGGCAGCGTCCGTGTCTTCATAACCGGGTGTTTCGTGAACCGTCTGAATATCCGGTGCAATATCTTCGATTTCAAGGGTCGGCAGGCAGGATAAATCCTCTTTTGCTTCCTGAAGCTCGGCCAGGGCCCGGGTGTCGTTTTTGATCTGTTCGATATCTGCGGCGGTGAGACGTTCCTGAATCCTTTGAAGTTCAGAATCCATGCGTTTTTCTTCGATTCTTACCATGGCCTGATCCGGCAGCAGCAGCAGCCGGACCCGGTGGGGATTATCCAGAAAATATTTTTTGATCTGATTCTCCAAAAACGGCCCTTTTTCCAGTTCTTTAAAAAGCGCATTGATCAGTGTGTCAAATTCCAGGGCCCCGGCGGGATCACCGTTGTGAAACCAGTCCCCGGACATGCGGATCAGCAATTTAATGCCGTAAGGGTAGGGGGAGTTTCTCACTTCTTTCCGGTGAAACTCGATCTGATGAATGGCGGATTCAACGAGTTCTTTGTCAATGCCGTTTTCAGCCAGATCCGTAAGGGTGTCGAATATGATTTTTTCGATGTCATCTGCGGTTTCCGGGTCCGCATCTTTAAGACCGCAGGCAAACATGGTATCTTTGTTGTCTGCCTCAAATCCGCTGCCGTCGGCAAGTGTACTGCCCAAACCCGACTCCAGCAGTGCCTGCCGAAGCGGAGAGCCGGAATTGCCGAGCAAGACCTGTTCCAGGATATTTAAGCTCAATACGTCAAGGGCGTCCCGGATGTCGGCGGCCAGCCAGGCCAGGCACACCTGGGATTTTTTTGTCGGGTCGTCATTTTCATCAAAAGGATAAAAATAGGTCATCTCCTTTGGCGCATCCCATCGGGGTTGGGACGGTACATCGGTTCCCGGATGGATCGGGGTGAAATGGACCAGCACTTTTTCTTCAATAAATTCAAGATGGGATGCAAGCGGCAGATTGCCGTAGGTGTAAAAAAAGGCGTTGCTCGGATGGTAATGATGTTCGTGAAATGCCTTGAGCTGTTCGTGGGTCAGTTCCGGAATTTTGACCGGGTCGCCGCCGGAATTGAAGCTGTAGGTGGTGTCCGGGTAAAGGGCGTTTAAAAGGGAGCGGGACATGACCTGGTCCGGCGAGGACATGGCGCCTTTCATTTCATTATATACCACCCCTTTGTAGGTCAGGCGCTCCGGTGCTTCCGGCGTGCCGTTTGATTCAAACTCCAGCCGGTGGCCTTCCTGCTTGAAACTGAGCCGGTCAATTTTGGGAAAAAATGCCGCGTCCAGATAGACTTCCATCAGGTTGTAAAAATCTTTTTTATTCTGGGTGGCAAAGGGATACATGGTCCAGTCCGAAGCCGTCAGCGCATTCATGAAGGTGTTCAGGCTTCTTTTAATCATAGAAAAAAACGGGTCCCGGACCGGATATTTTTCTGATCCGCAAAGCACGGTATGTTCCAGAATGTGGGCAACGCCGGTGGAATCTTTGGGGACGGTTTTAAAGGCCACGGCAAATGTGTTTTCCGTATCCGGGTTGCTGATATGGATATGTCGGGCACCTGTGGCCGGATGGGTCAGTTCGTAAAAGAAAGATTTTATTTCCGGGAGTTCGATAATTTTTTGTATCTGATAGCCTGACACGTGGTCTCCGGCTTTGAGTTCGGGATTTGCTGGGTCCATTGATTGCAGTCCTTATATCGTGAAAGTGGGTTGATCGTTTAAGTTTCTTGCGATTGTCTGGGTCTTATATCAAAAAAACGGGTGAATTACCATGTCAAATTAAGCCGTGATTATTCCTGTGGCTGCCAGAGAGTTGAAAAAAATTTGGCCTTACCGGATAACCGGTCGTAAAAAGGAAATAATTATGTTAAAATTAGTTTACTTAAGTGATTTCTGTTTAATTTTAAAATGTTCGGATGAAGCAGATGCAAACCACCCATCAGCCTGCACTTTTTAAACAAATGGAAGATCCGGCTTTTTATCCGCATCCCGCGGACAGCGTTAAAGTCCTTGAAACCCACATTTCTAAGGTTTTTCTGGCCAATGACTATGTTTATAAAATCAAAAAACCGCTGGATTTGGGCTTTCTTGACTTTACCACCCTGGAAAACCGGAAATATTTTTGCGGACAGGAAGTGTTGTTAAATCGCCGGCTGACCCGCAACATCTATCTGGACGTCGTCGGCATTGCCCGTGAGAACGGCCAATACCGGCTGGACGGGGAGGGGGCACCGGTGGAATATGCCGTAAAAATGCGCCGGCTGCCGGATTCTTCTTCCATGAAATATCTGATGCGCGCAGGCCGGATTCATGAACCTCAGATTGAAGAACTGGCCCGGCTCCTGAGCGAATTTTATGATCAGGCGTCCGGCAGCCGGCCCCGTGATATGGATAAAACCTTTGAAACCATCAGGGACAATTGCGCTGAAAATTTTACACAGGCGGAGCCGCATGCGGGCAAATATTTTGACCGGGACGTCTTTGATGCGGTTCGATCCAAAACGGTCTCTTTTCTGGATCAGCGAAAATCGTTTTTTGAAAATCGCATGGAACAAAATTGTTTCC
>JAABSL010000146.1 GCA_011390415.1 Desulfobacteraceae bacterium
CGGGTTGTCCCTTGAAGATACGATTCAAGCGCTCAAAAGCGCAGGCCTTGAAATGATCCCCGGCGGCGGCGCGGAGATTTTGGGCACCCGGGTTCATGATCACTTGTTTCCCCGTAAAATCGGGCATGAACGCTGGCTGGAAGTCATCACCCAACTGCATGCCGCCGGCCTGACATCCAATGCCACCATGCTCTACGGACATATTGAAACCCCTGAAGAGCGGGTATCGCATTTTATCCGGCTGCGCGCATTGCAGGACAAAACCAGCGGGTTTTCCGCTTTCATTCCCCTGGCATTTCATTCTCAAAATACGAAAATGTCGGAAATTGCGCCGACCACCGCATTCGAGGATTTAAAAAATATCGCCATTGCCCGCCTGATGCTGGATAATTTTGACCACATCAAAGCCTACTGGGTGATGATCGGTGAAAAACTGGCCCAGGTGGCCCTGTCGTTTGGTGCGGATGATCTGGACGGCACCATTATCGAAGAGAAAATTACCCACATGGCCGGGGCCACGTCATCCAAAGGCCTGACCCGGCAGAAAATCCGGCATATGATCGAGACCGCGGGTTTTGAGGCCATAGAGCGTGATTCTTTTTATAAAGCAATAGGTTGAAGGCTCGGTTAAAGATTGAGGTTTTCTGTAGTTATTATGGGAAAGAACAGTTATCAGGTAGGCCGGGTTTCTTACCCGGAGATTGTGATGTTTCCGATTGTCGGGAATGGAATCCCGACCTACGATGGATGACATTTTATTGTTCTATTTGAACACCGTTTTTTATAACCTCAACTCAGGTTCAATAAAGTTTTTGAGGCTTTGAATTATGATAAATTTAGACACGATAAAAGAAAAAGTTTTCGCCGGTCAACGGCTTGATTCCGATGATGTGCTGGTATTATTTAATCAGGCGGATCTGCTGACCCTGGGCGCGCTGGCCGGCTACCGGCGACGGAAGCTGCACCCGGAGCTGACGGTCACCTATGTATCCGACCGGAACATCAACTATACCAATGTGTGCATGTCCGGCTGCCGGTTCTGCGCATTCTTCCGGCCGCCAGGGCATAAAGAGGGATATGTGATCAGCGAGTCCGATCTGGACCGTAAAATTGAAGAAACCATCGCCCTGGGCGGCACCCAGATTCTGCTGCAAGGGGGGATGCATCCGGATCTGGATTTAAATTATTATCTTGATCTGCTGCGCCATATCAAAAAAAAATTCAACATTCACATTCACGGGTTTTCACCGACGGAAATCGCATTTTTTGCCGATATGGCATTCCTGTCCATTACGCAAGTGCTTGAAAAATTAATAGCCGCCGGCCTGGACTCGATTCCCGGCGGGGGTGCGGAAATTCTGGTAGATGAGATTCGCTCCCAAATTTCCCCCAACAAATGCAGCGCGGATAAATGGCTGGAAGTCATGAAAACCGCTCATCAACTGGGATTAAAAACCACTGCCACCATGATGTTCGGTCATCTGGAAAATCAAACCCATATCATCGATCACTTGCTGAAGCTTCGACAACTTCAGGATGAAACCGGCGGGTTTACGGCGTTTATTCCGTGGACCTTTCAGCCGGAAAATACCAGAATCAATGTTATCCCCGCAACCGCGGTGGAATATCTCCGGATCCTGGCTGTTTCACGGCTGGTGCTGGATAATATTCCCAACCTCCAGGTGTCATGGGTGACCCAGGGAGACAAGATTGCCCAGCTGGGCCTGGCCTTTGGCGCCAATGATTTCGGCAGCACCATGATCGAAGAAAATGTGGTGGCCGCCGCCGGCATCAGGTTTCGGCTGCCCCGGTCTGAAATTGTCCGCCTGATTGAAAATGCCGGTTATGAGGCCCGGCAGCGGGATTGTTTTTACAATGTCATTGCGGCGTCGTAAATCTTTAATTTAGATGTGGCCGCCATGTCATTAATTGAAAAAAATAATAATAAGCCTTTTTCAGTAATTCACAAAGCCGGCTGGGTGCTTGCGGATCCGGAACATATGCTTGAAAACGGATATGTTAAGATCGAATCCGGAAAAATTGTGGATGTAGGGCAGGGCAGGGCGCACGGCAACAGTGCGCAAATTATTGATCACGGACCTGGGGTTTTGATGCCCGGCCTGGTAAACGCCCATACCCATCTGGAATTATCGGCGTTAAAGGGTCAAACCGATATCGCTTCAGGCTTTCTTCCCTGGGTTGCCTCGGTTATTGAAAAAAAAGAACAGACCGGAGAAGCCAAACTTCTGGCGGGCATGCAGACCGGTATACAGGAACTTGCAGATTCCGGTACTTTGGTCGTCGGCGATATCGCCGGCATGACCTTCAGCCGGCAGGTTTTTCTGAACTCCATGCTTTCCGGCGTCAGGTTTGCGGAATTTCTCGGCACGGATGCCGATGCGGATATCAATGAGGCGGTTGGTTTTGAGACGGACAGTACAGGAAAAAATTTCTCCCTTGCCGGGCACGCGCCCCATACAACGGCCTCGGACCTGCTTGTGAAGTTAAAATCCGTTACCGCAGGACACGGATTGGCCTTTAGTATTCATCTGGCCGAATCACATGATGAGGTGGAATTTCTGACCACCGGCAAAGGGGCATGGTCGGATTTTTTACATCAGCGAAAAATTGATACGTCGGCCATCAAAATAACAAAACAAGGGCCGGTGTCCTATGCGGACCGGCTCGGTCTTTTAGATGACAAAACTTTGGCGGTTCATCTGGTGCTTGCGGATCAAAAAGATATTGCGTTATTAGCTGAAAAAAAGGTCCATGTCTGTTTGTGCTTAAGAAGCAACCAGATGCTTCACCAACGCCTGCCGGATGTCCCCCGCATGGTTAAATCCGGCCTGAACTTATGCCTGGGCACCGACAGCCTGGCAAGCAGTGCGTCTTTGAGCCTGTTTGACGAAATGGCGTTTTTTGCCCGGTCATTTCCGGAAATTGCACCCGTTGATATCATTGCCATGGCCACTGTCAATGGCGCATCAGCCCTGGGGTTTGAAAATCGGTTCGGACGGCTGATGCCCGGATATTTTGCCAAAATGATCTATCTGCCCCTTGGCGCAAACACTCCGGGCCGCATTTATGAATCCATTGTAACAGCGGATTTTTATGGCGCGATTAGCCGCATTATATAAATAAATCCAGGATGATCATATATGAATCAACTATACCAATTCTCAGATGAGAAGGATAAAGGAAACAAATTAAGAATCGGGCGCATCAGCTACATCAATGTGGACCCGGTCTATTATCAATTCGACCATGAACAGATGCCGGAAAACATGCAGATGATCAGCCGGGTCCCGGCGGTTTTAAACAAAATGCTGGCAGACAAAGAACTCGATATCAGTTCTGTTTCCGCGGCGGCTTTTGCGCGCCATTCCGACCAGTGGATGATTTTGCCGGATCTTTCGATTTCCTGCTATGGCAAGGTCTTGAGCGTGCTGCTTGTCAGCCGCTATCCGCTTGAAGAACTGCAAAACCAGAGCGTCCTGCTCACGGATGAATCCGCAACCGCAGTGGATCTGCTTAAACTGATTTTTTCCTTAAAAGGGATTTTTCCGGCATTTCAAACAGGAAAAGTCAAAGAGCCCGCGGACCTGGGCAATGATTCCCCCGCCGGTCTGGTCATCGGGGATGCGGCATTAAAACATCAGTGGTCGGATTCTTTTGAATATGTATATGACCTGTGTGAGATCTGGAATGAAATGACCGGTCTGCCGTTTGTGTTTGCGGTATGGGCGGTCAGAAAATCCTATGCGCAGAAATTTCCCCACCGGGTGCTGACGGCCCTGGAAAAGTTAAAGACATCCAAGGAACTCGGTCTTCGCCATTTAGCCGATATTGTCCGGCTGGCTTCGAAAAAAATCAATATTGATCCGGAACTCTGCCAGACTTATTATAACAGCATGTATTACAGCATGAGTCAGCCGGAAGTCCAGTGTCTGCAGACCTTTTTCAGTCGTCTGCATGCCAGCGGTATTATTGATCAAAAACCGGAACTGCATTTTTTTAATCCCATTGACGCGTATCAGGCCATGGGAATTTAATTATTTTCATTCGCAAAAAGACTTTTACTGCTGTCAGGTAAAAGCCCCTTCTGGCGGGCCCTGGAAAAAAGGGTATCTATGGCTGACTCACCTTCCGGTCCGATATCTAATGAGAA
>JAABSL010000147.1 GCA_011390415.1 Desulfobacteraceae bacterium
TATCCCTCGGCCATGTCCTGGTGGACATAATGAAGCGGGAAAGACGTGAGATATGGGGCGTGGGACCTGGAGAAAAAGCCGAAGGCAATCTCAAGCCTCATATCCCAAGTCTCAAGTCTTTCTTAAAAAAAAACAAAGCCCGATCCATCAACCTGTATTCAAAGGAAAATCTATCATGCCCGGACTCGGTATTGTGACCTGTCAGATCCTGGAACTTGAATTGGCCCACCTGCTCCAAAAAGACGAGGATATGGCAGAAGTCTGGGTGGTTGACGATGAATTTTCAAAGGAATTGGCCCACATCCTGGATCAGGGGGGCCGGAAACCTGTCCGCAGAATCAAACGGGTCTTGGAATTTGATCCCGGATCCAGTCAAAATCTGGACGGCCTGGTCCGGGTCATGCAGGTGGGACTTCACTCCAATATTCCCCGGTTACGCGAGGCCGTGGAAAAGGCGGTCAGGGAAATGGCCCCGTTTGTGAATGCGGTTTTTCTGGGATACGGCCTGTGCGGCAATGCCCTGAAGAACCTGGATACGCTTTTTTATGACATCCCCATTCCCGTGATCCTGCCTTTGGATGATGAAGGGCCCGTGGATGACTGTGTGGGCCTTGTCATCGGCGGCCGGAAAAATTATTATGAACAGCAGTGCCTGTGCGCGGGAACCTTTTTCATGAATTCAGGATTTTCCAGGCACTGGGAAAATCTTCTGGCCATGGACATCCCTGAAAAACTTTTCCCCAAAAAGGAAAAAATCCTGAAGAAGATCATGGGCAGTTACCAGCGGAGCCTGGTTTTGCCCACGCCGGTGATGGGAGAAGACGAGCTGCGGAAAAACGCAAAAAAATTCAGCGAGATGTACCGGCTCCGGGTGGACTCCCATCCCGGTACCCTGAACCTGCTTGAACAGGCATGGCTGAAGGCCAAGTGCGCGGCCCGATAAGCCGGATCAGGAGCGGAAGGCCTGGGTGCCGGACAACAGGCCCAGGGGACGGGCCGCCATGATCCGGAACGCTGCGGCAAGGCCGGTGGCCATGCAGATCCCGGTGGATGAAACCAGGATCAGGGCAAAAGATCCAGGATCAAAAGCCCAGAGGGCATCAAAAAAATACCAGGAAATTCCCAGGGAAAATCCGGCGCTCAAGGCAAGGGCAAACAGGCCGGCGGAAAAAACCGATAAACCCGAATTCCACCAGGGTGATCGTGCGCAGCATCTTCAGATCCGCGCCCAGGACCTTGAGCAGGTTGATCTGGACCTCGTTTTTCCGGGCCTCGTGCCGGGCAATGGAAAAAACCGAAACCATGCCAGCTGCCAGGGTTAGCCAGTCCATGAACCGGACGAAAAGGGAAAGCCGTACCCGCGCCCTATGCCCGAAGCCTTGATGACCTGGAGCGGGAAGACATCGGTTCGGATGCCTCCATTGCCCGCACCGGAGAAACGCTTCGCCAAAGCGAATGGCGGGATGAATTGCTGAAAGCAGGCGTTCGCGGCAAAAACGGGCAGATGCTGATGTTCAGCCGGGTGGAGCCGCTTGCGGGAACCAAATACATACAGGCGGAGGCTGAAACCAAATGGAGCGATGCCGGAGGCGACAGCGTGGCCGAACCGCTCGCGGGCTGGAACCCGGAAAAGGTGTTGGTGGTGTTCGGCCCTGAACACGCCCCCTTGGAGCAGCGCATGGTGGAAAACGCATTGGAGGAAGCCCGTTTTCTGAAACCCGATATCTTGCTCTTTTGTGCATTTCAGTTTGATGAAGAAGCCGCCAAAGATATAGATGAAGCGCCGGAACACCTCATCGGCTTCAAAATGCTCAAAGCCCAGATGAATGCCGACCTGTTCACGGACGACCTCCGCAAAAAACGCAGCAGCAATGAAAGTTTCTGGCTTGTGGGACAGCCGGATGTGAAAATCCGCAAACTCAAAGAAGGCAATATTCAGGTGGAGGTCATGGGCTTTGACTATTACAACCCCAAGACCGGAAACATAGAAAGCGGCGGCAAAAAAAACATTGCCATGTGGATGCTCGATTCGGATTACAACAACCGCTCGCTTTTTCCATCCCAGGTTTTCTTTCCAATGGCGGGCGCCAAAGACGGATGGGCAAAACTGGCCAAAAATCTGAAAGCCGAAATTGACGAAGAAAAAATCGAGTCATTCAGAGGCGCGGTTTCACTTCCTTTTAAACCGGGCAAAACAATTGCTGTAAAAATTATCGATGATCGCGGGATTGAATCCCTGCGGGTCATGAAGGTGGCGTAATGGCAGGCCGGGTTGAAAATATAAATAAAGATATATTGCGTCAATGCCGTGAACAGATTGGCTTGAGTCTCTCTGAAGCAGCAAAAAAAGTCGTAAAAATTGCTGTGATGGAGCAGGGAGATCAAAAACCGACATTTAAACAATTAGACGCACTTGCCGAGTTGTACAAAGTGCCTCGCTGGGTATTTATTTCAGATCATCTTCCTGAACAATATCGGTTTGACAAGGCAATACCCGCTTTTCGCCGGCTTACCGACAGCAATGCGGATGTTTTCAGCGACTATAAAGTTCGCAGCTTAACCGCCAAGGTTGAACGGTTTCGCAACATGATCATGGAATTGCATGAGGATATGGGGGAGGCAGTCCCGGCATTTAATCCTCCGGATGTAAATAAATCCGCCAAGCCGGATGATGCGGCCCGGCAAGTGCGGGATTGGCTGAAACTTTCAAATCAGCGACGCGATTTCGCCGGGTGGAAGGAGCGATTGGAAAACAAAGGAATCTTCGTTTTTATGACCGGCAAGTATAAGGGATGGTCTCATATAGACAAAACGCTGTTTCGCGGCCTGACTATTTATCATTCAAAATTGCCGATTATCATCATCAATGATTCGGATGCCAAAAAAGCGCAATCATTCACTTTGTTTCATGAACTGGGGCACTTGCTGAGAAAGGAAAGCACGATCGATGACTGGGAAGAACATCCGAATAGTGTTGAAACGTGGTGCGATGAGTTGGCCGGAAATGTATTGATGCCTGCCGAACAGGTTCTGTCCGCCGTGGATGGAATAGATGATCTGGATGCCGTCAAGCGCATTGCGCTGTCTTTTCAGGTGAGTCCTTACGCTTGCCTGGTTCGACTGAGACAAATGCGGATTGTCGATTGGAACATCTACAAAAATTTTGAAGCGAAGCTGAAAGATGAATACAGAATACAGCAAAAAAAGCTGAAGGAAAGCAGCGGTGGGCCTTCCAGAAACCGCCCTTCGGAAATATTAAACCAATACGGGCGCATTTACACAACGGCTGTTTTCCAGGCGTATCACAATCAGGAAATCGGTTTTCATAAATTATGCCGGTTGTTCGATCTCAAGAACCCTTCCCATGCTTAGGAACTGGAGGGGCGTATATGAGCGGGCAATATTGTTTAGACGCCAATATATTTGTCACCGCCTGGTATAAAAGTTATCCCCGGCATATTTTCTCTTCACTTTGGGAACAGATTTCAAGAGGATATTTAAATGAATGGATAAAAGCACTTAACGGACATGGGGGATTTGGGAAATGGCGCTCGGACGTTTCATTTCATCCGAGTGATCTTGAACAGATATTGAAAAAATATTTGAGACAGAAAATATGAAAATAATTGCTAACCCGTCAGTCCAGCGGTCAATTCAGGGCTTCCGATAGGGCTCCAGCACCAAATCGCCGCTGAATTCAGCGGTGTGCCGAAAATATCGAATAATGAACACAATTGGCGGCAAAATTAGCAGTGACTATGGATGGGAAATAACAGTATTTCATAAGATACGAGATGCTGCTGATGGAATATCGTTTTTTGATATGAAAATCAATTGGGATAGATATCTTGCAGACCATTCACCCAGATTTGAATTTCATATTGTATTGTTAAACTGGACCGTGGTTGAAATTAACATTTATTACTTGTATCACAGGGATGATGAATCGAGGCAGGCAAAAAATTAAAATAGGTCAAAATAAAGAAATGGAATAGGTAAATATTTCTCAGTAAATCAAAACTTAACAACATCAAAAATAAAAGTGACAATCCACTCAACCGAAGGTAAAACAACAATGGGTTTATTTAATTCGATTTATGCTGATCTTTATTGCCCAACAAAAAGGGGAATAAGCAAAAACACAGAGATCCAAATAAAATGGCAAGA
>JAABSL010000148.1 GCA_011390415.1 Desulfobacteraceae bacterium
TATCTGGCCACCGCGCCCAAAAGCAACAGTATCTATGCGGCTTACGGTCAGGTGCTCAACGCCATCAAACAGACCGGCGCCCTTGCCGTTCCCCTGCACATCCGCAACGCCCCCACCCGGCTGATGAAAGACATCGGCTACGGCAAAGGCTATAAATACGCCCATGATTACAAGGATGCCTTTGCCCCCCAGGATCACCTGCCGGAAAAACTCCAGAATGAAATCTTTTACAACCCCACCGCCCGGGGATATGAAAAAATCGTCAAAGACCGCCTGGATAAGTGGCGGGCTCTTAAAAAACAAACGTCTTCCCCTAAGAAGCCTGAGCAGGAATAACCGGCAGCCCATAAACGGACTCGGCTTCTGTCTGTTTCTGAAAATAAGAAAATGGCTCATGGCGCCATTTAAACGTCATAGGCAGAGTCATGGTCAGGATGAAGGGAAATGAAAACCATAAAGTCCTTTTCGCGGCAGACAACCGCCCTGAATTTCTTACCCAAACGAATCGAATATAAAATCCGCCCGTCAGGCGTGGCCGTGGAATGAATTTTTTCCCACCGAAGCCCTCTGTCTATATAAATTTGTTCCCACTCCATTACGATGATTTTCTTAAGCGTGTTTTTTGTGGCGACAAAATCCTCTTTTGAAAGTGCAAACCATTCTTGTTGAAATCCCGGAAAATTTAAATCAAGCTTGACCTTCACGATTTATTCCCTTGAACCATTTTATCGACGTCCGTTTCCTGAAGATCATGTTTTTTCATCCAGGTGTCGAATTCCTTCAGTTTTTTGCTGAATTTTTCAGTATGAAGGATTTTTTCTGAATCCGGAATAAACTCGCCGGTCTTAATTTGAAGCACACCTTCAGACAGTCTTTCAACGGATACCAGTTTACCGGCAAATTCTTTTGGCAGGGTGATTTGAGATTTCGAAGATACTTTTCTGACGTCCATACTATTATTCCTTGTAATTATGGCATGCAATGCCGTTTTATTTATTTTAAGAAAATAATAATATTTTATTTTCTGAATTTCAAGAAAATTTAAAAAGACAAGACCTTCGAAGAATGTCAATCTTCATTAGAGAAGAACGGTAAAAAACGGATCACCCATCAAAAGCCGGCTCAAAAGAAAAACCAGATCGACCGAATCACTCAGTTGCGGTTAAAGATTTCCGGATAGTCCATAGTTACAGGTTGTTGTTGCCTTTAGGGATATTTTTTGCTAAAAAATGGCAACAATTACAGAACAAACAGATTTTCCAGGCATTTTTTACTGCTACCGCCAATCTCGCTCAGCAAACCGGAGACAATCAGATGGACTATTGGGCTGACCGCAACGAATTACACCGGAACCCTGCCGACGGCACCGGCACTCCGGACAGCCCCGGCACACTGCTGCCCGGCAGCCCGGATTTTGCCGCCAAGGTTCTGGCCTCTTCCCTCAACGGCATATACATCTATGATATCAACCGCGGTCAAAACATATTCGTCAACTCCCGGTACACTGATCTGACCGGCTACACATCCGAAGACATCCGGTCAATGAATCCCGCGCAGTTTCTGTCGCTTTTTCACCCCGAGGACCGAAAAAAGATTACCGCCCACCTGCAGAAGGTTGTCCGGTCGGACAGTCATACCCATGAAATTGAATATCGTTTTAAGACCAAAGACGGCCGCTGGATCTGGTGTTTGTCCCGTGACTCTGTTTTTGCGCGTGCCAAAGACGGCTCCGCGCTGCAGTATATCGGCACATTTCTCGATATTACGGACACCAAAAACCTCGAACAGGCCCTCCATAAAAAAGAAAGAAGATATCGCGAACTGGTGGAAAATGCCAACAGCGCCATTCTTCAATGGAAACCCGACGGCACCATCACTTTTTTCAACAATTACGCCAGGACTTTTTTCGGCTACAGCACGGAAGAAATCCTCGGAAAACACGTGAACATTCTGGTACCGGAGGAAGAATCCACCGGTTCGGACCTGTCCGGCCTGGCCGAAGATATTGTCGCTCACCCCGAAAAATACATCCATAATATCAATGAAAATATTCGCCGGGACGGGCGCCGGGTATGGATGGCCTGGGCCAACAAACCGGTATTTGATGATCAGGGCCGGCTGGTCGGCATTCTGGCAGTGGGCAACGACATAACAATGCTTAAACAGACTGAAAAAACCCTAAAAGAGAGTGAAGAACGATTCGCGGCGGTTCTGAAAAACTCTATTGATGCCATTTACCGCCGCAATCTTAAAACCGATCAATATGATTATATCAGTCCCGCAATCTTCTCCATTCTGGGCTTTTCGCCCGATGAAATGAAAAGTATGCCAAAAGAAGTAATTTTCCAGCGTCTTCATCCGGAAGATCGGAAAGCAGTGGAAAACGAAATTGAAAAAGTTAAAACCGGCGGCAGCACATTGCTGGAATATCGGTTCAAAACAAAAAGCGGTCAGTATACATGGGTTGCAGACACCATTCATGTGCTGACCGATCCGGACGGGGTTCCGCACTATCGGGACGGTATTATCCGGGATATCAGTGAACAAAAACGCAGTGAATTCAAATTAAAGCAAATGAACCTTAGTCTGGAGGGGCTGGTTGCCGAACGCACCCGGGAACTGGAAAAACGTACCGGGCAACTTCTCTGGCTCACCCTGGAGCTTTCCCAGGCAGAGGAGAAAGAACAGCAGAGAATTGCGCAGATCCTCCACGACGACCTGCAGCAGGTTCTTGTGTCCGCAAAACTGCAACTGGAGATTGTCGAGAATGAAAAAGATCCCTTTCTCATTCAGAAAGGCATCAGAAAATCCTTGGAGATGCTGGTTGAATCCCTTAACAAAACAAGAGACCTGTCGCATGATTTGAGCCCGCCGGCCCTGACCCGGTCCGGACTGACTGATGCCCTGAGATGGCTTTCCGGAAGAATGCGCAAAGATTATGGCCTTGAAATCTGCCTGGATTTAAAAACCGAAATCAGACCCCAATCCGCAACCATAGAGAGACTTCTTTACCGGACTGCCCGGGAACTGCTGTTTAATGTTGTCAAACATGCCAGGGAGAAAAAAGCGTGGCTTGAACTGCGGTATGAAAACAACGGATTTTTTATCATTGTTGCGGACAAAGGCAGCGGTTTTGACACCCGGGTAAATGACGCGGACACAATGGGATTTGGCCTCATGAGCATCAAAGAACGCGCCTACTCGCTGGGGGGCAGCTTCCAAATCAGGAGTGAACCTGAAAAAGGAACCCTGGCAACCATCTTTATTCCTGATAAAAATCCCGATGACACGGATTCCGCTCCGACACCGGAACATTCGGAGCATCCGACCACTCTGTAGAAAACCGGTACCGATGCAATGGACCTCATCAAAACCATACGCAACCGGTAACTATCCGGCCCTGCCGCAACCTCCGGCCGGCCGATTGTGAACAGACCACAGACGCCTTTTTAATCCGGCAGCTCAGGTTAAACAGAGCACATATCCCAAATCTTAGAATACAGCTATCCAAAAATATGATTTACAATTTTGTATGACGATGGTCCAAAAATTACAAAATTGTAACCACCTGCAACCTACCGCTTATTTCCTTTTTTCTGAAAATATTTTTTATATATCATGATTTCAGATATTTAAAACTTTTGATCCATTTCAAGCCATCTGTGGCACACCCGTTGCTTTTAATTAATCCAGACAGGCCAAACCGGGGGTCCAATTCAAATACACGTTTAATTATTTTTAATTGAAATAAAAATTGCAGCAATCGGGAGGATTTAATTATGAAAACACTGTGCATCATGCTCATTCTGCTCGCCACCGGAATTTTACCGGCATGGGCGGCAGACAACGTCATTTCACCGGCAGACAACAAAGCGGCCATTGATGCGGTCCAGGTGCATGCGGATTACCTGTGGACCCTCATCGCAGCCATTCTGGTTTTTTTCATGCAGGCCGGTTTTGCGCTGGTAGAAGCCGGGTTTACCCGGGCCAAAAACGCCATCAACATTTTAATGAAAAACCTGATGGATTTTTCCATCGGATCTCTGGCCTTCTGGGCAGTGGGATTCGGTCTTATGTTCGGGGTGTCAAAAACCGGGTGGCTCGGAACATCCGGATTTTTCCTGAGTGACTACACCGTGGGCGGTGATCCATGGGTGC
>JAABSL010000149.1 GCA_011390415.1 Desulfobacteraceae bacterium
TCAAGACCTTTTTCCGACAATTCAATCAAATGAATCCGCATGTCATTTTTGTCCACTGTCATATCAATAAGATCCAGTTCCGTTCTGAGCTTTTTGATGTCCGTGGACAATGTGCTCTGCTTGACGCCGGGGAAAAAATTCGACAATTCGGTCATGCTCATTGCGCCCTGGGTTTTGAGCAGTTCAAGAATAAGAATTTCACGATCCTTCAGCATTCCGGCGTCACTGTCCGCGATTTGAACCGCCCGGTAAATCCGCATCTTGATGCCCAGTTTTGCAATGTTTGTGAATAACCCGTTGATCATTGATTCATCCTTTGTTTGTATTGTATTTTTATATAAATATATTTATTTAGTTTTGTCAATTTAAATATTTCAGAAAAATGAAATATTTAATAAATTTTATATTTATTTCTTTTTCAACAAGTGTTGACCCGCTGAAAAATTTTCAATATGGGGGGAGGTTCATTAATTTAATGGCCGCCCGAATTGCTTTTACAAGGTTCTATCTTGAAGTACAAGAATCGGGGCGCGCAAAAAGGAACGCAAACATGAAATTGCCAAAAAGCGTGAAAAAAAAATTAGAACTCACTACTGCCCAGATGATCCGCCGGGTGACCGTGCAGCAGGTCATGATCATCATCGGCGCTGTGCTTGGGGCCCTGGGATATGTTATTTTTCAGCTCCCCCACAATATTGCCGCCGGCGGTGTTTCCGGTCTGGGTATTGTGGTTAATCACCTGACCGGATTTCCGGTGGGACTGTTTTTCCTTTTGTTTAATATCCCCCTGTTTGTGCTGGGGTTCTACTGGCTGGGGCGATGGCAGTTTGTCTGGTCGAGCAGCGTTGCCGTGGTGGCATTTTCCATTTCCGCGGATATCTTTTCCCACTTTATGCCCCTGTGGATGGACAATCATGCGGTCACCGAAGACGGACTGCTGGCAGCCATTTATGCCGGGGTCCTGTACGGGTTGGGAACCGGGTTGATCTACCGGTTTGGGGGCACCATCGGGGGAACATCCATCACGGCCCGAATCATTTATAATAAGACCGGGTACCCGATGAGCCAGTCCTATCTGTATACGGATCTGGCGGTAATTCTGGTGGCCGGAATTGTATTTCCGGTTGAAACCGCCCTGCTGGCGGTGATCACCCTGATTCTGGTGGGGATTTTTTCAGACTTTGTGCTGGAAGGCATCAGCCAGACCCGGACCATCACCATCATTACGGAATACCCGGACCCGATTCGGCTGGCGATAATCAACGAATTGCAAAGGGGATTGAGTCACTGGGAAGTGACCGGAGGATACACGCAGGCCAATCGCACCATGCTGTTTTTGACGGCCATGCGTTCCAGGATTTACGATGTAAAGCACATTGTATCCAGTATTGACCCGGAAGCTTTCATGGTGGTCGGTATTTCCCAGCAGACCTGGGGCGGATTTAACGCGCCCAAGCTGGATAAGCGCTGACCCGGATTTCTCATGAAGAAAATTATTATGAGAGGATAAAAAATCCTGTCTATTTTCTTCATGAAAAATTCGGGTTAAATATAAAACAGGCGAACAAAAAAAACGGGCGCCGGGGATAGTCCCCGGCGCCCGTTTCGTTGATCTTTAAAGCACAAAGAATTTAGTGACCGCCGCGCTTGGATGCCTTGATCGGGTTCAGTTTGGCTTTTTCTTCTTTTACGGTCATGGTGACGTGCGTGGCAATATTGCAATCACCGTTTTTCCATTTTAAAGCCGGTTCCGGTGCGGCCGCACAATACCATCCCGTTGCATATTCTTTGCTTCGGCTGCATCCGGTGCAGGACTCAACCACTGCGTTGCAGGAGCCCCCTTTGTAGGAACATCCGTTTTTGGTCATAAATACGCATTCTTCTCCGTTTCTGACTGTCGTGCAAATCATCTTGATCCCTCCATTACTTTTTTTTCTATAAATAACGGCGCCTGAAATAAAAATAACCGGCGCCGTTATAAATCAGTTTATAATTTGAGCGTCGAAAAAATAATCCAATCCGCGCCGTTTGTCAATCTTTTTTCTTTTTTATTTTTTCTCATTTTGTTTTATACAGCTTATCAGAACCATCATCATCCGTAAAACAAAACTTGATTTACCGTCAAAAAATTGTCACCCTGAACCTTTATATTCTCCCAAGTTGAACGTTTCTTATATTTATGTCAGCCGGCGGTTTATTCAGCCGCCGGGTTTTTATTTCGGACTCTTGCAGGAAAGGCTTTCCATGACGATTGCACAGGCGATTGAAGTACTGAAAATTGAAGCTGACGGCATTCTTCAGCTGACGGAAAAGATTGATCATAATTTTACAAAAATGGTTGATTTAATTTATAAATCCAGGGGCCGCGTCATATTTGCCGGCATCGGTAAATCCGGGATCATCGGCCGGAAAATCGCCGCCACATTAAACAGCACCGGCACCCGCTCCATCTTTCTGCACCCGGTGGAAGCCATGCATGGCGACCTGGGCATTTTATCCCAAAAAGATATTTTCATCGGGCTTTCCAACAGCGGGGAGACTGACGAACTGAACATTCTGCTGCCCAGCATCCGGAATGCGGG
The DNA here is from genome assembly GCA_011390415.1 of Desulfobacteraceae bacterium. Classification (GTDB taxonomy): domain Bacteria; phylum Desulfobacterota; class Desulfobacteria; order Desulfobacterales; family Desulfosalsimonadaceae; genus SURF-3. The sequence goes on from JAABSL010000149.1 coordinate 2,583, forward strand.
ATGCCCGATCATCGCATTTACCGGCAATAAACACTCGACCCTGGCCAGCCACAGTGACATTGTCATTGACGTCGGGGTAACGCCGGAAGCCTGCCCCCTGGGACTTGCCCCCACCACCAGCACCACCGCGCTGCTGGCCATGGGAGATGCGCTGGCCGTTGTTCTGATCAACAAACGAAAATTCAGTCCCACGGATTTTAAAAAATTCCATCCCGGCGGCAACCTGGGACATCGCTTGTCCGCTTACACCACCAAAGACATCATGCTGACCGGCGATGCCATTCCGGTGGTCACTGAAAACACGGATATGGCCACCGCACTGGAAATTCTGGACAAACAGAACCTGGGGGTTGTTTTGATCAAAAAACCGGACAACACGCTTTCCGGCATCATCACGGACGGTGATGTGCGGCGGATGCTGGTGGGCAAAGTCGACGTGTTTGAAAAAACCGCAGATGCGCTGATGATCGAAAACCCGATATCCATTGACGAAAAAGCCCCCCTCTATGATGCGTTAAACATCATGGAAACACACCAGATTACCGTTTTGCCGGTGATCGATACGGAAGGGAAAATTACCGGCGTCCTGCATTTGCATGATATTCTGGGAAAAGGCGCTTTGAAATTCAATGGTTCGTGATTATATTTTTTCTATTAAATTCTGAATTAACTGAAATTGTATTAACTATTTCGCAGGAGAGCCTTATGAGCGATACCCCATCCAATGACACCCGTATTGAATCACTCGGTGAGGCAAAAATCAACACACTGCTTTTAAATGATTCCATCGGTACCAGCAAAGAAATGTTTAAAACCGACGACGACCGGGTTTTAATCGACGTTAATGTCAATTCGATTCTTGAACAGCTGAAAAACCCGGAATCCATGCCGTCATTTGAACTGGCCGGTCCGAGGGAAAAAATTTACTTTGATCCGAGCAAACTCAAATGCGCCGTGGTCAACTGCGGGGGCCTTTGCCCGGGTCTTAACAATGTCATCCGGGCCATTGTGCTGGAACTGCATTACCGGTATCAGGTAAAACACATCTACGGCATCCGGTACGGCCTGGAAGGATTCATACCCGAGTACGGTCACGAACTGGTCGAACTGACCCCGGACAAAGTGGTGAATATTCATGAAATGGGAGGCTCCATCCTGGGTTCATCCAGGGGACCCCAGGATATTGAAGCCATCGTTGACTGCCTGGAACGGATGAATATCGGCATTCTGTTTATGATCGGCGGAGACGGAACGCTCATGGCCGCTTCGAAAATTGTTGAAGAAATAAAACACCGCAATGCCAAAATCAGTGTCATCGGCATTCCCAAAACCATTGACAATGACATATACCGGGTCGCCCGGTCATTCGGCTTTGATTCAGCGGTGGACATTGCCACAGAAGCCATCAAGGGCGCGCACAAGGAGGCGGAGGGGTTTCCCAATGGCGTGGGGATGATCAAGCTGATGGGACGGCATTCCGGCTTTATTGCCGCCACCTCGGCCCTGGCCCAGCAGGACGTTAACTTTGTTCTCATACCGGAAATCGACTTTGATCTTGAAGGAAAAA
>JAABSL010000150.1 GCA_011390415.1 Desulfobacteraceae bacterium
CATCCTCGTCCAAGTTGTGAGCCGAATCCAAACAGGATGCCTCCGGCGGCAGCGGCCAGCAAACGGGTTTTGGAAGAGATTTTCGGAGAATGTTCCGTTTTAAATCCCAATCTGCCGGCAAGTGCACCACTTAAAAAAGCGCCTGCCAGAATGCCCAGCACTTCGAAAGAAAGCCATGTATTCATGGTGTGCCGGTCGTCGCTAATAAAAGTACTGTAATATTCAGACTTTACTGCATGTTCAGGCGAAACTGTCTGAACTGCACTGACCACTGTTGTTTTGGCAGCACCGCTGGCACCTAACCCGCGACCGGTAATAAAAAAGGTAACCAGAAGCAACAGTCCGAGCAGGAAACCACCGAGGTAAGGATTGATATAACTTTTACTTCTATCTTTCATCTTTTTGAATTTTAATAATTAATAAAGATAACGTGTAAACTGACCGGCTTCAACCATTATAAAACGAAAAATCAGGCCGCCGAAAAGAATAAGAAATGCCGGAATTCCAACCGGAATTTTGAACCCCCTTAATTCCAGTATTTCCAGAATCAGCGGGAACACAAGGCCAAGAATCACAAAGAAAACCCAAAATGAGACTGTAAACTGACCGCCAAGGAATAGCATGGCAGAAGCAATTTTTACTTCCGATCCGGCCAGGAATCCCATAATCATGTGGGTAACCAAAAACAGTTCGATAATAATTAACAGGATGTCGATGCGGCTCATTATTTTTCGTTCATAATGACTTTTCGACATCCAGATAATTGTGGCTGCTCCGGTCGATAATCCTGAAACCAGAAATAGTGGCCCAAGTATCGAAGTGTTCCAAAGCGGGCGTGCATTAAATGCTGAAAGTAGAATACCTGTGTAAATACCAAGAATAACTGCGAGTACAATTAAAATCCAGGCCAGCTCTTTTTTGTGTTTTATCACAAAAGCTTCGGATGTATCGAGGAATTTCCAGGGCCATTTCCAGCCGGGAACAATTTCTTTCATGTAGGTAGCCACCCAAATAATACTGAGCGGTGTGACCAGCATCAGCGTCCAGGCGCCCCACGACATGGGTGATTCCAACCTAACCGTGGTGTACAAACGCCAGAAATAGAGCTGGTGTTTCAGGTCGAGGAACAAGGCCAAAAGCCCAACTATCAGTGCTATGGGCACAATAAAAGTGGCCCATTTAACCGTAGTCGGCATCTCTTTTTCTCTTCCGGTGATGGTATAAAACGCAGCAAAGAACAGAATGCCTGCTGCCAGTCCGCCAAGAAAAAGATAAACCGGAATATGCCAGTGCCAGATGTTCAGATACGGATCGATGTTGGGATTCATCCGGCCGCTTATTATTAATTCTTCCTTCATTGTTCGTTTATTTTATAGTTTAAAGAAGATAAAATATTTGAGGATCAGTTCCTGCTTCGGGTGCAAGCGCTTTGTAATTCCTGTTTTTCATGGCTTCGGAAACATTGCTGGCGGGGTCGTCCAAATCTCCGAAATACATACATTTTGTTGGACAGACTGCTACACAGGCTGGATCCAGGCCATCTTTTACCCGGTGATCGCAGAACGTACATTTGTCAACATATCCTTGTGGATGCGAGTACCTTGCATCGTAAGGGCAGGATTGGATACAAGCGCCGCAACCGATACATTCTTCAGGTGTTACTTTTACAATTCCACCATCAATAATATGGCTGGCTCCGGTGGGGCAGCACCTTACACAAGGCGCATTGTCGCAGTGATTACATCTTTCTGAACGTATTTCAAGTTCAACGTTCGGGTAAGTTCCGGCAACCATTTCAGCCACCCAGTCTCGGGCATAGCCAATCGGTACATTATTTTCTGTCTGACAGGCAACTACGCAGTCAGAGCAGCCGACACACTTTTTGGTGTCTATTGCCATGGCATATCTCATGATTCAACCTCCATTTCTGGTTCTTCGGTAAGGAAAGTCACAAAATTGGAACGCATTCCTGTTCCGCCCATTACCGGGTCAATTTTTACATTTGTTATTAACTCCGAATCGCTGGCTCCTTTTCCGTAGGCGCGGCTCAGGCGTTTATTGTGGTGCCCGAATCCATGTGGCATAAACACTGAATCCCAGCGGATGCGCTCAGTTATTCTTACCTGTATTGGAAACTGAGTGGTCTTGCCGTCCTGGTTTTTCAGCCAGATATATTGGTCATTTTCAATTCCCCAGATTGATGCCACTTTGGGATTAATCCAAAGCCAGGGTTCCGGTTTTAAATCCACAAGGTTCGGATTGTTTGCTGTCCGGCTAAAGGTATGTGCCGGAGTGCGGCCATAAATCAGGCGGTAAAATCCCTGGGGCGGTTCTTCATGTTTGGTGAAAGAAGGCAGCGGATCGAATCCGGCATTTTGCAATTCGGTAGAGTAGAGTTCAATTTTTCTTGAATTGGTATTGAATTCGAAATCTTCACCCTCTGCCAAATAGGGAGTGCCAAATACACGGTCGAATTTTTTTACTCCGATACGTTGCATTTCCTCCAGCGAAGATCCTACCTGTTTTAGCTGCCAGTCGAGCACTTCTTCAATATCTTTCCAGGGAAAATATTTTTGAAGTCCTAATTTTTCTCCCATTTGTTTTGCAATCCACCATGCGGGTTTCGATTCATATTTTGGCTCCACAGCCGGCATGCGTAAGGCAATGTTGGGTTCACGGTGAGGCGCCGAACGAATGAAATCGTACCGTTCGAGATACGTACACTCCGGCAGCACCACATCTGCAAAACCTGTGATTTCCATCGGCATGGTATCTACAACCACCAGAAATTCAAGCGCCTGCATGGCTTTTAATGTCTGGTCTTTATCGGGCATAGTAAGCGGAAGGTTGGTTCCGGCTACCAGCCAGCTCTTTATAAGGTGTTTCGGATTATTTTCAGGAATAGATGCTTCTATCAGCGCATTGGAAACCGGAAGCATTGCCAGCGGATATTTTTCATCGTGAATATCTTTCCAGTCCCATTCCGGATGAGGTGTTTCAGGAGTCGGAAATGCAGGCAGGCTTTTTCCTTCCGGGAAATAAAAACCACCTCTGCGGCCCCATGAACCGAGCAATCCGTTAAGTATGGCAATGGCGCGTTCCCTTTGTGTATCATCTCCATACCATGTAACATGCCTTCCCGGATGGATAATAACTGATGGTGAAGCAGCTGCCATTTCGTGAGCTGTTTTACGAATTACAGCAGGCTCCAGTGTAGTGATTCCGTAGGCCCATTCCGGGGTCATTTTGCTGACATGTTCTTTCAATTCATCGAAACCATACGTGTATTTTTCAACGAAATCTTTGTCATACAACTCTTCGTTGATAATTACATTTATCCAGGCAAGCAGTAATGCAAGGTCGGTTGACGGTTTAATGGGGAGCCAGAATTTTGACTTGCTTGCAGCCGTTGAGAATCGTGGATCAACGGTGATAATTGTTGCTCCGTTGTCGATGGCATCGGCCATTTCCTGAACCTGTCCGTTGTGCATGTTCTCGCCGATGTGCGATCCTATTAACACGAGGCATCTGGTATCCCTTATATCGGTTGGTTCAGGTGAACCCACTCCGCTGCCGAAAGTGGCTGCAAAAGCAACTTCGCGCGGACCACGACACTGTGCATACGACGGATGCGCCTCTGTATGTGAACCAAATGCATGAAGCACATGTCCCAGGTGCGAACCCGGAGATCCATGGAAAAAACCTGCGATGGATTCTGCGCCATATTTTTGTTTAATTTCCTGATACTTTTGGGCAATCAAGTCAAGTGCTTCATCCCAGCTTGCTTCACGGAAAGTCTGCTTGCCATTTTCAGTAGTACGAATGAGTGGGGTTTTAAGCCGGTCTTCATCGTGATACATTCCGATTCCTCCGGTCCCGCGCGGGCACATTCTTCCGTTGCTGTGCGGATCTTCGTCGTTACCCAGAATTTTAACAATCTTGCCCTCTTCGTCAGTGTGTGTCCATCCGGCACATTTCCAGAAACAGACCTCACAATAAGTTGGGTAGCGATTTAATTTCAGGTTTTTACCAGCAGCTTCGGTGGACATCCCTTCAATGAGCTCCGTACCTTTTGCCCAATTGTAAGCCCCGCCTGCTAAGGCAAGGCCACCTG
>JAABSL010000151.1 GCA_011390415.1 Desulfobacteraceae bacterium
TGTTCCCGGATTTTTTGGATTTACGGCCCTCGGAGCATACAATTATTTCCACCGGGTGGCTGAAATCCTGAAGCATGCCCTGAGGAAGCATCAAATTGATGCACAGATAATAGAAGTGGATACGCTTCCCACAGCCTCCATAACCCGGCGTGCCATCCGGTTGCTGGAAACAGTAAAAAAGAATGGCGGTCTTAAACAAAAGCATCTTCATTTCATCGGTCATTCCACCGGTGGATTGGATGTACGCATGCTGCTGACAAAAGGAGTCAAACTTCTTCCCGGAAAAGAAGAAGCTGAAATAGCCAAACGGACAAGAACCGCGATTTCTCTTTCAACCCCTCATTACGGAACGCCCATGGCTAATTTTTTTACCAGCATGAACGGTCGAAACCTGTTATATCTGCTTGCAGTGATGGCTACAAGCGGTCCCGGCCGGTATACGATATATATGCTCGCGAGTCTTATTCGTCGGTACTCAAGCCTTGATCGGTTTATCGGTCAGAAAGACAATATATTGGATTCACTGGCAGAAAACCTCTTCGGTAAAATTCTTCCGGATCAGGGAGATGCCATCTGGGACTATCTGCGAAAAATTTCACAGGACCAGGGTGCCATGGTTCAGCTGACCCCGGAGGGCATGGATTTGTTTAACGGGTCAGTAGCTGACAGGCCTGGCGTTGAGTATGTCAGCTTCATCACTGCATCACCGCCACCCAATCCAAAGTATTTTATTCCCAATGTGAAAGATCTTTATCGTGCCTTTACGCATGGAATTTATGCCGTATGCTATGAAATTACTAAACGTGAGCACCGTCATTATCCGTATCCGGTACAGGATAAATCAGTACTTGAAGAGATGAAAAAAACAATATCGTTTAAAATTGACGGCACTACCAACGACGGGATTGTTCCAACTCTCAGCCAGTTTTGGGGAAATGTCGGCGGCATCATCGAGGCCGATCATATGGATGTTGTTGGACAGTTTAAACATGTCTATCAGGAAAAACCATACAGTTCATGGCTTTGCAGCGGCTCCGGTTTTAATGAGCAACGATTTCAAAACCTGTGGACGCAAATTGCTCAAGAAGTCTATCAGGGGCAGTCAAGGGCCGCCAAAAGATTACATCAATAACACCGGTGTCGTCTAATTTTTAAGGAGGGTTATTAATGAATATCAGCAGAAGAGAGGCAATGGCTGCCATCGGGACGTCTTTTTTAGGCTTCGCGCTGGGTTCAGTTTCCGGATGCAAAACACCACATGAAACAAATACAGTAACACCCCCCGCGGCTGCCGGAACCGATCCGGCATTCTGGACACCACATAAACTGGACCCGGATGAAACCGCTCTAAGGGCATATAACGGATTTTATAATAACAATTACGGCTGCTGTTATGGTGTTTTTTCCAGTGTCATCGGCCAAATGGGTGAAAAATATGGTGAACCCTACAGTTCCTTTCCGTCTTTCATGATGAAATTTGGTTACAGCGGTGTTTCCAACTGGGGCACTCTTTGCGGTTCTCTCATGGGAGCGGCGGCCATGTATGCGCTTTTTTATGTCCGGACGGATCGTGATCCCATGATTGATGAATTGTTTACGTGGTATGAAAAAGCATCCCTGCCTGAATATAAGCCGGAAACGCCCAAGTTAGATGTGTCTTTGGAGCAAACACTCGCTGATTCCGTTCTCTGCCATGTATCTGTCAGCAAATGGTGCTATAAGTCCGGCCATGAAATGAGTTCAAAGGAGAGAAGTGAGCGGTGTGCACGCGTAACCGGAGATGTGGCGAAAAAGGCGGTTGAAATCTTGAATGCGAAAATTGACGGCCAGTTCCGATTTGCCGGTTACAGTGAATCTGTGAAATATTGCGGTGAGTGTCACGGTAAGGGGAAAGTCTCGGATATATCCAAAAGTAAAATGGAGTGCGCTGAATGCCATGACGATAAATTTGAAAACCATCATTAGCAATGCAGCACGCAAAAAAAATTTAACGAAGTGATCATTCTATGGTTTATATGCAGGTAATAGTCAGATTCTTTTCAACACAGCTGATATGATAAACATTAAAATAAAATTTCTGCTTATCGCCACTGTTCTTATCTGCGTATTGGGTTTTATAGACAATGCGCTTGCAGATAACTGGAGATGGGCTGCAGGTGTCAGGCAATGTTACAGTAACTGGCAGTATGAAAATTCCGAAGAAGAAAAAATCAGTGATGATTCCGTTTTCATGGGGCCTGATATTAAAATCAGGAATGAACATATTTTTTGCGAAATAAATATATTAATTGGACTCAGAGATATCAATTTAGACGATGATTCTTCCAGGGAACCAGATAAAAAACTTCACTGGGACGCTGATGCTATATTCGGTTATGCCTTGCATCCTCGTTTTGCGGTAACTTCCGGCTTTAAAAGAATGGACATGGATTATTCTGCTCTTTATTTCGGAAGCATTGGCACTATAATTAACATCCCCATTCAATCACTGTCATTCTTATGCAGCGCTGAATATTTACCGATCGGAAAGGTAAATGGTCTGGACAGAATAGATGCAGAGAATGGCTGGTCAGCAAAGATCGGAACTGCTTACACTGCAATGGAACATGTTTTTTATGGCGGATATCAGTATCAAAAATTTTATTTAAAAGATAAAATTTCTGATCATGACCGTGATAGTAATCTCTCCGGTATTGTCTTGAGTTATAATTATCATTTTTAGTTTACGTTCAGGGATCTTTCCCAGCTCAAGCAAATGGTCAAAAAAATAGATCCAAATGCTTTAATGGTGATCAATCAAACACTGGAAGTCATGGGAAAAAATATCGGGAACCAGCCGCTGTTAATGGAGGTAATTCATATAAAACCTGCGAGGCCTAATCAATTTGAAAATATTTCTTATTCTTTATGGTCTGTTGTATTGAACGAATAAGAAGAAACAATATTTTGATCGTTAAAGCGGACAACAAGGTCTTTTGTGCTGCTGCTGCCGAATAGCTTGTATCGGTATCGGCCATAGGTCCATGTCTGCTCGCCGTCTTCAAGTCCTACCCGCCAGGGAGATCCGAAAACGGAACGGATTTCATTTTTGGTTGTTTTGCCCGTTTCAATATCAGGGACCCTGGTTGACGGGAAATCCCGGCCGGCCGTTGCACAGGCCATGATTGAAAGAAGCGTAATCAGTAGTAACCATTTTACCAAAGCCGGTAATGGGTTGTTGAATGTCAATGCATTAAAAGTGTTGGGTTTGTTTGTCATGTATGGCCCCCCGGTTTTAAAATTCCAAATTGATAAAAAAAATACTATATCGCCTGATATTACTACATATTTAATCTGTAATCCATATTAATCTCCCCATCGGGCACGGTGTCCTCTTACGTCCACATGCACGAAAGGACCATGCGCTGCGGTTTTTCTGTACCATCCAAGGCCGCCGATAAGCTTCTGGTAAAAGGGTTTTCCGTAAAGACCGTCGATCATATTGTACAGCACTTCAGCATCCTTCCAGTTGATATTCCCGTCTTTGTTCAGATCATCCATATAATTGTTCTTCGGTGATTCATCGATAAAGATATCCGCCGCACCTCCCCATACATGGCGACTGTACTTCACGTTTCCGATGGACCGGTTATAAAATGGGGTCCGATATCCGCTCATCACGTCAAAGGTATCGCACCGGTATCCGTTGTTGTTCACATATGCCAAAATCAGCTCAAGTTTCAGTAAGAGTTTGGTTTGCAGCACCATGTACTTGGGAAACCCGCTTTCCTGCTTGCAGACAAACTGAGAAAGCGTAAAATGAGGAGACACCTTCATGTCAATATTGTCTGGTGTAATCTTGATGAATCCGGCCGGCGGCAGGTAAATCGGCAGGTTTTTCAACGGAATATCCGGATATTTTCCCATTCTGTAGCCATTGATATAGTCAGATTCTTTGACGGAAGCATAAGGTATGATAACAAAAAAGTGAAGGGTCATCAGGGGTTGATCGCCATGTGCAAGAATCCTGATTTCATAGGTTCCGGTATCCTTTGGTGCCTTCCAGGTCCATAAGCCGTTCTGAGATGCCTTCAGAAGCCCCGTGTCTGCTGAAAGCGAGATG
>JAABSL010000152.1 GCA_011390415.1 Desulfobacteraceae bacterium
TTTCGAAATAATCCTGACCCATCCGGGAAGGTACTGGTTTATCACCGCCACTTGCGGATCAATGGCCCTGGCGGCTCTCCTGCCGCTTTCCACGGCGCCCTCAATGCTCCAGACATGGGCCTGGGTTTGGGTATGCGCACCGGCGAGAAACAGGTTGGCAAGCGGTGTGGTCTGGGGCGGCATAAAGTGCTGGGTAGTGTTACTGTTCACCCATTTCGGTTGATAAGGCCTGATTCCCTCAGCAGAGAATTCCCACTCATGCCAGACCTCGATTTCCATCATCGAAAAATCCTGCAGCGCTTTTCCCTGATTCGCCTCCCGGATCATTTCATCAAGCGCGCCGCAACTCAATATCTGGGCCCTCACCTCCTCTTGGAACTCCTCTTTTGTGCATGAACTGACGGGTTTGTGATAAATTCTGCCGGGAACACTGCTGATACAGGAGGTCCCGGTCCACAGCGATTTCACGTTTTTCCCCAGATCCACCTCCTTGTTCCACGCCTGTTCCTCGGCAAACAGGGTCAGGTTGAATTCTGAATCACTCACAATCACCGCCATTCTTTCACGGGGAAAACGGATCTTTTCGGAAAACGGCACCCGGAAGGACACCTGGGTGTGCGGTCCATCCTGGATAAGGGGCTTAAACAATCGGAGAACTTCCAGCTGCTCCAGTTCAGGAGTTTTGCTTAAAACATCCGCCGTGGCAAAAGGATTAATGGCCAGGATATAATAATCGCCGACAATTGTCTCATCGCCTGAAGCAGTGGAAAGAATTTTTGTGCCGTCATATTCGATTTTTGTCAGCGGCTTTTGCCAGTGGAACGTAACTCCCTTTTTCTGGAGATAGGCGATCCAGGGATCGAACCAGTATTCGCTGCTGGGTCCTTTGAGCAACAGCCACCCGTCTTCCGCCCCATGGGTCCATGCCGGTCCGTCCTCATCAGCCCGGTGGTGATGCTTCGGCCTGGTTGTCAATTGCTTCCTGAAAAAATCACCGGTGGTATGCAGACACACCTTGGACCAGTCCGAGCCGATCCACGGTCCGAAACAGGCGCGCCAGGTTTTATAGGCTGTGTCCTTGAGGAGAGGGCGCCATGCCCGGGCTGCATTGAGGCCGCTGTATTTTTCTATACTGCGGTGATTGGCGGTCCAGGTCTTGGCCATGAGATACGCCCATTTGATAAATTCCCATCGGTGCATTCTGAACATGCCGGGAATACTTAACCAACGCTTATCATAGAATCTGGCATGCGTGTCGTCCGGAAAAATGCCGAAATCGATGGGCCGGGAAAGTGCAAGATCGTAGAGATTTCCGTTATCGTTCAAAGGAATCTTCTTCATGAGATCAAACGTGTTATGATACCATGGCCCCATGCCGTGCCAGGAATATTCCGTGGGCATATTGTTGTGACTGCAGCGGGCGCTTCTGAAGAATCCTCCCGGCTTCTCCAAAGCTTCATACACAAAAACCTTATATCCCAACTGGTTGAGTTCATGTGCGGCACTTAATCCTGCTATACCGGCACCGAAAATAATTACTGATTTCATCTATTTTCCTCCAGCAAATCCTAAATTTTCCTTTCTGCAGACCAAAGAATACCGCCGCCCAACCGTATAATGCTTCAAAGGCCGGAGTGTGCGTAGTATGGCAGACCATGCTTGAAAAATCAAGAATTTGATTTTGAAAAATTGCGGTGCAGGGCTATGTGTATTCCAATGATTTCAAGTGGTTTCATGTTGACTGTTCAGAAGTTCGGATGATAACTAGGGTTTTTATGTATTTTATGTTATATTATTAATGTATTTTATGCTATAGCCGATATGTATTTTATACTATGGTTGAAATGTATTTTGCGAGCGGAAAACATGTAGGAGGCATTGAGAATATTGAAAGGAAAGCATTTTTATAAATCGGTGATCATGGTTCCCGTGCTTTTTATGGCACTCGGCATGGCACTGATCCCTTCAGCCGCATTTTCGATTGACAGGCATTTTGCAGGACCTGAAAAATCCGACTCGGTGCATCTGCTGACGCATCCCGATTACGCGCAATCTACTATGATTGTACTTTTCAATGTCAAAAACGGTAAGGTCAAAAAATCCTTTCATTCCAAAGCAGACCTCTTCGACAATCCTAAAATTACAGTTGACGGTTATGTAGCGGGAATCATGGCGTTCACCGATGCTGAACAAGATATTACCGTAGACGGCATCCGGCTGCGCCAGGTTTCGAGAAACAAAGACAGCGCCATCGGTTTCAATCATTCCGAAAAACTGAAAACAAAGCAGATTTTCATCCTGGGCATGGCGGATCATCAGGATTCGACCGACACCGCGATCAACAGATATTTCGAGGACCATTCGGTCAAGGGGTATTCGTTTTTTCCCATTATACCCGGCGACGCTGTAAGCCCGGACAACCGGTTTACCATCAATATACCGAAAAACGGGAAAAAGCACGCGGTTTCTGTTTATCAAAACGGATACAAAAATTTTCCCCGTAAGGAGGCTTTGTCGGATGAAATGGAAATTCAAATCCGGTATCTCGGAGACGGATTCGAATCCCTTGAGCGGCAGATACCGGATTACCAGGAAAGGATAGACGCAATAATCGAAGGTGTCGCTGAAGTGGAAAAAGCTTTTCGGACCCGCCTTGTGCGAAAAGTCAACATGGTCGATTACGATGGAATTCACAATGCGCTCACCAGCGTGGGATACAAGGACATTTGGTTTTTTATCGAAACTTTCAAAAAGGAACCGGTTTCGGAATTGAAAACAATTGCCAGACACGAAGCGCTTCATCTTCTTGTCGACAAATATGATTTCACCAAATCCGGCCAGATTCGGGAAATTTTTGCCGAACTGAAGGGTTATGACCAGCTTTCTTTAGAACGGTTTTTTCTGGTCACGCAAGGAAAAAGTAAAAAACGTTCCGGAAGCAGGGAAAAGCGGCACTACTTTTTTGATTTTGTAAATGAAAAGAATTTTCTGCCCGGCAGTAAAGGAGGACATTCCCAGGACAATCTTGATGAATTTTGCACCTCGTTTCTGCACTCCCTCATGTTTCCGGAGTTGATGGGGACAAATTTACATGCTCCGCTTAAAATCGGCGCCAACCGTCCGCCTCTCCTCCTGAGCACCGATGAACAGGCAAAAACACTGACTTTCTATCAAAGAATGATCGCTTCTTTCACCGCAGTGATCGGAAGGGACACAGTGATTGGAAGCGACGAAAGCCAGCATTTGATAAAATTTATGGAAACCGCGTTTTCCAGCGTAGAAGATCTCATAGAAAATTTTGTAACGGTTGCGAACCTGGACAGCAGTCGAAACTCTTTATAGCCAGTATTTGAATATCCAGGCAAGTCTCTCCATGATATGGTTGGTCCATGGCCGCTGGTGCCATTGTGTTGAAAAAAGTTCCTCTGATTCTTCCAGATCCTCTTTGAACATAGCTTCCATTTTTTGGGCAAAAACCGTATCAAGTATCACTGCATTGGCTTCGGTATTATGCAGAAAACTCAGAGAATCCATATTGCTCGACCCCACCATGGACCAGATGCCGTCAACGACGGCGGTTTTTGAATGAAGCACCGCACCTTTCATTTCATACAGCCGCACGCCGGACTGTAACAATCGGCTGTAGTAGGCCCGCCCTGCATAAATCGGCATCCAGAAGTCGGTTTCTCCCGGCACAATGATCCGGACATCGACCCCTCTTTGCACCGCTGATGAAAATGCATCAAGCATATTGTTGTCCGGAATCAGATACGCCTGGGAGATATAGATGGAATTTCGGGCATTCAGGATTGCCGAAATATAGGCTGCGTAGATATGGGGAACACGCTGTTCAGGTGCGCTGGCAATTACCCGGACAAGCGTGTCGCCTTTTATTTCAAGGCGGGGGAATAAATTGGATCCCAGCGGAATATTTTTTTTTCCGAGGATCCAGGTTTCCAGAAATAGTTTCTGAAATTGGGCCACCGCAGGGCCTTGAATCCTGATCTGGGTATCCCGCCAGAACAACTGGCTGTTATCAGTGCCGGCCAATGCATAATTCGGACTTTTTGCATACACCTTATAAAAATTGAT
>JAABSL010000153.1 GCA_011390415.1 Desulfobacteraceae bacterium
GGGACCTATACTTTTGTCAATAAATTTAATGCATTCCTGAGACTGAAGCGTTTAAATCCGGATTTGTTAAATATTTCTGCTTACAGACACAGGTCCGTTTTACGACAAGGTATATTTTTGTGTTTTGCTCTGCGGTTTATAGTGTTGAGAAACCGGCAACGCCCAAACAAAAAAACCGACAGTCGGAAACCCGACTGTCGGTCATTGTTATGATGAAAACTTTTTAAAAGCCGGGACGCCGGCGTTGATTGAAATTACAATCCCTCTTCGGCCAGACTCTCGACTAATTGTTTTTGTTTTTTATTTAGTTTTTTGGGCATGGTCAGATGAATTTCAACAAATAAATCTCCGCAGCCATTGCCTTTCATATGGGGAATACCGCTTCCCGCCAACCGCATTTTGCTTTTATGTTTTGTTCCCGGCGGAATTTTCAGGCTGAGCTGCCTGCCACTCAGCGACGGAACCGAAATCTGGGTGCCGAGCAACGCATCGGTGAGCTTGATCTCACGGGTCGTATATAGATCAAACTCTTTGAGCTTGAAATTCGGATCATTCATAATTTTTGATTTTATGAAAAGATCACCGGACGGGCCCCCATACGGACTCGGCTGCCCCCGGCCGGCCAACCGCAACTTTTTACCGGGAATCATTCCTTTTGGAATTTTAACGGTAATTGTTTCCGTGCCGCCGGAAGGATTTTGAAATGACAGGGTTTTTGATGTGCCATTGGCAATTTCGGGAAGGGTCAGGGCAATTTCATATTCCAGATCCGAACCCTTTACCGGCGCTGACTGCTGCTGCCCGCCCCCGCCAAAGCCGAACATGGATTCCGGATTAAATGAAAAGCGCTTGCCGCCGCCCCCCACCTTCCGGCCGCCGGAAAAAAATGAAGCACCGCCAAAGCCAAATTCCTTTAAAATATCTTCAATGTTGGAGCCTCTGAAAATATCTTCCTGGGAATATTGCTGCTGGAACCCTTCTGAACCATAAGTATCATATTTTTTACGCTTTTCGGCATCACTTAAAACAGCATAGGCTTCACTGATTTCTTTAAATTTTTCTTCTTTGGCCTTGTCGCCGGCTGCCTTGTCCGGATGATATTTCAACGCCAGTTTGCGATATGCTTTTTTGATATCTCCCGCACTGGCATCCTTGCTCACGCCCAGCATTTTATAATAATCCTTTTGTGCCATTTCTTCGAGTACCTGCCTTTTTCCGTAATTCCAGTAATTTTTTAAACTACCTGATTAATATACCAAAAACAATAAGACGGATACCGGAAATGTCAAGCAGAAGCACCGTCTTCCTGCTTAAAAGATATTGATGTCTGAAATTAACTACTTGTCCGGGATTTTAACGCGATCATGAGAATGGAAAGCGCCACCGGGGTCATCCCGTCAATTCGGGATGCCTGCCCCAAAGACAGCGGACGGACGGCGGACAGTTTTTCTTTTAATTCATTGGATAAGCCGTGTAATGAAATAAAATCAAACTGTTCCGGTATTTTTTGACCCTCAAGATCACCAAACTTTGCAATTTCCTTTAGCTGCTTTTGAATATATCCTTCATATTTTACTTCAATCTCCACCTGCCGGACAACCCGGTTCACCAAAGGTGGCTGCGCGGGCGCAAATGTGTTTACCATATCATAATCCAGCTCACTGCGCTTGAGCAGCTGATCCATATGGACGCCATTGTCAATGGGATTGGAACCGTGATCCTCTAAGTACTGATTCACTTCCGGGACCGGCTTGACCACGACTTTCCGAACCCGTTGAATTTCATCAGAAATCTGTTTCTGCCGTTCTTTTACGTCTTTGACGGTTTCGGCATCCACCAGGCCCAGTTCATGACCGATGGCCGCCAGCCGGAGATCTGCATTGTCTTCCCGCATCATCAGCCGGTATTCGGCACGTGACGTAAACATCCGATACGGTTCACGGGTTCCCCGGGTGACCAGGTCATCCACCATCACGCCCATATAAGCCTGGGACCGGTCCAGCAGAAACGCCGGCCGGCCCTGCACGCGGCATGCGGCATTAATACCGGCCCACAATCCCTGGGCTGCTGCTTCTTCATACCCGGAGGTACCGTTAATCTGACCGGCCATATAAAGACCGGCAATTTTTTTAGTTTCCAGTTTCGGGGTCAGGTGGACCGGATTCACATAGTCATATTCAATGGCATATGCCGGCCGCATAATTTCGGCGGATTCCAGCCCTTCCACCGATCGGACCACGGCCAGCTGAATTTCCACCGGCAGACTGTTGCCCAGACCGCTGGCATAAATCTCCTCGGTATCAATGCCTTCGGGCTCCAAGATCAACTGATGGCTGTCCCGATGGGGAAACTTCATCACCTTGTCTTCAAACGACGGGCAGTACCGTGCCGACGTGCCGGTGATGCGGCCGCTGTAAAGCGCGGAAAGTTTAATATTTTCCTGGACAATCCCAATGGTTTTTTTCTCAATACGACCGATATAGCTGGGCACATGAGACATTTCAAAGCCTTTGGAAAAAAAGGAAAACGGCTCAGCCGGAGAATCACTATCCTGGCGGGTCATCTTTGAAAAATCAATACTGGCACGATGGAGCCGCGGCGGGGTCCCGGTTTTAAGGCGACCCAGGGTAAAGCCCAGGGCCTTCAGGCTGTCAGCCAGGGCATAGGAGGCAAATTCTCCGGCGCGGCCGGCTTTAAAAGATTTCTCTCCGATATGGACCCGGCCGCTCAAAAATGTTCCTGTGGCCAGGATCACGGTTTTTGCTTCAAATCCGTAACCCAAATGATCCGTAACTCCGGCCACATGGCCGTTTTCCACCACCAGATCATCCACCCGCGCCTGTTTTACGTCCAGCCCGGGGGTTTTTTCAATCACGGACTTCATCACCGTATGGTAACGGATTTTATCATTCTGGGTACGGGAAGAATGAACCGCCGGCCCTTTTTTGGTGTTTAACTTGCGAAAGTGGATGGCGGTTTTGTCGGTGACTTTTGCCATTTCTCCGCCCAGGGCATCTATTTCCTTGACCAGCTGACCCTTGGCCATCCCGCCGATGGAGGGACTGCAGGGCATGGCCGCAATTTTGTCCAGATCAATGGCCATGAGCAGCACGCGGCATCCCATGCGGGCCGCCGCCAGAGCGGCTTCACATCCGGCATGCCCGGCCCCGACCACAATCACATCATATTTTTTCGGATAAAAAGTCATATATTTATATTTTCAAACCTTTGCTGTATCTATCCATTGCGATAAACGCCTTATATATGGTACTGCATACCAAAAACACAACTGATTTAAAAACAAATTTCATATCTTTTTAATACAGATCCACAAGAAACCATGGAAAACCGATTTTACGACTTAAACACTTATTTTAAAAACATTTTCGGACACCGGGTGCATAAAATCACCGTTGACGCGGGCATGTCCTGTCCCAACCGGGACGGCACGCTTTCCGACAGCGGATGCATATACTGCAATGCCAGCGGTTCCGGCACTGGTTTTTTTAAAAAAGGCATCTCTGTTTCCGACCAGATTTTAAATGCGCAAAAATACGTGATCAAGCGGTATAAAGCCAAAAAGTTTATCGCTTATTTTCAAGCATTTACCAATACCTATGCGCCGGTGGAAATTCTTAAAGCGCTCTATGACGAAGCCCTTGGTGTTTGCGATGTGGCCGGTCTTTCCATCGGCACCCGGCCGGACTGCATCAACGAGGAGATTCTGACCCTTTTGCAAAATTATGCAAAAACCCATCTCATATGGATCGAATACGGCCTCCAGTCCGCCCATGACCCAACACTTTTGAGAATCAACCGGGGCCATGGCTTTAAGGCGTTTGAAAAAGCGGTGGCCGCCACCCGGAACCGCGGCATCAACATCTGCGTCCATGTCATCCTCGGCCTTCCCGGTGAATCCAAACAACAGATGCTGGAAACCGCTAAAATCCTTTCTCAAATGGGAATTGACGGAATCAAATTCCACATGCTCTATGCGATCAGGGGAACGGAAATGGAAACCCTGCTTAACCGGGG
>JAABSL010000154.1 GCA_011390415.1 Desulfobacteraceae bacterium
CATCGACGTGCTGCAGGCCCACCATCAGATCGTCGCAATGACCGGCGACGGGGTCAACGATGCACCGGCGCTGAAATCAGCCGATATCGGTGTGGCAATGGGTATTACGGGCACCGATGTCAGCAAGGAAGCGTCCGATATGGTCCTGCTGGACGATAATTTCGCCACCATCGTCGGAGCCGTCGAA
Organism: Desulfobacteraceae bacterium; assembly: GCA_011390415.1. Lineage (GTDB taxonomy): Bacteria > Desulfobacterota > Desulfobacteria > Desulfobacterales > Desulfosalsimonadaceae > SURF-3. The sequence goes on from JAABSL010000154.1 coordinate 188, forward strand.
GAAGGACGGCGTATTTATGATAATATCCGCAAATTTGTCCGATACATTCTCACCGGCAACACCGGCGAAATTGTCGTCATGGTTGCCGGGCCGCTTTTGGGCATGCCGTTGCCGCTGCTGCCGATCCAGATTTTGTGGATCAATCTGGTAACCGACGGCGTGCCGGCCATTGCGCTGGGATTTGAAGAAGCCGAGCAAGATGTGATGAAGCGGCCGCCGCACAATCCCAGGGAAGGGATTTTCGCCCGGGGACTCGGATGGCAGATTATCCTCATGGGCTCAATCGTCGGTCTGGTTTCCGTTGCGGCCGGATACTGGTTCTGGAATGGCGGGAAAGGTTCGGAGGCATGGCAGACCATGGTGTTTACCATAATCACCTTCTGCCAGATGGCCTATGCCTTTTGTGTTCGAAAGCAGCAGCAATCCATGTTTACGTATTCCTGGTGGAGCAATCCCATCCTGCTTCTGGCAGTAAGCGTCACACTGGCCCTGCAATTGATGGTCATCTACGTCCCCTTTTTCAATACCGTGTTTCGCACAACGCCTCTGTCATGGGGGGAACTCGGCGTCTGCGCCGCCGGAGCCGGAATCATCATTGCAATATCGGAATTGAAAAAACTTTTTCTCAGAAGAAAGAGCCTCTGATCATGGGGCATTTCCATAATCAACCACAATTTCAGGATAAATTTATTTAAATATCTTCTATGGAACCTTATTTTCCCGTCATCAAACTCCGCGGAACCCCTGAAGAACGCGGCCGCCAGCACGGCCGGCAACTCAAAGACAGAATTCATCGAACCGTTGAATTTTATAAAAAACAGTTTCAGATCCCGGAAGAAGATATCTTACGGATTTCCCGGGGATTTCAAACCAGCACCAAAGCCTTTCGCAAGGATCTGTTTCTGGAAATCGAAACGCTGGCGGACGCAGCCATGGTTGACCCGCTCTGGATTTATGCCTTAAACGGGCGCACGGAACTTTTGAACCTCAACCCCATGGAATGCACCGCCCTGGCGTTCAAAAAACAGGGACTGATGGGGCAGAACTGGGACTGGGACCTGGAAATGGAAGAACTGGCGGTCATTCTTGATATTGAAACCGACACCGGCACCCGAATTCTGACCATGACGGAACCGGCAATGATCGGTAAAATCGGCATGAACAGCCACGGCGTTGGGGTTTGCCTCAACTTCATGAGCATTGAAAATTATTCGCCCGCAGGCATTCCCCTTCATGTCCTGCTCCGGGCAATTCTGGAGTGCGAAGATCTTGGAGCGGCCCGATCACTTGTCACATCACATCTTACCGGCAAGGTCTGCAATCTGTTGATCGCAGACAAAAGCGGGCAAATGGAAAACTTTGAAATCGCGGGAACCGAATTTTTCACCCTTCCTGTGGGAGACCGGTTTGTTCACACCAACCATTTCCTCACCAAAGTCGATTATGACCTGAAACTCTTTCCCAACTCCGCAGGCCGCTACAGACGGGCCTCGGAACTGCTCAAGGCTGCGCACTCCCCAACCATCGACACCATGAAAGCGATCCTGAAAGACCGGGGCGACGAAAACGCGCCCATCTGCCGCAAGCGGTTTTCCCATCCATGGCTAACGGACGACACCTCCATCACGGTGGCGACCCTGATCATGGATTTTCAAAACCTTGACTTTCATATCACCCGGGGAAACCCGTTTGATAATCCTTTCTCCGTCTTTTCTTTACGGTCTGAAGGCGCATCTCCACCTGCCGCTCCAGATCCGTAAGCGTCCACTGATACACATAATCGGTTTTCCGCAGTTTAAACCCCAGTTTCGCGTTGATGGCCTGCATGGGGCGATTGTCCGACGCCATGGTGGTGCTGATGTATTCCACTTCCGGAAACTTCTCCCGCATCAGGTAGAGCATTTCCGCTTTCAGCCGTTTGGCAAGCCCTTTCCGGCGGTGTCTGGCCGACACACCGGTAAAGTACTGGGTGATTTTGTGCGGTTCCCGGGGATGATACATAATATCGGTCATTGCACTGATATCGCCGTTCTTTTCCCGGGAGATCAACGTATACCACTTCACCCCTTTCTTTTTCAGATTCTCTTCCTCGATCCGCCGTGATTCCGGTGTGGTAATAATGGTCTGCTGCATGTCGCCGGTGGGCCGCTCGTTGATAATTTCCGTGTAGGTCCGGCAAAAGGCTTCGATATCGGCTGCCGGACAATCCTGAAAAAATTCAAATGAGGTATCCGGAAACCTGTTTCTGCCCTTTGCCCGCCACTCCGCGGCCACTTCCCAGTCGGCAACATCCATATACATTCGGTGCTGTACTTCCTTGTGCACCACTTCCCCATTATAAGCTTCGCAAAATTTTCTTGCAGGCGTGTTGTCGATTTCCCCGGCAATGGTGGTTTTTTGCATCTTGCGCGCCTTTTTCAGCAGTTCCATGAGCAGCCGGGTGGCGATCCGGTTTCGCCGGAACGCCTTTTCCACCAGAATATTTATGTGACAGATGTTGCGGTCCAGTTCATAACTGGGGGAGAGTTCGGTTTCATAGGCAAAGGACATCACCGCCACCGGCGTTTCCGGACTATCGAAAACCAGGGTTCGCTCGGTCCGGTAAAGCGGGTTTGCCACCGACAGGCGGCGCTTTGCCGCATTCCGGTCCGGCAGCCGGGATTTTGGATTAAATTCCCGGAACACGGATTCCGAAACCGAAAACCAGAGAGGCCACAATGTTTCCGGCGCATCTTTGGGATTAAAGGAAACTGCCTGCAAATTTTCTGAAATTTTTTCAAAGTCCATTTTCATCTGCCTCTTTTACGCGTACACCAGGGCATTATTTTTTACATAAAAACACAAAAAAACACAAGAATCTCAAGCTTGTCCTGCTAAATCTTATTAAACCACTGAGGGCACTGAGATCACAGAGAGGAATGACACCTCGTTCTCACGGGGACCATGGGAACCAGAAAAAAATTCTTTCTCTGTGTTCTCCGTGATCTCTGTGGTTAAAAAAAATCCTTCATCACAAAGAAAAAACCTCTGCGTCACTGCGGGATGAAAATATTATAAACGCTTGGAGAAAATCACCTTTCCATCTCCGGGCGCATAAAAATCCGCCAGGATCGATTCGCAATGATATCCGATCTGCTGATAAAAAGCCCGGGTCACCCGGTATTTCTCCGACTGGGAGGTGTCAACGTAAATCCGGGTGCCGCCGGCTTCCCGGATCAACGATTCCGCCTCATCCAGAATCATCCGGCCGATACCCCGGCGCTGACTGTCCGGCTGCACCACAATCCAGTAAACATCATAGCTGGAAGCGGTGCAGGGAATCAGACCGTAGCAGGCATATCCCAAAAGGCGGCCGGCGGTTTCCAGAAACACAAATGCGTAATCGCTGGCTGCCCCTTTTTGGAGCCGGTCATCCACCAGTTCCACCGCCACATCAATCTCATATGAATGGAAAAATTTTGTTGCCGCGGCCATCTCCCGGATGTCTTTCGCATCCCCGGGCCGCGCGTCATACCGGAAAACCGCATCCGGCAGGGAAACCTCAGGTTTTATCGTTTTCACGGGTTTCTTTTTTCCCGAAGATCCGCGCGCACTTTCGGCAGACGTCCCATGATTTCGCAGGGCGTCGTTTAAAATACGCGCCATGCCCCGGGAAAATGAAATGTCCGCCCGGTCAAGGGCAGCGGCGAATCCCGCATCCGGCGACAGACAGGGATTGGCGTTGATCTCGAGAATCCAGGGCCGACCCC
>JAABSL010000155.1:0-10348 GCA_011390415.1 Desulfobacteraceae bacterium
CCGGTCAATTCCTTGACCTGCTGTTCAGTCAGCGGTTTGGGCGGGATGCCAAGTGCTTCCCGCTCTGCTTTATGGTTCAGGTATTCGGCGATCATTATATCAATTCCTCGGGTTGTGGCTGGTTTTTAGTATGAATTCGGGATCGTAGTTTGGCGGCACATGCTATATTCAGTTCGGGCAAGGTGTCAGGCAGGAAATACCTGAACACTGACACCTGGCACCTTGCTTTCTTAATTATAACAGTGGGTAACGGAAGATTAACGGATTGACACGCCCGCTTTAAATCCCTGATGCACCGCATCAAACGCCATGCCGATATGCTGCGCATCGCCGATGACATCACAGGCAATCCCTTTGGCTTCAATCAGTGCCTGAAGATCATTGGCGGACCGGGAGCCGGCGGCCAGCACCACGGTGTCGGCCGGTATTTCTTCCGTCCCGTCCGCGGTTTCGATTTTGATGCCGGTGTTGGTGATTTCGAGAGCCTTGGTCGTGACTTTTGATTCCACGCCGTATCGCTTGACATCCTGCAGCATGCCCCAGCGGGTGGTTTTGCCGAAGTCTTTGCCGATCTTGTCAATCATTTCAATGATGGTGATCTGCTTGGTGCCCCGGGTGGCCAGTTCATAGAGCACCTCCGGTGTTTCAGCCTTGTTGACAAACAAAAATTTCAGGACTTCCCCGGAAAGGGTTCCTTTTTCCGCCAGCAGCAGGGCGGTTTCCACGCCCACCGCCCCGCCGCCGATGATGACCACACGTTTTCCCGTATACACGCGGTCCGCCAGGACATCCCATGCCTGGACCACATGGGGCAGCTCGACCCCGGGGATGGGCGGCGTCATGGGCGTTGCGCCGGTGGCCAGAATAATATGATCCGGTTTTTCCTGATCGATTAATTTTTCATCCACGACCTGATTCAGGCGGATGTCAATGTCCCGGTGATAGACCTGGGATTCCAGGTCATAGGCCAGTTCGGCAAATTCTTCCCGCCCCGGAGGGGCCGCGGCCAGATACAGCTGTCCGCCCAGTTCATCGTCTTTTTCGTAAATGGTGACCTGGTGGCCCCGGTCCGCGGCGGCAATGGCCGCGTTCATGCCGGCCGCACCGCCGCCGATCACCATGACTTTTTTAGGGTTTTTCGCGATATCGCACGCGGTGTCGCATTCATGTCCGGCTTTGGGATTGCACAGGCACTCCACATGCTTGAGTTTGAACAGATTGTCAAAGCAGCCCTGGGCGCAGGCAATACAATGCAGAATTTCCTCTTCCCGGCCTTCTTCCGCCTTTTCCGGCAGGTACGGATCTGCGATCAGGCTCCGGCCCATGGCCACCATGTCGCACATGCCGTCGGAAATCAGTTCCCTGGCCGTATCCGGATCATTGATGCGGTGGCTGGCAATAACCGGCACATCCACAACTTCCTTGATGCCCCGGGAAAGATAGGCAAACGCACCCCGGGGAACGGATGCGGTAATCTGCGGGACCCGGGCTTCGTGCCAGCCCACATTGATGCACAGGGCATCCACGCCGGCTTCTTCAACCAGCGCTTTGGCATATTGCCGGAGTTCGTCTCTTCCCTGTCCGCCGGGCATAAAATCATTGCCGTTCATCCGGACAATGAGGGGAAAATCACTGCCCACTTCTTTTCTGATGGCGCGCATCGTATCGAGTCCGAACCGCATCCGGTTTTCCAGGGATCCGCCGTATTCATCCGTGCGCTGGTTGGTCAAGGGGGAGAGAAATTCACTGATCAGGTAACCGGTGCCGCTTAACACTTCAACCGCATCAAACCCGGCTTTTTTGACCCGCCGGGCCGCCTGGGCAAAATTGTCCACGATCTGGTTGATTTCATCGATTTCCAGTGCCTTGGGTGTTTCCCCGGTCATCCGGGAAGCCACCGCAGACGGCGCCACCGGCTGTTTGCCGTTTAAAAAGAAGGAGAAATTATACCGGCCGGCGTGGTTGAGCTGAACGCAGGATCGGGCGCCGTTGTCCTTGATGGCATCGGCCAGGCGCGTCAGTCCGGGGATGAACGCATCCGCATGGGCGCCGATATTGGTGGTGTTTCCGGATAAATCATCCACCGTGGCATAGCCCACGCAGATCATGCCCGCACCGCCTCGGGCGCGTTCGGCGTAAAATTCGACAATTTGATCGGTCACTTCAAAATCAACGGCCATTCCCAAATGCATGGCCGGCAGGTAGATCCGGTTTTTCAGATCCAGGGTGTTGATTTGAATGGGTGCAAACAGCGGGTCTCTCATGGTTTTAATCCCCTTATGTTTATAATATATATAATTTGTTGAGTTTTCGTAATAGCCAGTCTTTGGATGACTAAGTTAAAAGAGCCATATACAAGGCATATTGGTTTTGCAGGCAAGAAGTCATACATGTAGTATCCTGAGTGGCTGGAAAACCAATATAACGCATCAGATGGGGCTTTTAACGACGTCATCAAAAAATCACTTAAACCGGTTGCCTCTGTCAAGAAAAAAGTGATATGGGATTTAGCGTGGATTTACAAGAAAATAAACGGCAAAGGGGATGGTATGGAAAAGGGATATGTCCAGATTTACACGGGAAACGGCAAAGGCAAGACCACCGCGGTGCTGGGGTTGTCCGTGCGTGCGGCCGGTGCCGGATTGAGCGTGTACATCGCCCAGTTCATGAAGCAGGGCACTTACAGTGAATTAAAGGCCCTGGCACGCTTTGACGATCTGATTACCATTGAGCAGTTCGGCACGGGAAAATTTACACTGGGTGATCCGACGGCCGAAGATCGGGCGGCGGGTCAAAGCGGTCTGGATGCCGTTAAAAATGCACTGGACTCCGGTCGCTATGATGTGGTGGTGATGGAAGAAGGAGCCATGGCGGAAAAATTCGGTATTATTTCAACCGGGGATGTTCTTGAACTGATCCAAAACAAGCCGGATCAGACGGAACTGATCATCACCGGTCGGGGGGCATCCGACGAATTGATTGCGGCCGCGGATTTAGTGACGGAAATGAAAGAGATCAAGCATTATTATCAGGCCGGGGTGCAGGCACGGCCCGGTATCGAGCATTGATAGTGGCTGCGGTTTACCTTTCAAGCACTTCCACCTCTTTAATTCCTGTAAACAGCCAGTCGTTGTCGATTTTTTCCAGAGTACATGCCACTTCGTAGATTTCATTGAATGCTTCGCCGGACGCGGCAACGGCTTTGAAAATTCCGGTCAGACCCACGACGGCTTTTTCTTCTGAAGGGAACGTGAACTGAAAATCATGAAATTTCAGGGATATATTTTGATAACGGGCTCTGGCATACAGCACCTGTGGGGAGATTTCGCTGCGCGGAACGGTCTTGTCCACCGAATATGAGGGAATCTGAATGCGCACAGTTCCGAAAAACAGCTGTTCAATCTGATGGGCTTTTTTAGCGGCGATTAAATCATGCTCGCTGCCATTTTTATGTGCTTTTTCAGCCAGATGATGGAATTTTTTTTTAATTTTTGCCTCATCACTTTGAAAAAACACCAGAAAAGCAACCACGGCCGCAGCCGCAATTATTGCCGCGATGAGGCTATTTTTCAGATTTACCATAGAGGGGCTCCTGTAATCCGGTGTATCGGGGTCTGTCCGAAATGATGGGTCCGCATGGGCACATTCCGGTTGTCGCCCACCACATAGACGTGATCTTTTTTTACGGTGCGCGGGGCAAGATCCCACGGCTGCCTTTCCGATACATAGGGTTCGTTTATCTTCCGGCCGTTGACAAGCAAAAATCCGTTTTCAAAGGCCACGGTTTCACCTTCAAGGGCAATGATGCGTTTCAGCAGCATGACACGGGTGCCGGAAAACCGGACGGTCACCACGTCAAACCGCTCGGGCGGGGATATCAGATATTTCAGGGTAAATGAAAAATTAACATCACCGTCATGGTAGGTGGGGGCCATGCTGAATCCTTCCACCTGAAACGGAATCAGCAGGTACTTAAAGACAATCACCGCAAAGATTCCGACCACGATAATCCGTAAAAGAAATTTTCGATTCAGGTCCGGGAAAAGAAATTTTTGAAGTTTGTTGCCGGTCATTTTTTTCTGTCTTTCTTTACAAAGCCGTCAGCCGTTAATCTCAAAACTTCTTGTCTGGTCAATGACCGGCCCGTCTGCCCGGGGTTTAAAGGTTCGTTCGGCAAACGTGATATGGCCGGAAGCATGCACCAGAATTACCGCGGAAGACCGGGTCCCGTAAATGTCACTTGAAACAAAGACGGAAGACAGCATGCGTTCCCATTCCAGTCCCACGCCGGTATCCGGCAGTTCGGCATCCGGGGGGCGGATGGTGTCGGCCAGCAGTGAAAAAATGGTTTCCACATCAATCTCATTGTTTTGCCGGCATATTTTGTCCAGTCCGGACATGACTTTCCGGGTCTTTGGCCATGGTGTGTCCAGCAGATGGTTGCTGATGGCATGGATTCCGGGCGTGATTCTTACAATATCCGGGCTTTTATTGGAATACCACCACAGCTGATGAATGTCTCCCGCCACCAGGTTGAATCCGACGTGGTCCGTGCCAACATTTTTGAGATTTTTCAGATAGGTTTCAGGATACTGGTCACCTGCCAGAAAATCGCTGACCAGAAGCCCTCGGGACCGCCCCGGGGGAGATGTTGCGACAGCAGCAATTGACGCCGGATCCCGGAAATTGGTAATGGCGGCGATACGGCCGGTGGTTGTCATTCCCAGCCAGGTACCCCCGCCCTGAAGGTCCCGGCCGGCCAGCAGATTCGGGTGGTCCGGCCAGTATGCCACCGGCGACGTGGGCCGCTGGTAAAATTCATCCCGGTTTGCCGCGACGATCAGCGGATATCGGGGATGGATTTGCGTGGCGATGGCAATCAGGCACATACGGTTTTTAAGAAATTAAAAAGGATTTTGAAATTTATGGCAAAAGCGCCGTGTGGAGTCAGTTTTAAAATATAAAAACAAATAGTTATTCCGGGTCAGGGATTCGATGTTGCATACGGTTTGTTCTTGTGTTTTAACATCTGTTTTGTTACAAAAAATAATTTATCCAATAACATAATTTTTCAAAAATGATAATCATAATTAAAATTAAATTTTGAATCGATATGGGCATATTTTAATTAAGATATCACTTTAAAGGTTCAGGGAGGAATCTCATATGCAGGAAGCAGTTATTGTCAGTGGGGCAAGAACACCGGTGGGCTCTTTCGGGGGCAGCTTAAAAAGCGTTTCGGCAATTGATCTGGGTGCGCTGGCCATCAATGAAGCCGTAAAACGGGCCGGTTTGCGGCCGGTCGTCAGTGATGACATGAAAGCAGCCGCACCGGATGCATTAAAAGACCAGGGCACAATTGAACTGGAAGGCCAATTTCAAACCTGGGATGACAGCGCCACGCCGTTTGTGGTGGACGAAGTGATTATGGGAAATGTGCTTTTGGCCGGCCAGGGCCAGAATCCGGCCCGCCAGGCCATGATCCGGGCCGGGATTCCCAAGGAGACACCCGCGTTTACCATTAATAAAGTCTGTGCGTCGGGGCTCAAGTCCATTGCCCTGGCCGCATCATCCATCATGTGCGGGGAAGCTGATGTGGTCATCGCCGGGGGCCAGGAAAGCATGAGCATGGTACCCATGGCGCTGCCCAAAGCCCGCTGGGGTCACCGGATGGAAGTGACCGGCAAGGGTGACGTCTATGATTTAATGGTATATGACGGACTCTATGAAATTTTTTACGGATATCATATGGGCGTGACCGCGGAAAATATAGCCGAAAAATATCAAATTTCCCGTCAGGCGCAGGACGAAATGTCTCTGCTCAGCCATAACCGAGCCCTGGGCGCCATCAAGGACGGCACTTTTGCAAAAGAAATAATTCCGGTGGTGATCAAAGGCCGCAAGGGGGATGTGATTGTGGATACCGACGAGCGGCCCATGGAAACCAGTATGGAGAAAATGGCCAAACTGAAACCGGTATTCAAGAAAGACGGCACCGTCACGGCCGGTAATGCGTCCGGCATCAATGACGGGGGCGCGGCTGTGGTGATGATGAGCGCGGCCAAAGCAAAGGAACTGGGGCTGGAAGTTCTGGCCACGGTCAAGGCCTTTGCCAGCGGCGGGCTGGACCCCGCATATATGGGGCTCGGACCCATTCCGGCCATCCGGAAGGTATTAAAGAAAACGTCCATGAACATCAGCGACATCGATGTGATTGAATTAAATGAAGCCTTTGCTTCCCAGGCCATTGCCTGCATGCGGGAATTGAATATCCCCCTTGATAAACCCAATCAGGTGGGCAGCGGTATTTCTTTGGGGCACCCCATTGGATGTACCGGAACCCGACAGATGGTGACCACCTTGAATTTCATGAAGCAAAAACAGCTGAAAACCGGCCTGATTTCCATGTGCATCGGCGGCGGGATGGGAATGGCCATGATTATTGAAGCCTAAACAAAGGGTTTTCGGTGTTCAGGTGCCGGGATTTAGCGTCCATGTTGACACCTGACACCCGGCACCCGACACCTGAATTACAGCAACCCTCCCGCCCGGCGGGAAAAACAGATTTTAAGGAGACTTAAAAAGATGAATATGTCAGCAATCAGCAGAAAAATCGGCACCCTTGTTCTGATGGGGGTCCCGGCCATCGTCGGCGGCGGTATTGTCTATTTTGCATTGGGCAACTATACCAGCCTGATCATTTATGAAATTCTTCTGGGGTTTGCCGCCCTCGGGTTTATCAGCCGATAGAAGCAGGATTTTACAGCGGCATCACGAACGCGTTTGTAAACATAATAATGTAATTGCGGGAAGTTATAGGCTATGCAGGTCGAAAATAGAAATGAAGAAATCAGTATAGAACATGAGATGAAGCAGTCGTATCTGGATTATGCGATGAGCGTCATCATCGGAAGAGCGCTGCCGGATGTCAGAGACGGCTTAAAGCCGGTGCATCGTCGAATCCTTTTTGCCATGAGCGATTTGAGCAACGACTGGAACAAGCCGTATAAGAAGTCCGCGCGAATCGTCGGTGATGTCATCGGTAAATATCATCCCCATGGGGATTCCGCAGTGTATGATGCCCTGGTCCGGATGGCCCAGACGTTTTCGCTCCGATATCCCATGGTTCAGGGCCAGGGAAACTTCGGCTCCGTTGACGGGGACCCCCCGGCGGCCATGCGGTATACGGAAGTGCGGATGATGCGCATGACCCATGAGATGATGGCGGATATTGAAAAGGAAACCGTTGATTTCACCATCAACTATGATGAAACATTGCAGGAGCCCGAAGTCCTGCCGGCAAAAATTCCGTCGCTGCTGCTCAATGGCTCATCCGGTATTGCGGTGGGCATGGCCACCAATATTCCCCCGCATAACTTAAACGAGCTGTGTAACGCTTTAAAAGCCTTAATCGACAACCCGGATATTGAATTCGAGGAGCTGATCCAACACCTCTCCGGCCCGGATTTTCCCACCGGCGGGATCATTTACGGCAACCAGGGCATCATCGACGCCTACCGGACCGGCCGGGGAAAGATGCGCATCCGGGCGCTGGTGGAAGTTGAGGAAGATCCGAAAAACAAATCGGAAATCATTGTGGTCCGGGAAATTCCCTACCAGGTCAACAAAGCCAATCTGATTTTGAAAATTGCCCAGATGATCAAGGACAAACAGCTGGAAGGGGTCCGGTATGTGCGCGATGAGTCCGACAAGGACGGCATTCGCATCGCCATTGCCCTGAAAAGAGATCAGATTCCCGAGATCATCCTCAATCAGCTGTACAAGCATACGGCCCTGGAGCATAATTTCGGGATCATCTTTCTGGCGGTGGTCAATAAGCGGCCCCAGGTGATGTGTTTAAAGGAAATCCTGGAGCATTTTATCATTCACCGGAAAGAGATCATTATCCGGCGGACCCGGTTTGAACTGAGAAAAGCCGAAGCCCGGGCCCATATCTTAGAGGGCCTGATTGTTGCCCTCGACAATCTGGATGAAGTGGTCAGCCTGATCCGAAGTTCCAAATCCCCGGCGGAAGCCAAAGACCAGCTGATGCACCGGTTTGAACTGACCGACATTCAGGCCCAGGCCATTCTGGATATGCGGCTCCAGCGGTTAACCGGTCTGGAAAGAGATAAAATCAAGCAGGAGCACATAGAGATTTTAAAAGACATTGCCCGTTTTCAGGAGATTTTGTCCAGTGAACGGATTGTCCTGAATCTGATTAAAGACGACCTGACCGAGATGCAGGAGCTCTACGGCGACGAGCGCCGGACCCAAATCGTTGCGGAATACAGAGAAATTACCATGGAGGACATGATCGCCGAAGAAGACATGGTGGTCACCATTACCAACAGCGGGTATATCAAGCGCAATCCCATTACCATGTATCAGCAGCAGCACCGGGGCGGCAAGGGCAAGACCGGGATGGGCACCAAGGAAGAAGACTTTGTGGAACATTTGTTTGTCGCTTCCACCCATCATACGTTTTTGTTTTTCACCAACCTGGGCCGGCTCTACTGGAGCAAGGTATATGATATTCCCCAGAGCAGCCGGACCAGCCGGGGCAAAGCCCTGGTCAATTTTTTAAACCTGGGTCCGGATGAGCGGATGGCCACGGTATTGGCAGTTCCCGGATTTGAGCCGGGCCAGCATGTGATTATGGCGACCCGGATGGGCATTGTCAAAAAAACGGATATTATCTCTTACAGCCGGCCCCGCTCCGGCGGTATCATTGCCGTGAATTTAAAGGAAGGCGATGAGCTGATCGCGGCCCGGGTAACGGATGGCACGCAGAATGTGTTCCTGTGCTCCTCCATGGGCAAATCCATCCGGTTCCATGAATCAGACGTCCGGCCCACCGGCCGGACCGCCAGCGGCGTCCGGGGAATCAAGCTGGGGCCGGACGACCATCTCGTGGGGATGGAAGTACTGACCCATGGTCAGACGCTGTTTACGGTCACGGAAAACGGGTATGGCAAGCGGACGTTAATTGATGAATACCCGGTCCAGAAGCGCGGCGGAAAAGGCGTTATCACCATTAAAACCAGCGTTCGAAACGGCCGGGTGGTCACCATTCTGGTGGTGGGCGAAGAAGACGAAGTCATGCTGATCACGGATATCGGTAAAATTATCCGGCTGCAGATTTCCGGTATTTCCATTATCAGCCGAAACACCCAGGGCGTGCGGCTCATGGTTGTGGAGCCCGAAGAGCGGATCGTGGGCGCGGCAAGACTTGCTGAAAAGGAAACCGAAGCCGGGGAATCAGCCGAAACCGGAGAAGAAGCGGGCGGTGAAACCGAACCGGAAACCGGTGAAGAAACCGGACCGGAAACCGGAGAGGACGAATAGCATGGATGTTGACGCCGCAAGAATCGGTGTGGTGGGTGCCGGCAGCTGGGGCACGGCCCTGGCCAGCCTGCTGGGCATGAAAGGCTATCCGGTCCATTTATGGGTCTATGAAAAAGACGTCAGAGACAGCATTGCCGATTTTCATGAAAATAGACTGTTTTTGCCGGGGATTGCCCTTTCTGAAAATATCGTGCCGTCAAACGATATTGCCGATGTGGTGTCAGACAAGGATCTGGTGCTGGTGGTGGTGCCGTCTCATGTCATGCGCGAAACCGCCATAAAATTTGCCCCGTATCTGAGTGACCAGACCATTTTGGTGTCCGCGTCCAAAGGCATAGAGAACAAGACCCATTTGACCATGACCGGCGTGCTGTCGGATGTGCTGCCGGATACGTTTAAAACCCGCCTGGCAGTGATTTCCGGTCCGAGTTTCGGCAAGGAAGTTGCCCAGAAAGTACCTACTGTGGTGACGGCGGCATCGCCGGACCCATCAGTTGCCCTCTTTGTGCAGAATGTTTTTGTCACCCCGTTTTTCAGGGTCTATACCAATGATGACATGATGGGGGTGGAACTGGGCGGAGCGGTTAAAAACGTCATTGCCATTGCCTCCGGAATTATTGACGGGTTGAATCTGGGATTAAATACCCGGGCTGCGCTCATCACCCGGGGGCTGACGGAAATGCGCCGTCTGGGCGTTCGGTTGGGGGCCAATCCCCACACGTTTTCAGGGCTTGCGGGGATGGGGGACCTTATTCTGACCTGTACCGGATCACTCAGCCGGAACCACACCGTGGGCAAGCTGATCGGTGAAGGCAAAACGCTGGATGCGATTCTGGCGGATATGAAGATGGTGGCCGAAGGGGTGAAAACCGCAAAATCAGTGCGCAACCTGTCCCTTCGGGTCGGTGTTGACATGCCCATCTCCCATGCGGTGTATGAAGTCCTGTATGAAGATCTGTCGCCAAAAGAGGCGGTATATCAGCTGATGACCCGGGATCTC
>JAABSL010000155.1:10605-27953 GCA_011390415.1 Desulfobacteraceae bacterium
CGGGACATCGGCAGCGGTTGCGTGAAAAATTTATGGATTCGGGCTTAAGCGGTTTTGCCGACTATGAAGTCATCGAACTGCTTCTGACCCTCGGAAATCCCCGAAAAGACTGCAAGGATGCGGCAAAGGCCGTACTCGATAAATTTGAGACCCTTCACCAGGTATTTGAGGCGTCGGTCAATGATCTGTGTGAAGTCAACGGCATCGGGCCGAAAAATGTTTTCGGCATCAAACTGATCAAGGCGGCTGCGGACCGGTATCTGGAAAAAAAATTGATCAAAACGGACCCCTTGAGCAACTCCAAATCTCTGTTTGATTATCTCTACCTTTCCATGGGGTCCATGGACCGGGAATGTTTCAAGGTTCTTTTCTTAGATGCAAAAAACCGGGTTATTTCGTCTGAAACCCTTTTTACCGGCTCCCTGACCGCCAGTTCGGTCTATCCGAGAGAAGTGGTCCGGGCCGCTTTGGACCGGAGTGCGGCGGCCCTGATATTTGCCCACAACCATCCGTCCGGGGATTCGGAACCGTCGCCTGCCGATTATGCCGTGACCCGGCAGCTGTTGTTTGCCTGTCAGACCGTTGGCATCACGGTTCATGAGCATATTGTGATCGGCAACAATCAGTATTTCAGCTTTGCCGACCAGGGGCATATCGCCCAGATGAACCGCGAGTATCTTAAAAACAGCTGAGAGCGTGAAGTGCCAATGGAACATGATGAAAAGAAGCCGGACTGCTTCGGCGTGATTGATGTTGTTTTTCCCATGGGCGATGACGGTCTGCGGCATTCACCGGAAAGCTGCATGGAATGCCGGTATAAAACCGAATGCCTGCGCACGGCCATAAAAAACCCGAAAGGACTTAAAGTCCGGGAGGAATTGGTGGACCGGGCCTATGATGCCGGCAATATCGGTTTTCTGAAACGATGGTCAAAACGAAAGTATCTCCAGAAAATTAAAAAGGAAAAGAGCGAATAAATTTTAACAAGGAGGATGGTATGCGTTCGATCAAAGACCTGGATGTTTCAGGCAAAAAAGTGCTGGTGCGGGTGGATTTTAATGTGCCCATGGACGAACATCAGAATATCACGGATGATACGCGAATCCGGGCTGTTTTATCAACGCTGCGCTATGTTCTGGATAATAAGGGCGTCCTGATCATCATGTCCCACATGGGGCGCCCCAAAGGCAGTGCTGTGCCGGAACTGAGCCTGGCCCCGGTGGCCAAGCGGCTGGGCCGGCTGCTGCAGCAGGATGTCCGGATGGCCGAAGACTGTATCGGCCCGGAAGTGAAAAAAAGAGTTGACGGCATGAAGGCCGGCGAGATCCTGCTGCTTGAAAATTTGCGGTTCCATCCGGGAGAAAAGGCCAATGATGATGAATTCGCCCGGGAGCTGGCATCCTTGTGTGATATTTACATTAATAATGCGTTTGCCGTTTCTCACCGGGAGCACGCGTCGGTGGCGGCCATCACCAAATTTGCCCCCCGGTCTGCCGCCGGTTTTCTGCTGATCAAGGAACTGCAATATTTTCATGAAGCCATGGATAATCCCCGGCGCCCGCTGGTCGCGATTCTCGGGGGCGCCAAAGTGTCCGGCAAGCTGGGGGCCGTGAAAAATATGATGAACCGGGTGAACAAGTTTATCATCGGCGGCGCCATGGCCAATACCTTTTTAAAAAGCCAGGGGATTGATATCGGCAAATCAAAAGTGGAAGAAGATCTGATTGAAGAAGCCGGTGAAACCATGAAGCAGGCCCTTAAAGAGGGCATCAAATTCTATCTGCCCGTGGATGCGGTGGTGGCCCGTGAGATTGACCCCAAAGCCGAGTCGAAAATCGTGCCCATTCAGGAGATTCCCGAAGACTGGATGGCCCTTGATATCGGTCCGGCCTCCTCCCGATTGTTTGCGGAAGTGCTGGATGATGCCAAAACGATCATATGGAACGGCCCCATGGGTATTTTTGAAATGGATGCATTCAGCCGGGGAACGGTTTCCATGGTGCACAGTGTGGCCAACTCCTATGCGCTGACCATTGTCGGGGGCGGCGATACGGATGTGGCGGTCCATTCCGCAGGCCAAAGCGACCGGTTTTCCTATATCTCAACCGGCGGCGGCGCTTTTTTATACCTCATGGAAGGCAAAACCCTGCCCGGCGTGGCGGCCCTGGATAATTTGTAATCGTTCACAGGGCACCTCATCTGCTTTGTTCCCGGGCACTTGAAGTACGATAAGTACGTCTGCGTGCCCGGCGCCGCGCATCTGATGCACCCTGTAAACGATTACCGGGACATCAATTTTCTGTTTTCAGCGCAAATTGAAGGTTGCCGGGGTGATTGCAACGACTTCTTTTATTGTTAAATATAAAATCCCGATTCTGCTGGTCATATCTGTTTTGCTGGGGAGTATTCTATTTAGGCATCAGCTGGCAGCCCTTTATTTTATTTTAACGGACCGGGAAGGTATCAAGGCGTTTATCGAATCCTGCGGTCCGGCAGCGCCGTTTGTTTTTATCGGTTTTCAGATATTGCAGGTGATATTTGCCCCGGTGCCCGGGGAACTCAGCGGTTTTGTGGGCGGGTATCTTTTTGGCACCACTCTGGGTTTTATCTATTCCACCATCGGCCTGACGGTGGGGTCGGCGGTCAATTTCTGGATCGGCAGGGTCCTGGGGTACCGGTTTGTCCGACGGATGATTCCAAAATCAAAACTGGAAAAGTTTGATCGGTTTATTTCTCATCAGGGCATTCTCG
Source organism: Desulfobacteraceae bacterium (assembly GCA_011390415.1). GTDB lineage: Bacteria > Desulfobacterota > Desulfobacteria > Desulfobacterales > Desulfosalsimonadaceae > SURF-3. Next base: position 13,357 of record JAABSL010000155.1, read on the forward strand.
TACTTTTGCCGTTATTCATATTCCCCGGGTTTCCAAAGGATTATCTTTGTCTTTTTCTCGGGGGTACGATCCTCCCGTTTAAAATTTTTATTCTGCTGGCCGGTTTTGGCCGGATGCCGGGGACCCTGCTGCTCAGCCTTCAGGGAGAATTTCTTTTTACCCGAAATTACTGGATTATGGGAATCACTGCTTTGATTTGCCTGTTGGTCGTATGGATTGCCATCCGGTATCGCAAAGCTATTTACGGCTGGATCGAGCAGATGAATAAAAGATAGTCAATTATTTCAATTGACTATTTACTAAAAAAATGGTAGGAAGAGTTTAATTTAATACATAATACAAAAATTTCTATCATAAGGTGATGAGGATTGCAGTTGTACTGGAAAATCAGAGAAGAATTGAGCCTGGCAGAGCGCCTGAGGCGTTCTTATTATAAACTGCTGAGGGATGAATTGAGTCAATTCCTTTTGGACAAGGCATTGACTGCCTCCTATAAGAATTTTGCCGAAAGAGATGTGCCGTATCCCTTTGTTGAACGCAGGGAACTTAAACCCCGCGCCCGAATCCCCAAAGAGGAATATGAATGCCAGAATTCTTTTCTGGTGATATTTCTTGAAGACAGCATTCCGCCGGAACATAAAAAATACATCCGGTTTTTTGATTCCAACCGAACAACCAAGACAAACTTATTAAGATCCAAGACCCTTTCCCTGGAATCGGATTTTGACCGGACCCAGAAATATCTGGACGACGCCCATTTTTTTGATGTTTTTGATGAACTGCTCAGGGTGGATTATGCCCTGCTGCTCCAGCGTTCGCCCACGAATCAGAAGCGGAAAAACAGATACAGTATATCCCATTTTCATGTCCGGATCGACTGGCCCATCACTGAAGCGGCGGAAGATATGGCCCGTGACCTGCGCTATATCTCAAAAGATCTGTATGAAAAAGGGGATAAGTACGCAGAAGACGTTCAGAAAAAATTTTTTGAATATTATTGTCTGCCGGAAATGGTCGGCGGCCGGCGCACGGCAGCGGTTGTTGCGGCCCAGTATTTACGGCGCATACCCTGTATCTCCACCATTTATGTGGCCAGCTCGGAATCGCGGGCCCTGATCCGCTGCAATGAACGGGGCGTATCCAAATCGGTGCTGATTAAACTCAGCAGTAAAGAGATGGCCGCTGTTGCCGAAGCCAACAACATGACCCAGGCCATGCTGAAAAAAAATTATATGGTGGCCAAAGAGGAAAAAGACGGCGTGTTTATCTTCAAGGCCACCTATGCCCCGACGTCACATGCCTTGCCGTCCGAAGGGGGGAAGCTGCGGGAGCTCGTTCCGGAACCGCACTGGCGGACGGTCAGTTACCAGCAGATTTTACCCAAGCCGGGAGTATGGGATTGGGCGCCCATTTCCCATAATCTGATCTATTCCTGATGGCCGCGTAAGATAATTATTCCAGAGATTTAATCATGGCGGTTTCGTCGCAGTCCGGGAACTTGACACAGTTGATGCAGTCGGACCAGATTTTGATGGGCAGGTCGGCTTTATCAATTTTAATAAAGCCGAATTTCTCAAAAAACAAGGGCCTGTAGGTCAGTGTAAAAAGCGATTTGATTTTAAACTGCCGGGCCTCGGCAAAGGCATTTTCAACCAGCTGTCTGCCAATGGATTTTCTCCAATCATTTTCACAAACCGCCAAAGAGCGGATTTCCGCCAGATCTTCCCAGCAAAACTGCAGCGCACAGCATCCGATGATTTTTCTGCTGTCCTGAGGTTCCGTAAAGACCCAAAAATCCCGCACATGGTCGTAGAGCTTGCTCAAGGGCCGGGCCAGAAGCTCGCCTTTGTCTCCGTAATATTTCAGCAGGGCATGAATGCTTTTGATGTCTTCTATGGTGGCTTTGCGTATCATAGGGTGTTTTTAGCGGGGATCTCTTATTAAATCAAGGATTTTATGATCGTGCAGAACTAAGGGCTGTTTGGCGTATTCTCTTTTTGAAACAATGCCGCCACCCCGTCCGAATCGTCTGTAACCGGTCTTCCCGTATTCGGATCAATCCGGATGCGGACCATGTTATCCGGTACGTCAAAGTATTCATATTCCCGGTGTTCCAATGCTTTTTCCATAAATGCCATCCAGATGGGAAGGGCGGCCCGGGCCCCGGTTTCCATTGCTCCGAGCGGGGTATAGTCATCACAGCCCACCCATACGCCCACCGCAATGAAAGGAGAAAATCCCACAAACAGGGCATCTTTATATTTGTTGGTGGTGCCGGTTTTGCCGGCAAGGGGGTGATGGATGGATCGTGCTTTTTTCCCGGTGCCTTCTGAAATCACCCCTTCGAGCATATTGCACATGATCGCGGCATTTTCCCGGGTCATGGCAATCCGTTTTTCCGAATCCGGCTGCCAGATACTCTGGTTACCGGAATCCAGGACATTTTTTATGCAATGGGGGGCGGTGTAGATGCCCTGATTGGCGAAAACCGCATAGGCCGCGGTTAATTCGGTTAAAGTGACGCCGGATGTGCCTAGTGAAAGGGAAAGATAGGGCGAAAGCCGGGAGTCAATGCCCAGCTTTTTGGCAAAATCGATTACACCGGAGATGCCCAGCTGGTCCATCAACCGGACCGCCGGGATATTTTTTGAATGGGTCAGTGCTTTCCGCAGGGTGATTTCGCCCTCATAGGTGCCGGAAAAATTATCCGGCTGCCAGGGGTCGTTTTTTGAAGATCCCGGAAAAGATACCGGCGCATCGAGGATCAGGGATGCCTGATGAAACCCCTGTTCAATGGCATGGGCATACAAAATCGGCTTAAACGCCGATCCCGGCTGCCGGCGGGCGTCGGTGGCCCGGTTGTAAGAACTCTGGTTGTAATCATATCCTCCGGTCATGGACAAAATGCCGCCGGTTCGGACATCAATGGCAATCAGGGCACCCTGGGGCGGACTGGTTAACGCCGGATCTGTGTCCCGCCGCTGTTGAATCATTTCAATGCCCCGGGCAACGGCCTGGTCGGCGGCGATTTGCAGCCGGCCCGACAGGGTGGTGTGGACCGTCAGCCCGCCCTGATATAATTGCCGGGGGCCGATTTCCTTTTCCAGGATTTTTTTTACATGATCAACAAAATAGGGGGCCGGGGAAAGGGTTTTGTGCTGCACAGCCACAAATGGCCGGCTGGCTGCATTTTCGTATTGAGCGGATGTTATGATGCCGCAATCCAGCATTTGCCGTAATACTATGTTTCTTCTTCGGATCGCCAGTTCCGGATTGACCAGGGGCGAATACGCAGACGGTGCTTTGGGCATGGCGGCAATCAGGGCGCATTGCGCCAGATCCAGTGCGGTGACCGGTTTGCCGAAAAATTTCTGCGCCGCGGATTCGACGCCGTAGGCGCCGCTGCCGAAATAAATCTGATTCAGGTATCGTTCCAGTATTTCATCTTTGGTGTACCGCCGTTCCAGCTGGATGGCCAGAAGCGCTTCTCTGATTTTTCGCAGCAAGGTTTTTTCCGGAGACAGGAAAAGTGTTTTGGACAACTGCTGGGTGATGGTGCTGGCGCCCTGAACAAACTCGCCGGCCATAATGTCATAGATGATCGCCCGTGCAATGCCCTTCAGGTCAATGCCGCTGTGGGTATAGAACTGCCGGTCTTCCGCGGTGATAATGGCCTGTTTCAGATATGCGGGGATTTGGTCGAGGGCCACCGGGTCTCTTTTTTCCCGGTACAGCTCGGCCAGAAGTTGATTGTCCGCGGCGTAAATTCGGGTAATGCCCGGCGCTTCGTAGGTTTCCAGAGATCGGATTTGCGGAAGATCCCGGATCATGAATAAAAACAGACCGGTCACGCCGCCGCAGGCAACCGCCGCAAAAAGCAGGATAAATCCGGTGATATAAAGGCGTTTGTTCATAAATTCGAATATGTTATTTTGCTATAAAACTGTTTTAATTTTACTTGACACTTAAACAGATATGATGGTAACAAAGCTTTAACCTTAAAGGCGCGTAGCTCAGCTGGCAGAGCGCTACCTCGACACGGTAGAAGTCGTTGGTTCAAGTCCAATCGCGCCTACCAGAATATTCAAGGGTTTACAGCATTTGCTGTAAACCCTTTTTTTATGTCGTGGCCATTTCAAAAGACTTATATTATATCCTTTGATAAGAATCAACTCCTCTTATTTGATCTTGACAATTGGTACGGCATAACGTACGCTTGTTTAAAATATGAGGTAAATTATGCCGACATTATCAGCCACTGAGGCACGATCAAAATTATACAGCTTGATAGATCAAGCCGCTTCTTCTCATGAGCCTATTGTAATTACAGGTAAAAGAGGCAATGCTGTCCTCTTGTCCGAGGACGACTGGCGGGCTATCCAAGAGACCATGTATCTTTTAAATATTCCTGGTATGCGTGAGTCCATCCGCGAGGGTTTAGCAACGCCCGTTGAGGATTGCAACGAGGAACTCGATTGGTAAATTACAAGGTCGTGTTTACAAAACAAGCTCAAAAAGACGCAAAAAGATTATCTGCCTCCGGCCTCAAAACAAAGGCTGAACAACTAATAGAAATTCTCAGGGACAATCCTTATCAGACGCCACCTTTCTACGAAAAACTCGTCGGAGATTTAGCTGGTGCTTATTCTCGACGTATCAATATTCAACATCGGTTAGTTTATGAAGTGTTAGAGAGAGAAAAAGTAGTAAAGGTTATCCGAATGTGGACTCATTACGAATAACTGAGCAGAACAAAGCCTTTCAATCCGACTCACTCGGGGCTGAAGGCAGCGTTCAACAATCTTCACTTTATCTTGCAACCAGTTCGATATGTAAGGTGTTGTGTGATATTTCATAAATGTTGATGCCAAAGGGTTCAAACGTCTTGCGTAAGAGCGCATCGGCCAGTTCCTGGGAGGGTTTGTCGTATTGAACCAGAAGGACAGCTTCATCCGGCGTCATTTCAAGCGTTTGCTGTCGGGTAACGCCCTCTATCGTTTTCAGTTTGTTTCGAAACAGGACCAGGTAGGGCAGGATGTCGGAACCGGTTATGGTGAGCGTGATTTCATCGGTTTTTGTCATGCGGGCGTGCCATTCGGTCATGATTTGTGATGTCAGGTCAAGTCCTGCCTGAATGCCGGCATCCGAAAGCGCCTCACTGCTCCCGACGGCGATGTTTTTGCTGACTTTGGTTTCGCTGTAGGTTGTTCGGCCTATCGGTTCGCCGGTTTCGGTCAGCCATCCTTGTGCGGCCACAGTCGCCTTCAATGTCAGGATATCTTCGCCCATTCGGTTTGACATTTCCGCGGCAAATGCGGTGCCGATAATAACAATGTCCGCATTGAGGCGTTTGCCGAGCTCAAGTGCCTGTTCCTCTGTCAGTTCGGATGTCAGTGCCATATCTTCAAATAATCCGTAGGGCACCATCTCATCGTCAATTACCGGAAATCCTTTTTCAGCAAAAATCGTTTTCATGGAACGTATGGCAGCGTCTGTTTGGAAAAGAGATTTAACTTCCCGCCACCAGTACCTGGGCGCAATATCGTCGGCTTGCTTTTCTGTGATTAAAAATAAAATTTCCGGCAGATTTTCAGCGGAAATTACAATGCCGGCATTGGCCAGGACTTCTTTCAGCTTGACAGCGGAGATGGCCACCTGCACCAGCACCCGGTAATGTTTTTCCGTATGGATTTCTTTTAGCACCTTGTAATCGGAAATAACCTGGTCGCGGTGACTGGTGAGCAGATCGCTGATGGTTTCATATTTTTCGGCCAGTACGGAAAAAGGAATCATCCCGATGGCCGTTTCCTGGACCGCTGAGGTCAGGCATTGGGATACGGCGGCGGATCTGGCTGCCATCACATCCGTATAGATGCGGCTGTCGCCCATTACCAGCACTTCATTTTTATCAGCGCCCGGATTGGCCAGGCATGGCCCGGCCGTCAGCAGGCAAATGGCGCACAGTAAAAAAGTAAGTCTTAAAAGCAGGAACTGTTTGTTTTTGTATAATATCATCAGCCGTTATCCTCCGGGCAATAGATTTTTTTATGCATTTCTGTTCAATGTATAATCCGCAATCATCAAAAGTGTCCGGGTCGTTTCCGAGGACGGGAAGGAGTGGATAATCTCTTTTGCCTGCCGGATATGATTTTCCGCAACCGTCCTGCAGTAGCTGATGCCGCCGGTATCATGCATCAGCTGAATTAATTTTTCAAATTCTGCCTGGGTAAAATCTTTATCCGTTATGATCTTTTCCATCCAGGCGCGGTCATCAGCACCGGCTTTTTCAAGGGTATGGATCACGGGCAGCGTTAGTTTGCCTTCCCTTAAATCCGCGCCAATGGTTTTGCCCAGGATGTTTGTGTCGGCAGTATAATCCAACAGATCGTCGGCGATCTGAAACACAATGCCGATATGAAAGCCGAAATCAGCCAGTTTTTTTTCCACTTCCAGGGAAGCGCCGGCTAAAATAGCGCCGGTCTGGCAGGCGCCCTGAATCAGAAATCCGGTTTTTCGCCGGATCACGTCCATGTATTCTTTTTCTGTCAGCCCGGGATCTCCTTTTTTGATCAGCTGGAGAATTTCCCCCTGGCACATGCTCTCCGTAATTTCAGCAATGACCTTGATGATTTTGGGGTTTTCCGTTTCCGCGGCAATATGCAGGGCCCGGGCCAGGAGAAAATCGCCCACCAGAACGGTGACCGGCGCCCCCCAGATGGAATGGGCCACCGGTTTTCCCCGCCGGATGGTGGCTTCGTCCACCACATCATCGTGCAGCAGGGTGGCGGTGTGGAGAAATTCAATGATGGTTGAAAATTTTTTGATAAATTCATCCGTATAGCCGCAAAGCCTTGCGCAAAGCACATTCAGCAGCGGGCGGATCCGTTTGCCGCCGCTGAAAATAAGATGACCCGCGGTCTCACGCACCATTTCCACATGCGGTGTCAGATTTTGAGAAAGGGCCGTTTCAATATCGTTTAAGTCATTTTCTACCCGCAGCATCAGCTGCTGCTTTAAACTGCTCATATGGTGTCACCCCTGAGATCATATTCAAGTGCATCGGTAATTCGTACATTGGCGAACTCGCCTACAGCGGCGTCATTTTCAGCATCAATGTAAATAATGCCGTCGACTTCCGGTGCCTGGAAAAACGATCTGCCGGCAAAGAGTCCGGGTTCCAGCGCTTCTTCCACCAGCACCGGATAGACGTGCCCGATATGGGCCTGGTTTTTTTCAGCCGATATTTCCGCCTGGGCGCTCATCAGCCGGTGATGCCGCTCCTGGGCCGCTTTTTCCGGAACATGGCCGGAAAGCCGGTGAGAGGGCAGGGCTTTGTCGTCTGAATAGATAAACGCACCCAGATGGTCAAACCGGACGGTTTGTATAAATTCCAACATCTGTTCAAAATCCTGATCCGTTTCTCCGGGAAATCCCACCATCATGGTCGTGCGTATCGCGGCTTCCGGGATAATGCTCCGGATTGTATCGACCATCCGGAACAGGTCGTCTTCGTCATACCGGCGGCCCATGCGTTTTAATATGCGGCCGGCGGCATGCTGAACCGGTATGTCAAAATACGCGCAGATATTTTCATGGGCCGCCACTGCCCGGACCAGTTTTTCGTCTGTGGTATCCGGTGATCCATACAAAAAACGGATCCAGGTGTCCGGCGAAATTTCGGCAAGTCGTTCCAGAAGCTCCGGCAGCCGGGCTTCTGACTGCACATCCCGCCCCAGGTCCTGGCCGTAGCATCCGGTATCCTGGCCGATGACCACCAGTTCTTTGAACCCGGCCGAGACCAGGTGGCGGGCTTCGGTTTCAATGTCTTCCATGGTGCGGCTTCGCAGTGTCCCCCGCAGACCGGGAATCATGCAGTAGGTGCAGTGCCGGTTGCATCCTTCGGTGGCTTTAAGATACACAGTGCCACTTGTCGACGGAATCCGCCGGGTATCATGCCGTTGAAGCGGCGGCGCGGCCGGCGGCGGCAGCAGGCAGGTGCCCGGTTTTTCCGGCCGGGCCAGGACATCCGTGATTTTATGATATGCCCCGGTTCCCAGAAATACGTCCACTTCCGGAAGCGATTGGGCCAATGCTTCCCTGAACCGCTCGGGCAGGCAGCCGGCCACAATAAGGCGTTTGCAGTGCCCGGTTTTTTTAAATTCCGCCAGTTCGAGGATCTCATCCACGGATTCATCCACGGCAGAGGCAATAAAACTGCAGGTATTCACAATGATAATATCCGCTTCCGCCGGGGCCGGGACAATGGTAAAACCGGCAAACGCCAGTTGCCCGGCCATGACTTCACTGTCAACCAGGTTCCGGGCGCATCCCAGGTTGCTCATATATATTGACTGATGACGGTTTATGACGATTTACTCCCCGGTAAATTTGGGTTTACGCTTTTCGCCGAAAGCCGTGAATGCTTCAAACAGGTCATTGGAGGGGATGATGTTGCTGCTGACGGACGCCACATATTTTAACCCGTCATCGATGGATTTTCCCACGCCATAGTTTAAAACGGCCTTGGACGCTTCCACGGCCAGAGGAGAGTTTTCCGCTATGCTGACGGCCAGTGCTTCGGCCCCTTTCATCAATGCATCATAATCAGCAAATATTTCATTGACCAGAAGAATTTCTTTGGCCCGTTCGGCGCCAAAGTGCTTTGCCGTATAGGCCAGTTCCCGGGCAATGCCCTGGCCCACAATCAGCGGAATCCGCTGGAGCACGCCCACGTCTGCCACAAAACTGACCGCGGCTTCTTTGAGTGAAAACTCGGCATCGGCTGAGCAGATGCGGATATCGCAGGCCGTGGCCATGTCCAGCCCGGCGCCGATGCAGAATCCGTGAATAGCGGCGATGACCGGCTTCCGGCACCGTTCGATGCAGCTCATGGTGTCCTGCAGGGCATAAATTTTTTTAATCAGGCGCCATTTAATGCCGCCTTTTTGTTCCCTGTCCATTAACTCCGGAAGGGCTGCGGCCATTTCCACCAGGTCGATGCCGCCGGTAAAACAACTGCCTTTACCGCTGATAATAACGGCCCGGATATCCGGGTCCTTGTCCAGATCTTCAAAGATCGGAATGCTTTCCTGCCATGCCGGGGGATTCATGGCATTTTTCTTTTCCGGCCGGTTGAGATACACCCAGGCAATGGGCGGTTTTTTTTCCACAGCATAAAACTGATATTCGGTCATGTTCCCTCCTGAAAATTTTATGGGATCAGATTTCTTATAAGAAAATTATTTAACATCTTTAGTCATTTATACGATATTTTCCGTAGTTATCATTGTTTTAAAAGAAAATAAAGTATGAATAACATGATTTTTATAGTAATAATAAGAGGCTGTCACGTAAAAAGGTGCAGCTGTGTTGGATTTTGACGGTAAAGACAAATAAGGGGTTTCCTGATGAAAAAAACAGCCCGAAACTATATTTTTATTATCTGGTTTAGCCTGTTTATCGGGTATTGCGGCACCGGATCGGCCGAAGTGTATCAGTATCAGGATGCGGACGGAAACTGGGTGTTTACTGACACGCCGCCGGTCTATGATTCAGACGAAGTGACCCGCATGGACGGCATGGTTGAAAGTTCCGACGGGTTGCGGGATTTGCAAAAACAGCTGCATGAAAAATATCATCCGGAAAATGAGGTAGACGCCGCGGCCATGGCCACCGTAACAGTGACCTCGTCCATCGGCACCGGATCCGGGTTTTTTATTTCAGACAACGGCTATCTGTTGACCAACCGGCATGTGATTTACGGGGATGAACGTCAGGCGGAAGTTTTTGACAAAGCAGTCGAACATATCGATGATCAGGTGGAAATTGCCGAAGCAGATATTGCCATCAGAGAAAATCAGCTGAAAAGGGAAAAAGAAATTCTGGATGAAATGGCAGGGGCCATCGGAAAACTTTCGGACCGGTCTTCCCAAAAAGATGCGCTGAAAAGCCGGTATCATGACCGGCTGGCCTATTACCAGGCCGTGAAAAAAGATCTTGAAAGACAAAAGTCGGCGTTTGTGCGCGAAAAACAAAATTACGAAAATGAAAAAACCGATTATGAAAATAAGCAGGCCGTGGCCGGGATCAGCCGGAATTTTAAAATCACCCTCAAAAACGGGGACACCCTCTATGCGTATCTGGTCCGGGCCAGCAGCGATCATGACCTGGCCCTGTTAAAAATAGACGGCTGTAAAACCCCTTTTATCCATCCGGCAGACAAAACGCGGATTTCACAGCGCCAGAAAGTCTGGGCCATCGGCAGTCCGTTAAATATTGCCGATACCATGAAAGACGGCACCGTGTCCGGTTTTACCAACGGCTATATCCAGACCAATGCCCAGATCTATCCCGGCAACAGCGGCGGCCCCCTGGTCAATGAAAACGGACAGGTGATCGGTATCAATACCTTAAAAGAACTGACCCGCAAATTCGAGGGCATGGGGCTTGCCATTCCCATTGATACGGCCCTGGATGAATTTGCGGCTGAGTTGAGATAATCCGTTTCATTGCGTTCCCTATGAAAGAAGAAATCCGAAAATTTATCAATACCCCGCTTGCCATCGGCAATCGCGTCATTAACGGCCGGCTGATCCAGGCTCCCATGGCCGGGCTGACCCATGTGGCATATCGGGAACTGCTCGACGGCTATGGCGGGGCCAGCCTGATGTTTACCGAGATGTGCAGTGCCAGGGCCGTCCCCCATGAAAACCGTTATGTATCCCCGGTGTTCCGGTGGCGGGATGAAGAACTGTCTCAGCTGGTCTGCCAGATATTCGGGTCAGATCCGGCGGCCATGACAGAAGCCGCCCGGCGGGTGGCAGCCGAAGGTTTTTTCGGGGTTGATCTCAATTTCGGATGCTCGGTGGCCGCCATCTGCAAAAAAAACTGCGGCGCAGCCTTGCTCAAAACCCCGGATCTGGCCGTAAAGATTGTCACAGATATTCGGAAGGCCATTACCATTCCGCTGACCGTAAAATTCAGAACCGGGTGGGAGGACCGCCCGGAACCGGCCGTGGAACTGGCCCGCCGGTTTGAAGCGGCGGGCGCGGATGCGTTGATATTTCATCCCCGAATGGCGCCGGATCGCCGGTCCCGGCCCCCGAAATGGGCGTATATCGGAAAAGTGAAACAAGCCGTGTCCATTCCGGTTTTTGGCAACGGGGAGGTCTTTACGGAAGCGGATTGTGAAAAAATGATTGAAACCACCGGCTGCGACGGCGTGTCTCTGGGGCGGATCGCCGTTGCAAAACCCTGGATATTTTCCCAGTGGCGCACCGGCAGGGTGCAGGAAATGATGATGTTGAAAAACAATATGTTGCAGATGATGGTGCTGATGCAAAAGCACTATGAACCCACCCCGGCGATCCGGAAATTCAAAAAAATGGCCCTGTATAATGCCGCCCTGTTTCAATTCGGCCACAATTTTTTTAAAAATATTTTCCGGGCCAATGATTTTTTTGAAATAGCGGCGGTGGTGGATGCCTTTTTTGACCAGTCACCGGCATTGAGCAGCCGGCCCAATTTAAATTTGTTTCATTGATTTGCAAACCGTTATTGGTTAAAATACTTTACATTTGATTTGTTTTTAAATACAGAGGACCGTGGTTGACTGGCAGGTCCGGCAATTTTTTTTGATGTCATTAGCTATGTATATTATTGAAAATAAAAATAAATATAATACCGACAACGAAGTGACCATCCGCGAGGCGTTTGAGAAAAGAGAAGCGTCTTTTATCGCTCCGTTCGGCATGCTGTCCAGCAGCTCGAAAGGCCGGGCCCGTCCCGAAGACCCCTGTCCGGTGCGGACCGTATATCAGCAGGACCGGGATCGGATTGTATTTTCCAATTCATTCAGGCGGTTAAAGCATAAAACCCAGGTGTTCCTGTCGCCTTTGGGGGATCATTACCGCACCCGTCTGACCCATACCCTGGAAGTGGCAGAGGTTGCCAGGACCATCAGCCGGGCCATGCGATTGAACGAGGATCTGGCGGAAGCCATTTCACTGGCCCATGATCTGGGGCACACCCCTTTCGGGCACAGTGGCGAAACCGCATTAAAAGAAATTTTTTCACCGGATTTTTCCCATAATATCCAGAGTCTCCGGGTGGTGGACATTCTGGAGCGAAACGGCAAAGGATTGAATCTGACCTATGAGGTGCGTGACGGAATTGTAAAGCATTCCAAGGGGTTCGGCGATATTATGCCCATCGATCCGGAGAACAAGGCCTGCACGGTAGAAGGTCAGGTGGTCAGAATCGCAGACATCATTGCTTATTTAAACCATGACTTGGATGATGCCATCCGCAGCGGGGTTATTACCCGGGATCAGCTGCCGAGATCCTGTACGGAGATTTTAGGGAAAACACATTCCCAGCGGGCCACCACCATGATCCGGGACCTGATTTATTCCAGCGAATTGCAGGACAATCATGTCACGCTGCAGCTGAGTGAGCCGGTTTTCTCGGCAATGACCGATTTGCGGGAATTTCTTTATGACAACGTGTACCGGTCAAAACGGGTGCACGCGGAATTTGTCAAAGCCAAAAAAATGATATCGGAAATCTATACCTATTTTTTAAGTAATCCGGACGACTTAAAAAAACGGCTCAATAATATGGAAATTGAAGTGATTTATTCTGACAAAGTTCCCCGGGAACGGGTGATTTGTGATTTTATCGCCAGTATCACCGACCGGTATATTTTAAACCTGTACACTGAACTGTTCGTCCCCACGCCGCTGGTATAAAGGAGCCGGTACTTCTTGCCCGATCAATCTTCCGTTTTTCGTAATTATATTCATTTTTTCAATGATTTAAAAATGTTGTATGACCGGATGGACCAACGCTATGATGCGGTGGCAGAGGCGTATGGTTTTCAGTGTTCCGGATGCACGGACAATTGCTGCCTGACCCGGTTTTTCCACCATACCCTGATCGAGTTTTTATATCTGCGCAGGGGATTTGCCGATCTGGATGAAAATATTCAAAACAAGATCCGGTCGCAGGCAACAGCAGTCAACAAAAAGGTGCTGCAGGCGGAAAAAAACGGCAAGACGCCCCGTGTCATGTGTCCGTTAAACGCGGACGGGTTGTGCCTTCTTTATAATTACCGCCCCATGATCTGCCGCCTTCACGGTATTTCCCATGAATTTCGGCATCCGGTCCGGGGCCGGATGCCGGGTCCGGGGTGTCATGAATTTGAAGCAAACTGCGGGGACCATTCCTATATTGAATTTAACCGGACCCCGTTTTATCAGCAGATGGCGCAGCTGGAACGCCGGGTTAGAGAAACGAGCGGCATAAGAGACAGGTTTAAAAAGACCGTGGCCCAGATGCTGGCAGACGATTTGGAAAAAATGATATGAAATTTGTTGAAACAAAAGATTTTAATGAGATCCGGTCGGAAATTTCCGGCCGGATGCTCGACGGCTCGGATACCTTTGAGTTCAGGTGTCACCCGAAAGTGTCTTGTTTTAACCGATGCTGCCGGAACCTGAATTTTTTTTTAAATCCCTATGACATCATCCGCCTGAAACAGCGTCTGGCCCTTTCGTCTGCGGAATTTATCGAAACCTATACGGATATAATTGTCCGGCCCGGCAATCACTTTCCGGACGTGATGCTCCGCATGGCGGATAACGAGGAACGCACCTGTCCTTTTTTAACGGATGCCGGGTGCCGGGTGTACCCGGATCGACCCCATACCTGCCGGGCGTTTCCGGTAGAACACGGCCTTTATTACGACGCTGAAAAAAAGCAGACCCGTCGGGTTCATTTTTTCCGGCCCCCGGATTTTTGCGAAGGCCGGTTTGAAAAAACATCCTGGACCCTGGCCTCATGGGAGGCGGACCAGGAAGCAGCCTATTTCAATCAGATGACTGCGCAATGGGCCCAAATCGCCCGTTTATTTCAAAATGATCCGTTTGGCGGACAAGGCTTAAGTAGTCAAAAAGGCAAAATGGCCTTTATGGCGGTTTACAATATTGATGAATTCCGGGATTTTGTCTTAAACAGCAGTTTTTTAAAGCGCTATAAAATCGTTTCGCCCTTGCGCATAAAGCTGAAATCCGATGATGTGGCGGTGCTGAAACTGGGCATGGCCTGGGTTAAGATGTTTTTGTTCGGGATGCCGGTAAAAGAGATCAGTTTGAAAAAATGAGGGTTTTTTAAAAAGCAAGTTGATCGGCAATATTTTGGGGGTTTGCATTATCCAGTTCTGTGATCTCCGTGCGCTCTGTGGTGCTATAAAAATTTCGGCTGCTCAAACACGAGTGTTCCGGAAATTGAAAAAAATGCCGGGCCGGCATCAGAAGGCTGATGGCCGGCCCGGCGTGGGTGCTGATCCTCAGGTGGTTATTCGGGGGGATGAGGCGTCAGCGGTCGGTAAACCTGTTTATTATTGAGTCATTATTAATTATGCTGTGGAACCGGTTTTGGCAAATTCGGTTTTTGCGGCATATAACGGTGATCCGCCGGAAGGACCGCTGCCCACCGGTGTGTTGGAATAAGATGAAATTTCAAAATCCGGGTAGGCATTGCCGCCGTGTTCCGTAAAATCCAGTCCTTCCATTTCTTCTTCCGGAGAAACCCTTAAG
>JAABSL010000156.1 GCA_011390415.1 Desulfobacteraceae bacterium
CATGTATAAAAATCTGGCCCTGAACCTGGTAAGGGTCACGGAATCCGCAGCCCTCGCCGCCGGGCGATTTCTCGGCAGAGGACAAAAAGAAGCCGGTGACGGCGCGGCCGTTGATGCCATGAGAAGCGCGTTTTCATCAATCGATATCAATGGGTCCATTGTCATCGGCGAAGGCGAAAAAGACAACGCGCCCATGCTCTACAACGGCGAAAAAGTCGGTAACGGCAGCGGCCCGGCTTTGGACTTAGCGGTAGACCCGGTGGAAGGAACCAACCTCCTGGCCCTTGGCCGCCCCAATGCCATTGCCGTGGTGGGGGCATCTCCGGCCGGCACCATGTATGATCCGGGCCCCAGCTATTACATGAAAAAGATTGTCCCGCCGCCGGAAGCCGCTGCCGGCATCGATATCGATGCTCCGGTAAAAGACAACTTGACCCATATCGCCAAAACCATCGGCAAAGAAATCAGCGAACTGGTGGTGTTTGTACTTGAAAAACCAAGACACCGGCAGCTGATTGCCGACATCCGGAAAACCGGTGCCTGCATCCAGCTGCATACGGACGGGGATGTGGCCGGTTCGTTGATGGTGGTTAATCCCGAGTCGGATGTGGATGTCATGATGGGCACCGGCGGAACTCCGGAAGGCGTAATTTCCGCCGCCGCCATCCGCGCACTGGGCGGTCAGATGTTTGCCCGTTTAGCGCCCCGGAGCGAGGCGGAACGACAGGCCATCCAATCATATGGCACGAATCTGAATGAAATTCTGACTGTCGAAACCCTGATCAAAAGCAAAGATGCATTTTTTGCCGCCACGGGAATTTCCGGCGGATCTTTTCTTTCCGGGGTAAAATATGACGCCAAAGGGGCCACATCCCATTCCATAGTTATCAACGGAATGACCGGCACCGTCCGGTTCATCAGATCGTTTCATCGTCGCCGGATCAACTGATCATCTCTTTATCCGACTTTTTTTAGTTTCCTTTATTCTGAAAATATCCTATTTTTGTATATGACCTGAATTTAACTCAGCGTTTATAATGCGTTCTTCTGATTCTGAATTTTTTTAACCACATTTCAAGAAGGAGGATAATCATGCGCACCCCCCCGATCATGGGCTTTCCGGCCACGTCCCAGGATGACTACCAGTTAAATGTCATTCGCATTCTGCAGCATGCCGCCAGGAGCTTCGGAAAACAGGAAGTCGTCTCCATCCGGCCGGACGGCACCAAGCTTCGTTTCACCTATCAAAGCACCTATGACCGCGTTAAAAAACTGGGCAACGCCCTGTCCGCCATGGGCGCTGAGATCGGCGACCGGATCGGCGTGCTCGATTGGAACACCCACCGCCATCTGGAAGCCTATTTCGGCATTCCCGGCATCGGATCGGTCCTGCTTCTGTTAAATATCCGCCTGGCGCCCCCTGATCTGAGTTACGTGGTCAACCATGCGGAAACCAAATTCATTCTGGTGGATGAAACCTTGATTCCCATTGCCGAAGCCATTGCCGGGCAGTGCGACACGGTCAAAGGATACATCATACTCACCGACAAGGATCTTTCTGAAATCAAGACCTCCCTGTCACCAGTCTACAGTTATGAAAAACTGGTTGCAGAAGCAGACGAAAATATCCAATGGCCGGAACTGGATGAGAAATCCGCATACGGCGCATGCTACACCACCGGCACCACCGGCCGTCCCAAAGGGGTGTATTATTCCCACCGAAATGTTTACCTGCATGCCATGACCATCGGCACCAACGCGGAAATGACCAGCAATGACTGTTTCTATCAGCTGGTGCCCATGTTTCACGCGCTGGGATGGGGCATGCCCCAGGCAACATTTCTCATCGGCGCCAAATATGTTCTGCCCGGCATGTACAATATCGCCGATCTGGGCAGCCTGGCCGAACCGCTGGTTTCCGAAGGGGTGACTGTTTCCGCCGGCGCGCCGGCCCTGTTCATGCCCATGCTCGAGTATATCCGGAAACTGGACAAAAAACCGGATCTAAAAGGCGCCCGTTTTCTGTCCGGCGCATCCGAACCCTCCCTTGCGCTGATGAAAGACTATTTTAAATTAACCGGTGCGGAAATTGTCCATGCTTATGGTGCCACGGAAACCACGCCCCTGGTGACCATCAATAAATTAAAGCCCTGGCTGGCCGAAGACCTGTCTGAAGATGAACAATGGGATTTAAAACGCAAACAAGGATATCCGGTGGTGGGCTTAGATGTTAAAATTGTCGACCATGAAGAAAAGGAAGTCCCCTATGACGGGAAATCGCCGGGGGAAATCCTGATCCGGGGACCCTGGATTACCGGCAGTTATTACAATGCGCCGGGGTCTGAAAACCAGTTTACCGAAGACGGTTACTGGCGCAGCGGAGACGCCGGGACCATGGATGCGGAAGGATATATAAAAATCACGGACCGCGTCAAAGACCTGATCAAAAGCGGCGGTGAATGGATTTCTTCCGTTGACATGGAAAACGAGACCATGGCCCACCACGGGGTGCTGGAAGCCGCAGTCACCGGTGTTGTCCACCCGAAATGGGAAGAGCGCCCCGTTGTTCTCGTTGTTCCGAGGGAAACTGATAAACAGACCCTCACGAAAGAAGATATCATCGAACACCTTGCCAAAAAATTCGCCAAATGGCAGCTGCCCGAAGCGGTTATTTTTGTGGATGCCATTCCCAAAACCAGCGTGGGCAAATTTGACAAAAAAGTCATCCGGGAGCAGTACAAAAATATTTATTCGTAAAAACAAATTTTTACAATAAAACCAGGCAAACTGAAAACATTGCCTTGGTGTTTTAATTACTTAAATTATACCGGCAGGCAGGCCTTGCCTGCCGGTTATTTATCTTCCTTCAAAAGCAGGGGGCGGGATTTATTCCCATAAGCGCTAACTTTATAATGGCGGTGTTTTTTATAAATTGGTTATCCACTTACGAAGGGAAGAGGTACATCGATGATTGTGGAACATCCTTCGTCATTCCGGCAGTCTTTTAGCCGGAATCCATAATCCGGTTTGGTACGAACTACATGGAGGCATGGTCTCTATTACCCAGCGGGAGAAACCATTGAAATGCTGGGAATAAAAATGTAAAGCAAAATTTATTGAAACAAAGAATTTCGATTGAAAGGATTTGTATCATGCGATCATTTAACTGGATTCCGGCTAAAAGACTGCCGGAATGACGGGGAGGAGGCTCGCAGCTGACCATGAAAACACATGACAAAATCTTTCTCACATACAATCAGGTACTTGATGCCATCCGCCACGATTTTAACCAGTATGAACCTCAGTTTGAACTTTTCCAGGAGCTATGCCCCATCCTTACTGACAACCAGAATATTGTGGCCCGGGAAAGCAGAACCGATTGTGTACTGATGAGCCGCGGCAAAAAAAGCAAAATCCGGCATTTGAGCGATCGTGAACTCAGCCGTTATCTTTTCGCCAGATTAACTGAGAAATTTTTCCCCCTGCCCGTGATGGCGGAAATATGCGCCAGGATATTTCAGACATCCGCATGGCCCGGTCAGGATACTCACAACCGCCGTGACGGCATTTGGATAAAAACCCAAATGTCAGACTTTAAATGCCGGCAATGCGGAAACTGCTGCCGCAATCTGAAATATCATAATGACTGCACGGAAAATGATTACAACCGGTGGAAAAAACTTGCCCGCCAGGATATTTTGGATAAGATAATGGTTATTGCGCCGTCCGGAGCCGGAATCCCCCGATTTAGAATATGGAAAAAAGCCGGTTCCGGGGAATTATATGAAAAATGTCCATGGCTTGTGCCGTCCCCGATAAATGGTCGCTATGAATGCAGTATCCAGGAAATCAAGCCGGATTATTGCCGACAGTATCCTCTGACCCGAAAACATGCGGTTATGACTGGATG
>JAABSL010000157.1 GCA_011390415.1 Desulfobacteraceae bacterium
ATGTATACCCCGGAAGATATTGAAACCAGAGAACTTATCAAAGATGACCGGCCTTACGCGGGCCTGACATATCTGGGGTTTGCGCTGCATCGGAAAAATGAGACAACCCTGGACACGATTGAATTAAACTTAGGGATTGTCGGTCCCGACTCTCTTGCCGAAGACAGTCAGAGGTTTGTCCACGAAATCACCGGATCATCGATACCCGATGGGTGGGACAATCAGCTCAAAAATGAATTCGGTTTCACTCTGACTCTTCAGCGCAGTCTCCGGCTTGTTTCCGAAGAGGCGGCAATCGGATGGGGATGGGACCTGATTCCTCATGCGGGCATTACTGCCGGTACGTTTGCCGTTTATGCCAATACCGGAGCGGAATTCCGCTTTGGTTATCACATACCGTCTGATTTCGGAAATGCTCTGGTCCGGCCGGGGAGCAATGTCAGTGTTCCCGTCGATGGTTCCGGCAACCGTACCAGCCGATGGCATAGATTCAGCATCACGGCTTTTTTAGGCATTGAGGGCCGGGCGGTTGCGCATAATATCTTTTTGGACGGCAATACATTTACAGACAGCCACAGTGTGGACAAAAAACCGTTTGTCGGTGATTTTTCTTCCGGTCTGTCCGTCAATTATAAGACATTTAAACTGACCTACGCCCACGTTTACCGTTCTCCGGAGTTTGAAGAACAGGATAAAGGGCATGTTTTTGGTTCGATCACTTTGTCTTATATTTTTTGATTCTTAAATCAGGTTTTCCGGGTCAATCAAGTACATGATAAATCAACGCCAAATAAAGTGTTTACCGTATGGCAGGCCTGATTTTTTGAATATATTATATGAATATGGTGGTGACGACGGTTTTAATCAGATAATTTTGCAAAACCGGATATTTGAAAATTTAAACAAGAAAAAGGAGATTTAAAATGACGATTAAAAAAATACTTGGCATTTTACTGGGTGTGTTTTTGGTTTTTGGTGTCTGGGGTTGCGGCGGTGATGAGCAGGATACTGTTTCAACAGACATTCAGCAGGAAGCACAGGATGTAAAAGAGGAAGCCGGAGAGGCCATGAGCGCCATGTCTGAAGCAGCCAAAGAGAAAAAAGATGAATACATGGCACAAATGAATCAGAAATTGTCGGAGTATGATCAAAAAATTGACGCACTCCAGGAAGATATTTCGGCAAAAGCGCAGGACTGGTCGGATGAATCAAAAAAAGCTGCGAACAAAGCTTTGGAAGAATTGAAAGACCAGAGAGATGCGGTTGGAAATCAACTGGAAAATTTGCAGGACGCCAGCGCTGACACCTGGGCTGACATGAAGGAAAAGATGGCCGCGTCAATGAAAGATCTTGAATCAGCCTATGAGTCTGCAAAGAAGAAAACCACCGACATGATTTCATCTGTAATGGAATAATCGCAACCGGACAGAAAAGGAGGCTGAAAAATGCTTAGCTGGGCGGTGACATTCTTTATTATTGCCATTATTGCGGGCCTGCTGGGATTTACCGGGATTGCCGGAGCGGCCGTGGGAATTGCCAAAATCCTGTTTTTTGTTTTCCTTATAATGTTTGTCATTTTTTTGTTTGCCGGTCGTCGGCGCCCGCCAGCATAGCTGCCTGTTCTTCAGCCGGAGGAAAGGAGGCAAGCAACCATGATTTTAAAAAAATATAATAAAAATAAATATTTGTCTATTGTTATGGCAGTGGTGCTGGCAGTATGCATTTCAGCGTGCGGTACGATTATTTATCCGGAGCGGGTAGGGCAGCCGAAAGGCCGGATCGATCCGGGGGTCGTCATCATGGACGGCCTTTGCTTATTAATTGTGGTGGTTCCGGGGCTGGTCGCCTTTATCGTGGATTTTGCCACCGGCGCAATTTATCTGCCCGGCGGAACATTCGGCCAAAATGATTCAAAGGATGTTGCATTGGCGCAAATCGCTGTCATCGGCCCTCAAAAAAAGGGTGAACCCAACCTGGATCAAATCGCCGCGGCACTATCCGACCATACGGGAAAACCCATCAATCTCCACAGTGTGGATGTCAGCATAAAAATGGTTGAGGGCCCAACGTCTTTGGAAACAGCCACAAATACATTACGTGAATTCGCTGCAAAACGATGATGAAATTATAATTGTCCGGTTATAGGCGGCTTGGAATCGCTTAACCCGGGTATTTTTAAAATCCATCAAAAATCAGGAGGAAAAAATGAGGACAAGAATAACCGTTATTTTGATTATTGTTTTTTTCATGGGTTTTGCCGCATCGGCATCAGCCCAGGAGATGAGAGCCTTTTCTCAGGAACAATGGGAACTGACCCTGGTGGGAAGCGGCAGCAGTGATGAAAGCCTGGACGGAACCACGCTTTCAACTGAGGCAGCAGTCGGCTATTTTGTATCGGATAATATGGAACTGGTTGTTCGGCAGGGCATCTCTTTTGCCGACCGACCCGGAGATAATGACTGGAACGGTTCTACCCGGGGGGCCTTTGATTATCATTTCGATATGTATCCGTTATATCCCTTTATCGGTGCCAATTTCGGCATGCTTTACGGAGATACAGTGGAAGAACAGTTTATTGCGGGTCCGGAAGGCGGTTTAAAGTGCCTGGTAAACGATACCACATTTCTGTTCGGTATGATCGAGTATGCGTTTTTGTTCGATGACGCAGAAGAGGCGGATGATAATTTCGATGACGGCCGGTTTGTTTACAGTATCGGGATCGGGTTTACGTTTTAGGCGGTGATTAGCTGTTGTCACCTAAAATTATAATGAATAAAAAGGCCTTATTTTTATTCGGTGGTTGACCGGAAACCTCAAAAGACAGACTGTCATTACGAGAAGAGAAGAGAAGAGAGGAACGAAAGACCAAGTAATCCTCTGTCGAGGAGGAGATTGCTTCGCTCGTTCCTCTCTCGCAATGACAGAAAAATTGATATTTTGAGACTTTCCGTACAAAAACTAATTATTTTTTTCCGAATTCTGTTCACCGGGATCGGATTTTTTTTCCTCTTTTTCAACCTGCTTCTGCCTGGATACCGATGCCTCATGATCGATATTGCCTGAAATTCCTTTCTGACGCCGGCAAATTTTTTCAAGCACTTCATCGCGACCGTATAAAATAAGATCGTCGTCCGGAAGAATTTTCGAAGATCCGTCCGGCACACCGATATAGGTACCATTCTTGCGAACAATGCCCAAAACCATTACGCCTTCGTTCCGCAGTTTTAAATCTTTTAATGTCCGGTTGGCCAGCCAGTCATTCTCATCCACCTGTCTTTCAGACACACTGTAATCTCCGGACAAATTCAGAAGATATTCGTAATCCATGACTTTTAACCGGGTATACCGGTTTAACAAAAAGCTGATCAGACGCGATACATGAATGTCCAGCCATTTGCTGGAGCCCATGACCCACAGGACACCGATTCCCGTTATCAGAAATACTATCTGAAGATAAGCGTTTTCCGATCTGTCGAAATTGACTACGGTCAGGATCAAAGAAGAGATAGCGGAAACAATACCGGCATTTCCGAGAAGCATGAGCAGCATCAGGATTTTGCGGCGCACCGGGTGATTGACCACCTTTTCAGCTTCACTCGTTGTAAATCCCACGCCGGTAAATGCAGACCGGGCCTGGAATTTGGCGCTTTCTTTTGAAAGTCCGGTATGGGAAAGCGCCACTGTGGCGATCCGGGTAATGATGATGGACAAAGAAATGATGATCAGCAGAGAAATTGCGGCAGCCATTTAATTTATTCTTCACTGTCTTTTAAATGGGATTCCGAGACCCCGCTGTGCAAAAACGCTTTGGCTTTTTCAACCAGCAGATTCCATTCCACA
>JAABSL010000158.1 GCA_011390415.1 Desulfobacteraceae bacterium
CCGGATCTTTATCAATCACATGAAGCGTGGGGGGCTGTGCTGTAAAAACAACATGAAATCCTCGGGCAAAAAGATCCAGCAGTTCTTCAAGTTCTTTTTCATTCCGTAGCCCCATTCGTTGAAGAACTTCAACATATTCGTCGATAATTTCTCTGCTAAGACACAGATGAATCGATCCGTCTTTCCACAAATCAATAATTTTTCGGGGGTTTCCGCCAAAAAATGAAGAGACAAATACATTGGTATCCATCACAACTTTTATCATTTAGCGGCTCTCACTTCGTCAATGATCCGCTGGATGTCGTCAGGGCCGATTCCTTTTGATTCGAGTTTATTGCGAGTCCGATTCCACAGATCATCTACATATGCCCCGATGTCACGGTCTTTCACATACGCTTCCAAAAGTTCCCGGACTACCTGGCTGACGTTTTTCCCGTCAGAAACTGCAAAGCTGTTTACCTTGGCTTTGAGCTCGGGATCAATGCGAACAATCATTTGCGCACTCATTTTAAGTCCTCCGTTAATATTGTTATACTGTAATAACAATATATACAATTAAGAGGTTGTGTCAAGAGATGCTTTTTCAATTATTCGCTTCCATTAGCCGCCGGGATCAGACTCATGGCCCGTTCCGCCAGGGCCGTAATGGTCAGGCTGGGATTGGCGCCGATATTGGCCGAGACCGATGCCCCGTCCGTGACAAAGATACCCGGGTAGCCGAACAACTCATGGCGGGTGTCGATTACCCCGTCTGCTGCGGACCTGCCCATGTGGCAGCCGCCGAGGATATGGGCGGTGGTGGCGGTGTTGCCGATGCTTTCAGTGAGAATATTAAGCGGTTGTCCGTTACATACCCCGGCCAGTGTTTTGGTCGCTTCGTTTGCCACGGGCAGAAACGTGGGGGCTTCTTTGCCCTTGACAACTTTGGACTTCAGACCCCGGCGGAACAGAAAAGACGCTTTTCTGCCGTAAATGAGTGAAATCTGGTTGTCCAGGTGCTGCATAACCGTAAGAAATGTTACCCGTTTGTTCCAGTTTTTGGCGGTCCAGTTTCGATACAGCAATGCCGGTCGGAGGAGAATGGTGCCGAGGGTTTTCAGCGACCGGATCATCGGATTCGGATGATCCACCAGCGGACCGGTGAAAAATTTCATAAAATTATAGCCCTTGGGAAAACGGTTCTGCGTGATATGGGTGTGGGCATCCGGGTAAAAATGGGACGAGATGGCCGTACCGTATGTCAGGTCCAGATTTTCGTCTGCGGCCAGGGCCCCGACAATGGCTTCACTGTTGGTGCGAACCTTTTTGCCGAGTTCGGATGAAATCGCGGGCAGGGTTCTGGCCACATCCCGGCAGTGAAACAGCAGTTCCAGGGTGCCTAAAACACCGGCGGCGAGCACGATTTTTTTAGCGCGCACGGGCGGGTATTTTCTGAATTTTTTTACGGGATGTCTGATTTGCAGCAGATATCCTCCCTGCTCCCGGGGCAGAATATCAAAGACTTTTCTAAACGGAAGAATCACCGCCCCCAGCCGCCGGGCAAGATACAGGTAGTTTTTGTCCAGGGTGTTTTTGGAACCATGGGGACATCCGGTCAGGCACCGGCCGCACAGATGACATCCTGAGCGGTGCGGGCCGCGGCCGCCAAAAAACGGGTCCGGTGCCATCACTTCCGGGGTGCCGAAATAAATGCCGTTGGGTGTAGGGCCGAATGACTGCCCAACTCCCATTTTTTCTGCTGTTTTTTCAAGATATGCGTCCTGAATATCTTTGACGGGATTTTCCGTCACCCCCAGCATGGCAGCGGCGGTATCATAGTGCGGGGCCAGTTCCGTTTTCCAGTCAATTCCCATTCCGGTCCAGGCGGAATCCTCGTAAAATTCATCTTTTGGCTTTAACAGCACCGCGGCATACACATGGCTGCCGCCGCCCACGCCGACTCCCCGGACCAGGGTGACATGGCGGAAAAAATCCTGGGAAAAATATCCGGACATGCCCAATGCCGGCATCCAGTTGAGGCGCCGGATATCGGCGTCTCCTTCTTCGATATCTTCGGCCGTGACCTCTGCGCCCTGTTCCAGAACCACGACTTTATAGCCTTTTTCCGCCAGGCGAAAGGCTGCCACACTGCCGCCGAAGCCGCTGCCGATGACCGCATAATCATAATCCATGAAGGTCTCCTTTAAATCCGTTCATTGAGCCAGTCCAGCATGAACGGCCAGGTCACCTCCGGGGCATGTTTTCCGCAGATCAGGTCACAATGCCCCCAGTGATGGCCGGAATCTTCCATTCCAAATGTTTTGAATGTTTTATCGTCGGACCCGGCTTTTTCAAAGGCTTCCCGGACGGCTATTTCAGGCACCCCGTAATCCCGGTCGCCATTGACGAACAGGATCGGGATGCGCAGATCTTCGATGTGTTCTTCAAAATCAATCTCTCCGTCACTGCTGACAAATTTGCCCAGGGCTCCCCATCTGAAAAAGAACTTGATCACGTTAAAACTGGTGCGGTCAAATCCTTTGGTGATCCGTTCTTTTAAGATGTCTTCTTCTATGCTGCCGGGATGCCAGATCTGCAGCGGAATTCGATTTAAGCGATGATCCATCAGGTTGACCAGCCCCATGGAAACCATAATACCGATATAATCAATATAAAATACATCCGGCTGGAATTTTGGAAAGGGGTTCAGATTGCCGAGGGCGACCCCGATATGGGCAATGGATTTGAGCAGCCGGTTGCCCAGGGCCATGTGAAAGGGGCCGCCAATGGAGATAATTCCCGCCAGCTTATCCTGGAATTTGGAGCCGATGCAGTAGGATATGGATCCGCCCAGGCTGTGGCCCATATAAAAGAATTTTTCTCCGCCCGTTTTTTCAAAAATGGCATCAATAAAAGCCGGCATATCGTAATCCAGATAAGTTTCAAATGTCTCCGGGTGGTTGCTGCCGTTGGCGCGGCTCAGGCCGTGTCCCCTGAGTTCAATGTTAAACGTGGTAAATCCGTTTTCAATTAAATAATTCTCAAGGCTTCTTTTGGTCAGGGTCCAGGTGTAGCGGTTCTGGCCCAGCCCGTGAACCAGCATGACATATCCTTTGGGTGTTTTGTTCACCGGTGATTTTTCGATCATGATCAGGTTCATGCCGTCTTCGGTGGCAACTTCATGAATTTTTCGGTAATATTTAACATTCTGGTGGCCATTAACTGCCGCAGTCGTAATTCGATCGGTTTTCATTAAACAGCTTCCCCCTTATTCATCTGCATGATCAATTGGTATGCTTTGATTGTATGTTCCGGTGGCACCCTATGGTCGAAGAAAAAAAATGTTGAATCTGATTTTTTTTTAAAATCTGATTTTATCTATATAAATAAATTCCCTAGCGCAAGAAAAAAACCGCTGCTCCGGTTTGTTGACTTCGACAGCCGGGGTCAATTATGATGTTTAATCTGCCACTGCGTTTTTTAAGAAACAAAATCAGAGAATCCGCGTCCGGTAAATATAAACTGAAAAAAGAGGCGATTATGGACAATGAGCAGTTTTCCATGCTGCTGGAATATTTTTCATTTTCCTGGGCCGGGTACCAGAAAGTGAAAAAAGGGGTGAAAAAGCGAATTTTGCGTCATATGACTGAACTGGGATGCCGGGATATGAGTGATTATATCAAGCGGCTGGCGGCGGATTCGGTGGTAAAATATGACTGTGAACGTCTTTTAACCGTTCCCGTCAGCCGGTTTTTCAGGGATTACCGGTTATGGGAAATTTTACCGGAAAAAATTCTGCCGCGGTTTTTTGCAGACCACACCCTGCGCGTCTGGTCTGCCGGCTGCGCG
>JAABSL010000159.1 GCA_011390415.1 Desulfobacteraceae bacterium
TGGTCGACACCCCCTGCCCCCGACCCACACACAAAGTGGTCAGTCCGTAACGGGCTGTGGGATTTTCCTCAAACAGCTTGTCCAAAAACGCCACCAGCCGGGGGCCGGAGGCGGCCAGGGGATGGCCGTAGGCAATGGCGCCGCCATAGCAGTTGACCCGGGGATCATTCCATGCCAGGCCCAGCCGGTCCAGGCAATACAGCACCTGCACGGCAAAGGCTTCATTGATTTCCACAAAATCCATGTCATCTGTGGTCAGCCCGGTCATTTTCAGCACCTTTTCCGTGGCCGGCACCGGCGCAGTGCCCATGATGCGCGGATCCACGCCAGCCACCGCGGACGCCACCCACCGCATTTTCGGCTGAAGGCCCAGTGCCTCAGCTTTCTGTCGGCTCATCATCAACGCGGCACAGGCGCCGTCATTTAATCCGGACGCGTTTCCCGCGGTCACCCGCCCGTTTTCGCGAAATGCCGGTTTTAACTCATCCAGTTTTTCAACCGTGGTGCCGGGCCGGGGATGCTGGTCCATATCCGCCACCATCCGGGTGCCGTCGGACATCTCTACGTCAATGGGAATAATCATCTTTTTCATTTTGCCGCCGGTCATGGCGATTTCGGCTTTTTTCTGGGATTGGGCCGCATAGGCGTCGGCCATTTCCCGGGTGAACTCGGGAAACCGGTCATGAATATTTTCCGCGGTCAGCCCCATGACCAGGGCGGATTCATCCCCCATGACGTCTGCGGCCCGGGGATGGTGGACCCGCATAAATCCCATGGGCACATGCCCTAAGTGTTCCACCCCGCCGGCAATCAGGCAGTCGGCCATGCCCGATGCAAGGGTGGTGGCGGCAAATCCCATGGCGGTGAGGCCGCTTGCGCACATCCGGTCAATGGAGCATCCGGGAATTTCCCATCCCCAGTCCGCCAGCATGGTCACCATCCGGCCTAAGGTGCCGGCCTGTTCTTTGACCTGGTTGGTCACGCCCCAGATGCTGTCCTCGATCATAGAGGGCAGAACCCCCGGGTTGCGTTGGATTAATGCCCTGAGCAGCGGCACGGCCAGGTCTTCGGCCCGGGTGTTCCAGAAAATGCCCTTTTCCCCGGCCCGGCCGAATGCCGTGCGCACGATGTCGATGAGCACCACGTCGTTAAGTTGCATTGTTTATAATCCTTTGCTTTCAAAAAAAGTTGAATCTTAAAATTTATCAAATCGCCATGCGGATGAAGGGTTCAGGTGTCTGCTGTCAGGATAGTGCCTGTCGGCTGTTGGTCTGAACACTGAAACCCGAAACCTTTGATCTTAAATATGGAGTCAGCCTGTCAGGCTCAGAATGCGGCTTCCGGCATGTCCGCGATTTCTTGTCCTTTGCGCAGGCAGGAGGCAATTCGTGTCCGGGTGTGCGGCAAGGTGACGTCCGTATACCAGGTGGCCTGCAATATTTTGCCGGTATAAAAATGATTTTTCCCCTTTTGCTCTGAAAGACGGGCGCTGATGACAGCCATGTCCAGCAGCCGCCAGGCCATGATCAGTTCCCCGAAACACAGCAGGGCCGGATATGTCACTGACCCCCAGCAGGCCGGATCGGTTTTCCGGAGGTCGTTTATTTTCATGACACCCCGGAAAATCTCGTTAAAGGTTTTTTCCAGGCATTGGACCTGTTTTCCCAAAGCCGGATGTCTTCTGTTTTTTTTGCAGAATGTCTCAATTTCATGGGTAAACGCCCGAAAGGGGGCCCCGCCGTTGGCGGTCATTTTCCGGCCCATGAGGTCAATCGACTGAATGCCGTTGGTGCCTTCATACAGGGACATGATTTTTACATCCCGCAAATACTGCTCCAGGGGGAAATCTTGGCAGTACCCGTATCCCCCCAGGCACTGGATGGCGGTTTCACAGACCGCAAAACCGGTGTCCGCGCAAAATGCCTTGATAATGGGGGTGATGAAATCCACCAGATGCCGGTAATGGTTTTTTTCATCTCCGTCTTCCAGTTCATGGGCCAGGTCCGACCAGAACGCGCCCGTGTAGATCATAGAGCGCATGCCGTCTACGGACGCTTTCATCCACAACAGCATGCGCCGGATGTCCGGATGCCGGATAATCGGCACATCGTCCGGGGTGTTGCGGCAAATGTCTTTTCCCTGAATCCGTTTTCTGGCGTAGGCCAGGGCGTTTAAATAGGCGGTGCCGGCAATGGCCATGCCGCTGACCCCGGTGTTGATCCGGGCGGCGTTCATCATTTGGAACATATGGGCCAGGCCCTGGTTTTCCGTTCCGCACAGATATCCGATGCAGTCGTCTCTGGCACCGAATTCCAGGGTGCAGGTGGGAGAAGCGTGCAGGCCGAGCTTTTTTTCAATATTTATGCACCGCACGTCGTTTTCCGGGCCTAAAGAGGCGTCGTCGTTGACCCGGATTTTGGGCACAATGAACAGGGAAAGGCCTTTCACGCCGCCGGGGGCGCCGTTGATCCGGGCCAGCACAAGATGCACGATGTTTTCCGTCAGATCATGCTCCCCCCAGGAAATAAAGGTTTTAATGCCTTTGATTTTAAACTGGTCGCCGTGACGAGCGGCTGAAGTTCGGATGTTGCCCAGGTTGGAGCCGGCATCCGGTTCGGTGAGACACATGGTGCCGGACCAGTCCCCGGCATAACATTTGGGAACGAACCGTTCTTTCAGTTCTTCGCCGGCAAATGTTTCAATCAGGTGGGCCGCCCCGTGGGTAAGGCTCGGGGCCATGTTAAAAGACTGGCAGGCCCCGTACATGAGATCGTTGATCACAATCCGCATCATGTGGGGAAATCCCTGGCCCCCGTATCTGGTGTCCCGGGCCGCGGCAATCCAGCCGTTTTCGCCGTACAGAGCAAAGGCGTCTTTAAATTCTTTCGGGCAGGAGACCCGGCCCCGGGAAAATGTCACGCCATTTGCTTCACCGATTTCCTGCAGGGGGGCCACCACCTTTTTGGCGAACCGGGCTGATTCGTTCACCATCAGATCCAGGGTTTTGGCATTCAGGCCCTGATAGCGGGGAAGGACGCACAGCGAGCCGTAATTGAGCTGCTCGTTTAAGATGAACAGGATGTCTCTTATGTTAAATTTGAAATGGGGCATGAAAGGTATCCGTAATTGAAGAATCTTGTTTTTTTTGCGCAGAAATTTCAGGATAAGGCACTTATGATTGCCCATCCTTTTTGCCGGCGTCGTAGGTATACCACCCCCGGCCGGCTTTTCGTCCCAAATGCCCGGCTTTGACTTTCCGCCGCAGCAGCAGGGGCGGGTACCAGCGGGAATCGCCGGTTTCGTGATACATGGCCATGAGCGCACCATGGGTGACGTCCAGGCCCACCATGTCGCCGGTTTCAAAAATTCCCATTTTCCGGCCCGAGGCCAGCTTCAGCCCCTTGTCAATGTCTTCCACCGAAGCCACCCCTTCCTCCACCAGGCGCATGGCTTCCATGGCGGCGGGCATGTTGATCCGGTTGATCACAAACCCGGCCACATCCCGGTTGACCATGATGGGGGTCTTGCCGATCTGTTCCACAAATGTTTTGCCGGTTTGCGCGGTTTCATCGGTGGTCCGCATCCCCTTGATCACTTCCACCGCCATCATCATGGGGACCGGGCTGAAAAAATGAAGGCCCAGCACTTTTTCCGGGCGCGCGGTGACAGCGGCCAGTTCGGTGATGGGGATGGCCGAAGTGTTGCTGGCAATCAGGGTGTCCGAACCGCAACAGTCATCCAGTGTTTTAAAAATTTCCTGT
>JAABSL010000160.1 GCA_011390415.1 Desulfobacteraceae bacterium
CCCGGTGACCACCTGCCATAAAGGGCTGGTCAACGGACCCTGCGGAGGAACCAATAACGGGAAATGCGAGATTGATTCGGACAAGGACTGTGCGTGGACAGCCATTTACAACCGGCTGATTGAACTGGGACGCCTGGATTCCATGCGAAAATACCAGAAGCCCAGAAATCATCTGGGAGAACCGAGTCCCGGAAAATTTAAAATTCCGGTGGAATAATTATTTCGTGGTGAAAGGAAAGACATATGCCGACAGCATTTAAAAAGGCCCTGGATTCAGGTAAATTTGTTGTAACCTGCGAGGCCGCCCCGTCAAAAGGCACCAACCTGGAAACGATGAAGCACCATATCGAGCTGTTAAAGGACAAGGTGGATGCGATGAATGTGACCGATCACCAGAGTTCGGTCATGCGGTATCCTTCCCTGGGCGGCGCGATTCTGGTCAAAGAGATGGGCGGTGAACCCATTTTGCAGATGACGTGCCGGGACCGCAACCGGCTGGCGCTTCAGGCCGACCTTTTGTTTGCCGCCAGCCGGGGGGTTGGCAATGTGTTGTGCCTGACCGGGGATTCTGTCATGCTCGGGGATCATAAAGAGGCCAAAGCGGTATTTGATCTGGAATCCAGCCAGCTGGTGGCGGCCATCCGGACCATGGAAAAAGGAAAGGACATGGCCGGCAATGAACTTGACGGCGGGGTGCGGTTCTGCGCCGGCGCCATTGTAACACCGGAAGCCAACCCCATCGAGCCCCAGCTCATCAAATTCGAAAAAAAACTCGAAGCCGGTGCGGAGTTTATTCAGACCCAGGCGGTTTACGACATGGAAAATTTCAAAAAATTCATGGCATACGCGCGCCAGTTTCCGGTCAAGATTTTAGCCGGTGTAATTCTGCTGACCTCCGCGCCCATGGCCCGGTTTATGAACAAAAACGTGGCCGGTGTGACGGTTCCCCAGTCGCTGATCGATGAAATGGCATCCGCGCCAAAAGGCGGGGCCTTAAACAAAGGCATTGAAATCGCCGGCCGCATGATCCGACAGCTCAAGGAAGAAAATATCTGTGACGGGGTACATATCATGGCCATCGGCAAGGAAGAAAAGGTCGTTGATATTATGGAGGCCGCCGGTCTTTAACAAGCGGCTTCGTAAAAGGATTTCATGGTGGCGAATCACCACAGTATCAACAAATACTGCATCGTAGGCCGGGTTTCTTACCCGGCAATTAGCTGGCGCTATTAGTCGGGAATGGAATCCCGTTTTTACGGTTTCATCAGTAGTGTTTTAAGCTGATTTAATTTCATTTTCCGGGCCGAATACGTTCCAATAAAAGGCGTTGACTGTTTTTCAGTCTGCGCCTTTTATTATTTTGGGAGAATCACTCAAAAATAATCATGCCTGACGTCAGGATTCCTCAGCTCATACAAGGGGCGGAATCCGGTATTGCACATAGAGGATATTTCATAGAGCCTGTAGAGTAAATTTTTATCGTTTTGGATTATTACAGACAAGTCTGGAGTTTCATGCAAGATAAAAAACGTGGCTTCTCCATCTGTAATCACACTTTTTTGAAAACTTGACTGTGCCACAATATGTTGGGGTGTCTCAATAAAGGGAAAGACAGGAAACGGTACGGAATTCTTATCGCAAGGTGCACTGACAACTGTTTCGGCAATTTTGTCTATTTTTATCAACAAGATGCTCTCCTAAAAAATTTTGGAAATTTGGCTTGAAATAGCATGGGGACCGTGTTACTGTAAATCCATGCTACAATCATTTAAAAATCAGGCCACCCAGGATATTTTCAACGGCAAATCAACAAAAGCCTCAAGAAAGATATGTCCTCAAAGCCTCTGGTACATTGTAGCCAGAAAACTTGATCAATTGGATTCCGCATTAACACTTGACGAACTCAGAGTTCCCCCAGGAAATAGACTGGAGTTGCTATCAGGAGACAGAAAAGAGCAACACAGCATCCGTATAAACAATCAATATCGCATTTGTTTTATATGGACAGATAATGGTCCTGCTGATGTTGAAATTACAGATTATCATTAATAAAAACAAACAATAAGGATTCATAATGATACGAATACCGACACATAGAACACCAACCCATCCCGGAGAAATGCTGTTAGAGGAGTTTTTGAAGCCAATGGGTATTACCCAACGGGATCTGGCGAATGCCATTAATGTCCCCTATCAAAGGGTAAATGAAATAATAAATGGAAGGCGAGGCATTTCCCCCAGTACAGCCTTAAGGCTTGCAAAGGTTTTTGGGGTCTCAGCGGATTTTTGGATGAATATTCAGCTGAGGTGGGACCTGTATTTTGCAAAAAAATCTGAATCAGATGCTTTGAATGATATTCAACCGCTGCCTTTGCGGCACCTTAATAACAAAAACGCCAGCGCCCATCATGGCCTCGGTCACTGATGGTTCTTTCATTGCCATATCATCAGAGTTCTTAAATATTCCAACAAACGTATATATAACGAAAATGTTGTGGCTGTTTAAAAAATGTAGCTTGTAACTGGTCATGCTACTGCAACGCAATAAATAATAAGTTGGGCGAAAATAAATGGATACGGTGATATTAAATGAAGATTGATGTCTCTTTTGTTGTTGTTTTAATTATTGCTTTTTCCATTGCTTTACCATGTGCATATCTTTTTTTAGCGCATACATATGGCAATAAAGATCCCAAAAAATGGAAATCTATCCTTTTTTCCAAAAAAGATACTTTGCGAACGGTTCTTTTCCCTAACAAAGGCAGGGGAAAATCTGATAATGACTTAAATTAACAATTTTCAATAGATTTCAAAACCGAATCATCGGAATAGATATTCGTGTTTCGATTACCTGGGGAAAATTCAAAGCATTGCCGGGAAAAAAGGAAAACCAATACCTGCCATTGATTCCTGCATCTTACATAAAGTACCAGTGTTATCCAATTAAAAGCCCGGCTGTCGTAAATTTCAAGCCATACCGGCTGAAACCTGTTCAGTTGCCAGAGACAGCACACGCTGGTAATCATCCGGCGTGTCCATGTCCAAAACAATTGCCGGATCATCTACCGGCATCCGGCAGATGCGGTCGGCATGGCGGTGCACCACCCGGTTGAGGGGAATGTTGTCGTGTGCCGCATTGCACAAAACCCGTGGAAAAACGGTTGGATGTCCGCCGCGGCCTTTGTAGACCGGCAGCAGAATCGAATCCGGCGTTTGGTGATAAAGGGCTTTCAGTGCCGCATAGGTTGTGGAAGAAACCAGCGGATGGTCACACAGGGCGATCATGATGCCGGTTACCGGGTCCGGCATTTCAGACAATCCGCAGCTCACCGATTCTGCCATGTGGCTGTCGGATCGGGTGTTGACGGCAATTGTGACCGGCAGGTCCGCCAATACCGGCCGGATTTTTTCCCTGTTTGCGCCGAGCACCACGACGAGGGTTTCCAGCCCGGCATCCAGTATTTGCCGAATGCAAAAACGTATTGCCGGTTCATCCGGCACAGGAAGAAGCTGCTTGTTTTGCCCCATCCGCTGCGATGCTCCGGCAGCCAGCAGTATGACGCCCAGTTTTTCGGCCATGACACCTCCTGTATTCAATTAACTCGCCCGCAATACTCACGGCAATTTCGCCAGGGGTCACGGCCCCGATGTCCAGTCCCACCGGTGTGGATATCCGCTCAAGATCGGTATCGGAAAATCCGGCGGCCCGAAGTTTTTCATAAAATGACGCCCGTTTGCGCTGACTGCCCAAAAGC
>JAABSL010000161.1 GCA_011390415.1 Desulfobacteraceae bacterium
CAGACAGGCTTTTTTGCACAAAGTCCGCCAATATTTTTTCATAGGTTTCATCCGGTTCCGTCCAGGACGTGTGGACTTTGGCTTCTTTTGCCGCTTTTTCCATGTAACCGGTCATCCGTTCCTGATCAATGGGCCAGGCCCCCACCAGTGTCTGGAAATAAAGATACCGGGTGTTGGCATCGGGCATATTCCGATCTTGATATTCCGTTTGATATTTGCCCGTCATAGTCATCCATTGCGTGACCGTATCCGACCATTTTTCGCAAATTTCCGACAGCAGGTTGATACGCAGACGGGTGTCTTCTCCCCGCTTGGTATCATGGGTGGCAGTGGCGCACAACGTCAGGGGATAATGTTTTTGAATGTATTGACAATGCGCGTGAAATTCGGGCATTGAGACGCCGAACACACCGGGATTGCCGCCGACCTCATTGAGGGACACCAGCCGGTTGAAACAATAAAACGTGGTATCTTCAAGTCCTTTGGCCATGGCCGGTCCGGTGAACGCCTGAAACCGGACAACAAATTCCGATTCACTGGTTCCGGTAAGGGTGAGAGTCAGACAGTTTTCAATCAGATCCCACGCCCGTTGATCAATCCGGGCCTGGTGGTGCCGGGCCATGGCTACGGCTTGCTGTATCCGCTTTCTGTCTGTGGCATCTATGGCCCCACTTTCTCCGTAACCGGCCAGATCGGAAGGGTCGGACGGGTTAAAATCCGGACGGACATAGGTCCGGTATACCGGAAAACAGGCAACCACTTCTTTGACGGCTTCATATAAATCTTTTTGAATCAGATCCCGGTAAGGGCGATGACGAAACCGGATGTCCGTGAGCAGGCGGGCCAGCCGTTCGATTTCCCCGGGAAAACTTTTTTCAAGCACCAGGTGCTTTTTCTGCCGTACCACTTCCGTAATTTCCGTCACCGGGCCGGTGATCTCCTCATAAAGCCTTGTCAGGGGTGCTTCTCCGGCCGGGTCCACAAACAATCCATTGACCCGGAATAAAAAATCATACCCGGTGGTTCCCGATGTTGGCCAGTCGAGGGGCAGTTTTTCATCGGTTTCCAGAATTTTTTCCACCACCGTCCAGGCGCCGGGGGCATTTTGGGCCAGCTGCATCAGGTAGGCTTTTGGATCATACAACCCGTCCGGGTGGTCAATGCGAAACCCGTCAATCATTTTTTGGGCAAACCACGTAAGGGCCATTTCATGGACCGCATGGAACACGGCATCTTTTTCCATGCGCAGGCACACCAGTTCGTTGATGTCGAAAAACCGACGAAAATTAATGTCACTGGCGGCCGTGCGCCACCAGGCCAGGCGAAAATGGCAAAGCTCGCAAATGTCATGAATGCAATCCGGATCCCCATTGATATCCTCTAAAACCGCTTTCATCTGCGTTTCAGGCGCCGCCGGCGCCGAATCGGTCTGCTTTCCGGCCTTAGCGGACGACTTTTTGGCCATTTCCCGGATCTTGCCCATTTCCCGAATTTTATCTGAGGCAGCCGGGGAAAGCGGCAGTTCATGTTCATAATAGGTCAGGCAGATTTTTGTTCCCCGAAGCTTAAACTGCAGTTCCCCATTTTTCAGGCAATTGTCATAATGATCGCCTAAAATGGGAACCAGCACTTTCTGACGGATCTTTACGTCCGGGGCCCGCCAGTGGATATCAAAAAAATCAGCATAAGGGCTGGCCGCCCCGAACATTAGGACATCCCGCCATAGCGGATTTTCTTTAGGGTTTGCCGCCATGTGGTTGGGAACAATGTCTACGAGCTGACCCATCCCTGCGACCTGAAGAACATCGCACAGGCGTTCATAGGCTTCGATTCCGCCCAGTTCGGGATTCACCCGGGTAAAATCAGTCACATCGTACCCGTGCACACTGCCGGACACGGCTTTCAGGCAGGGAGATGCATAGAGATGACTGATACCCAGCTCTTTTAAATACACTGATTCCCAGGCAGCCTGATTAAAATCAAACGTTTTATTAAACTGGACACGGTATGTTGCAATGGGATTTTTCATATGCCGTCCCTCATGTTTTTTATCCAAATTATGATTTTTTTATCAGACGATTATAAAATTCAAATGTTTTACCGGCCACTTTTGACCAGGTGAAATGATCCGCCACCCGCTGGCGGGACAATTCCCCCATTCGGGATAACTGGTCCGCAGAACCCAGCAGCGCATCCACCTGTCCGGCCAGATCCCGGGCAAACTGTTCCGGATTTTTCGGTTCTGCATTTCCATTTCCCATTGGTTCAAAGGCCACCAGGTGCCCGGTTTCTCCCGGAGAAATCACATCCGGAATGCCGCCCACCGCAGACGCCACCACGGGTGTTCCGCAGGCCATGGCTTCGAGCAGAATAATGCCGAACGGTTCATACACCGACGGGCAGACAAATACAGCCGCATGACTGTACAATGCAATGATGTCTTCCACCGGAACCGTGTCCCGGATCCAGATAACAGGATTGGCGGATTGCATTTTCAGACGGTCCACGGCTTCCGTCACCTCTTCCATATATTCTCTGGTATCCGGGGCACTTGCACACAGCACCACCTGACAGTCTGCGCGTAAATGCGTTGCCGCCTCAATAAAATGAAGAATGCCTTTCTGCCGGGTAATCCGGGTAACCAGAAGAATAAAGGGTTTATCAGGATCAATCCCGCAGCGCCGGACCCGATCGGGATCTGCGACCGGCTTATAAAGGTCAATATCTATGCCGTTGGGAATGACTTCTATTTTTTGCGGCTCCACGCCATAGAGGGCCTGAACGTCGGCTTTCATGGCTTCGGATACGGCAATGACGCCGTCGGCATTTTCATATGCGGTTTTTTCCACCCACTTGCTGGCAAAATATCCGGTTCCGAGCTGTTCCTGTTTCCACGGCCGGTGAGGCTCCAGAGAATGGGTGGTCAGCACCAGCGGCACCTGGTGGAATTGTTTTAAAAGGCATCCGGCCAGATGGGTGTACCAGGTATGGCAATGAACCAGGTCCGTGCTTTCCACCGCATCGGCCAGGGCCACATTCCGGGTCAGGGTATCGGCCAGCACCGGATGATGATACGCTGCCGCCTTATCCGGCAATTGAGGTTCGAGTCCTTTTATATGCAGATTTTCCATGCGTTCATCCTGGTTACCAAAGCACCAGACGCGCACGTCATGTGCGCGTTGTTCCAGACGGGCCAGTTCACGCGCCAGAAACGTAATATGAACCCCGGCCCCGCCATAGACAAAGGGCGGATATTCCTTGGTCAGCAAATCAATTTTCATTCATACCTCCTGTGTCCTTTTCATAAACTTATTTCGTAGGGGCGTATGGCATAATCGGGTCGGAGGGACTCCCGAAAAGGGAGTCCCGTCCGCCCACAGAACCGTGCGTACGGGTCCGTACACGGCTCCTCATGTTACCTTTATCCATGTCTCTAAACCGAACCAGTGGGGGTGCGGCTCATTTGTTCGAATCCTCAAACCCAGATGTTTTATGAAATAATGGTTCGGATAAGCCCTTCCCATTGCAAAGGTATGGGAAAGTGCCCATCTTCCCTTGTTCGAAAACACCGTCCTTGCAGCGTATGCCTTTGAAACGTTCCTTTTCACCAATTTCCGAAACAAATGACGCCTTCTCTTCTGTTGCCCAATTATACGTGATCTGAGCCTGCGTCTTACATGAGCTTCGATTCTGCCCAGCTGACTCGGATATTGGGTCATGCGATAATATCCGGACCACC
>JAABSL010000162.1 GCA_011390415.1 Desulfobacteraceae bacterium
AGGGATTTCACATTATCGGTTCCGGTGGTGTGCTGGGTGATGCCCATGCAGTATAAAATGGCTCCGGCTTTGGCGTTGGCATACAGCCGGGCCGCATCGATAATCTGCCGGGCGGGAATGCCGGTGATTTGTTCCACAACATCCGGGGTAAATTTTTCCACCATTGCTTTGAGTGCGTCAAAATCCTCGGTCCGGTTCTCGACAAAGGTTTTGTCATGGAGATTTTCCGCAATAATGACATGCATCAGTCCGTTGATCCAGGCCACATCCGCACCCAGATTCGGCCGCAGCCACAGATCGGCAAATTGCGTCAGCTTGATCTGCCGGGGATCGATGACAATCAATTTTGATTTTTTAAATTCCACTGCCCGTTTGACAAAGGTTGATAAGACCGGGTGGTTCTCTGTTGTGTTGGAACCGGTTACCAGAACAACATCGGCTTCTTCCACATCCCCGATGGTGTTTGTCATTGCGCCACTTCCGAAAGCCGCGGCCAGACCGGCCACTGTGGAGCTGTGTCAGAGACGGGCGCAATGGTCAATATTGTTGGTTTTCAGCACGGCCCGGGTAAATTTCATGGCCGCATAGTTGTCCTCGTTGGTCACCCGTGCAGATGTCAGCACGCCGATGGTGTCTGCGCCGTGTTTTGCTTTGATTTCTGAAAGCCGCTTTGCTGTCAGATCCAGGGCTTCATCCCAGGACGCTTCCCGGAATTTTCCGTTTTCCCTGATTAGCGGTGCGGTCAACCGGTCGTCGGCATGCACAAAGTCAAACCCGAACCGGCCTTTGACGCATAAACTGCCGTAATTCGGGGCTGTGTCTTCGGCACCGGTAATTTTGATGATCCGGTTGTCTTTTACGTGAAAATCGATCTGGCATCCCACACCGCAATAGCTGCATGTGCTGCGGACTTTTCGGGTCTCCCAGTGTCTGTCGAAACGGGCGTCTTTGGGCACCAGGGCCCCCACCGGACAGGCCTGGACGCATTCGCCGCAAAAGACACAGTCCGAATCCTTGAGCGGCTTGTCATCATTTCCGGTGACAATCTTTTGTTTTTCACCTTCATAACCAAAGCAAATGGCATTGTTCACCTGAATTTCATTGCAGGCCTTGACACACCGGCCGCAGAGAATGCACCGTGAAAAATCCCGGAT
The DNA here is from genome assembly GCA_011390415.1 of Desulfobacteraceae bacterium. GTDB lineage: Bacteria > Desulfobacterota > Desulfobacteria > Desulfobacterales > Desulfosalsimonadaceae > SURF-3. The sequence continues at coordinate 1,155 of JAABSL010000162.1, forward strand.
AATAAACGGATTCGCCATTTCCATGGGATACAGGGTCTCAACATTGGAATAATCGCTGCCCGAGACCTGATAATGATAGGCCAGATCCTGCAAACGGCAATCTCCCCATGCCGGGCAAAGTTCCGGGCTGTTATCTTCTGCGTGCACCTTAAGCTGATACTGGGTCCAGCTTTCATCATGGGATGCGCGCACCGCGCAGTTGTGGTTGCCCATGGACAGCATTTTAGCAATGGTCTGTTTCCGGGAGGCGATAACAGGCGGGGATTCGGTCAAAACCGACATGCCGTCGGCCGCCCGGGTGTCGCATGATGTGACCAGATCCGGCGATCCGGCGATTTCAACCACGCATACCCGGCATTTTCCCGAAGGTGTTGTTCCTTTGAGATGGCAAAGTGTCGGGATCTCAATATTATTGGATCGGGCAACACGAAGAATCGTATCGCCTTGTGTAAAATTAAACCGGTTTCCATTGATGACGATGGTATTTTTGTTTTCCATGGCCAGTATGTTTCTCCTTAACAGATTAATTCAAGCAGTGAATATGCACTGCCCCGGATTTGATATTTTTTCCAAAAATGCAAAAAAATCCTATATAAATAAACAGCTTTAATGTCAACGGCATTTAGCAAAAGCCGTCACCCATTTTTAATCTCTTCTGCTATCTGGTTCACATCCGCCATCACTTTTGCAACATCTATGGTCAGCAGCCGCCGGTTTTCCATTACCACCCGCCCGTTGATCACCGATGTGTCCACGTCATTTCCGCCGGCCGCATATACCAGATGGGAATACAGATTATACATCGGGGTCAGGTGCGGCTTGTGGGTATCAATCACAATAACATCCGCCCGTTTTCCCGGCTCCAGGGAACCGGTCACCTGATCCAGTCCCAGGGACCGGGCAGCATTGATGGTCGCCATCTTCAGCACGGTTTTGGCGTCCATGACCGTGGGATCGAGGGTATTGACCTTATGAATCTTGGCTGCGGTATCCATTTCCGCAAACATATCAATATTATTGTTACTGGTGCTTCCGTCCGTGCCGAGGCCCACACATACGCCGGCATTGATCAGCTGCGGGACCGGGGCAATGCCGGAAGCCAGCTTCATATTGCTTTCCGGGTTATGAGAGACTTTGACATCAAATGCGGCCAGCAGATCGATGTCTTTTTCGGTTAAGGCCACGCAATGGCAGGCCAGCAAACGCGGCGACAGCACTCCGATATTTTCCAGGTGCGCAATGGGCGTCTTGCCGTATCGATCTTCCAACGTCTCGACTTCTGCCCGTGTTTCCGCCACATGAATGATCAGCGGCACATGATATTTTTTCGACAGCGCTTCGGCGCGTGCCAGCAAATCCGGCGCGCACAGATAGGGGGAATGGGGTTCCACGGCTGCGGTGATCAGGGGATCGCCATGCCATTTCTGAATCAGATTTTCCGTATAGGCAAACCCCTGTTCGATAGAGCCGTAACAGGGAGACGGAAAATCATAGAGCACCTCGCCCACCACCGCCCGCATCCCGGCTGCTCTGGCTGCTTCGGCCACCGCATCTTCAAACAGATACATGTCCGCAAAACAGGTGGTGCCGGAAAGAATCATTTCCGCACATGCCAGCAGCGCACCGGCCTTTACCTTGTTATCATCCAGTTTCGCCTCAGCCGGAAAAATATAGTCATTGAGCCAGGTCATTAAATCAAGGTCATCGGCAAGCCCGCGAAAACAGGTCATGGCGGCATGGGTATGGGTATTGATCAGGCCGGGCATAATGATGCCGTTTTTGGCGTCAATCACCTTTTTCGCCCGGCAGTCTGAAAATTTTTCCCACGGTCCGATGTCGGCGATCCGGTCTGCCGATATGGCCACGGCCCCGTTTTCAACAACCGTTTCCGCGCTGTCCATTGTAACGACGGTGCCGTTTGTGATCAGAATATCCGCATCATTCATTTTCAGCCAGCTCCTTTGCGACACCCTGGATAACCAATGACAATTTTGAGGCCGCCTGTTGCGCAACGGCAATAATTGACGCTTCCGTATCCGCTGTCGGATTGTCCGGATCATTGATATTGGTGATGATGGACAGGCCCAGCAATCGTATCTTTGCATGGACTGCGGCAATTGCTTCCTGCACGGTGGAAAACCCCACCGCATCCGCGCCGATCTGCCGTAAAAATCGCGTTTCCGCAGACGTTTCCAGAGACGGGCCTTTCAGGCCGGCATAAATACCTGTTTGCAGCTTTTGACCGCATGCCTGGCCCGCCCGGCCGGCAATTGCGGCCAGCTCTTTATCATACACGGCGGTCATATCCGGAAAACGGGTGCCCCATTGATCGTCATTTGTCCCCACCAATGGATTTTCACCGGTGAGATTGATGTGATCGGTAATAATCATAATATCACCGGCGTTATACGACAAATTCAGCCCGCCGGCCGCATTGGTCAGAATCATCACCTGAACCCCCAGTGCCTGCATCACCCGCACCGGAAACGTCACTTCCGCAGGAGAATACCCCTCATAGAGATGAAAGCGGCCCTGCATGGCCATAACCTC
>JAABSL010000163.1 GCA_011390415.1 Desulfobacteraceae bacterium
CCCGGGGTATTGATGTGACCCGGATTTCCCATGTCATCAACTATGACATTCCTTCCACCCCGGATGCGTATATTCACCGCATCGGCCGGACCGGACGGGCGGCCCGCAGCGGTGAAGCGTTCACCCTGATCACCAATGAAGACAGGGACATGGTGCGCGCCATCAATCGCATTATCGGATCGGAAATCGAGCAGCGGACCATTGCCGCATTTGACTATGCGTCTCCGGGCCCGGCCCGCAGCGCAGTGCCCCAGAAGCAGGGAAGACCGTTTAAAAAATTTTCCGGACAAAAACCCGCCGGCCCGAAAAAATCTTACCGGCCGCGCCGATCCGCTTAATTCAATAAACCACAGAGGCCACTGAGATCACTGAGAAAACAAAAAAACTCTGTGTGCTCTGTGCTCTCTGTGGTTTTTAATCATCCAATATCCAGCGCCGCCAGAAAACCGCCATGCACGGCGTGGTCCATCTTTCCCGGTTTTGCCCCGTCACCGATCACGGCATAGGGAATGCCGAGTTTTTCCACTTTTTCCGCAATGTTTTTAACGGACCGGGAACCGGCCGCGTTGATAATATGATCAAACTGCCGCTCGTGGATGCGGCCGTCTTTTTTGAATGTGACCAGACCGTTTTTAATGCGGATCACCTCGGCTTCCGTCACAGTGGCCACCCCGTGTTTTTCCAGCTCGCTCATCAATACCCATTTGGTGGACTTGCCCACATCTTTTCCCACTTTGGGGAGCATTTCAAACACCGTAACCTTTGAAGTCCCGGAAAACATCAGCTCCCGCAAGCGCTCGACGCTTTCAGCTTCATGGGCAAACAGAAAATGCAGCACTTCCGGCGTGATAGTGCCTTTTTGAGCCACTTTTAAGGCGGTTTCAAGGCCTACGGCCCCACCGCCGATAATGGCCACTTCATCTCCCAGCAGCCGGTCTTTTGCGAGCAGATCCCAGGCCGATATCACGGCGGGGTCCTCAATTCCCTCAATGGGCGGAAGCAGGGGCTCGGCACCTTCGGCCACAATCAGAAAATCCGGATTCTTTTCCCTAATCAGCCGGTCATCCACCCAGGTGCGCAAGTGCAGATTAACATTGTGTTTCCAGAGCATGGCCCGGTAATATTCCACCAGCCCGAGCAGTTCACTTTTATGGGGCGGCGCTCCCGCAATCCAGAGCTGCCCGCCGATGTCATCCTTTTTTTCATACAAATCCACCTGATGTCCGGCCTCAGCGGCCGTTACCGCCGCCTCCAGGCCGCCCAGCCCGGCGCCCACCACCATCACCTGTTTCGGTGCTTTACATTTTGTTATTTTTCTTTCCCCTTCAAAGCCTGCCAGGGGATTTGCCACGCACATGACCGGCTTGCCGCTCATGACATTATCCATGCACCCCTGAAGGCATGCCACACATGGCCGGATTTCGTCCACATGGCCCGTCATCACCTTGTTGACCCAGTGGGGATCGGCAATCAGTCCGCGGCCGATGCTCACCATATCGGCAGAACCGTCTTTAAGCAGCTTTTCCGCGCCCTCCGGAGTGACGATCCGGTTGGACGCCATCACCGGCACAGACACCTGTTTTTTTATATTGTATGCCAGAAACGCAAATCCGGACTGGGGAAGGCTTGCCGGCAGCTGGGGCACATGGGTTTCATGCCATCCGCCGGTAACGCTGATGGCATCCACGCCGGCCGCTTCATAAACTTTGGCAAAGGTTTTGGTTTCGGCGTCCGTGTTGCTGCCGGTCACAAAATCATTGCCCGCCATGCGGATGGTCACGGGAAAATCCTCGCCCACCCGCTTCCGGATGTCTTCGATCACTTCCTTTGGAAACCGGACCCGGTTTTCAAAACTGCCGCCGTATGCGTCGGCGCGCTGATTTTTGACCGGGGACAAAAACTGGGTGATGAGGTATCCGCCGGAACCGAGAATTTCCACCCCGTCAAACCCGGCTTCCATGACTCGTGCGGCGGCACTGACAAACGCGGCCTTCACCCGCTCAATGTCTTCTATTGTCATTTCCCGGGGCATGGCTTTGGAATACCGGGAATAGACGGCGGACGGGGCAATGGGCGGCTCGCCGTTTAAGAGCATGGGATAGGAATACGCACCTGCGTGAAACAGCTGGACCCATGCCCGGGCCCCTTCTTCTTTGATGGTGGCCGCCATTTTCTGGAATGCGGGAATCGCTTCGTCTGTGTCGAGCATGGGGATGATGCCGCCGGACCCGATAAAATCGATGCCCACGGGCCCCACGGTCACTATACCTGCGCCGCCCCGGGCTTTTTCCTGAAAATAATTGTAATACCGGTCATTTAATTTGCCGTCATAGGAGTAAAGCAGCCCCAGGGACGGATAGACCACCCGGTTCCGGATTTCCAGTTTGTTTATTTTGATGGGGCTCAGCAGATTTTTGTACATCACGATTTTCCTTTATATAAATCAAATTACCTGAAAATTTTCAAAAAATAGTTACCTATTATATCTGTAAGAGGCTTTCAGATAATTGATTTGGCAAGGCCAGAGGGAGGAGATAATACTTCGAGTACATCTCCGACTGATAACGCAGCCAAATCAATTATCCGGAAGTCTATCTTTTTATACCCAGAATGGCCTTGGTTTCTTCGGGACTGGCCGGCTCTTTGCCCACCTCCCGGATAATCCTTACCAGTGCTTCCACCAGCTGACCATTGTTGTCGGCTTTTTCACCGGTTGGCAGATAAAACGTATCTTCAAGACCGGTGCGGACATTTCCCCCCAGCTCAATGGCGGCCCGGTGAAGTTTCCATAGTTTTTCCCGGCCCGGTCCGGTGGCGATCACCTGCCAATGGGAGTTTGCCGGCAGTTCATCTTTTAAAATGGGCAGCAGCTCCGCTCTGGCCGGCATGCCCGAATCAACTCCCATGACAAAAGACAAATGGGGATCACCGGCGAACATTCCGTTTGCCTGGAACATGGCAACACTGCGGACAATGCCGGTATCAAAACATTCAAACTCAGGAACAATGTCATGGGCGGCCATGGTATCGGTAAACTGCTTTATTTTTTCCACCGGATTGTCAAAAAGAATCGGGGGCCAGGCCCACTGGCCGTCTTTGCGGATTTTGAGATAATTTAACGACCCGGCATTGCACGCGGCCATTTCCGGCTTGAATTTTTCAAGACATGCCATGGGACCGGAAATATTGGCGCCCATGACCCCGGTGCTCATGTTGATAATCATCTTCGGGACCCGCTGGCGCATGGCGGACAGAATCTTTCCTACGTCTTTCACATCCCAGGTGGGCCACATTTCCATACCCGGCTGCTGGGAACGAAAATGCGCATGAACAATGGTTGCGCCCTGGTCAAAGGCCTGACGGGTGGCTTCTGCCATTTCTTCGGGAGTTACCGGGACATTGAATCTTTCCGGATTGGTAAGAACGCCGGTGATGGCGCAGGTGACAACCACCTTATTGCTTAAATCCATTGAATCCTTCCTCCTCTGAGATGGTTAGGACCGTGGAAAGAAATCATTGCCCCGTCTGACTTGTCTGTTGGCCCGTATTCTGTGTTGCGATAAAATTCATATATCTCGATATGCTCGGTCCATCGCGCCTTGAATACGAACCAATATCCTGCGCCATCCGGGGCAATTATTT
>JAABSL010000164.1 GCA_011390415.1 Desulfobacteraceae bacterium
ATGGTCATTGAATCTTTACATTCCGGTAAAAATGTTTTGGTCGAGAAACCGCTATGTTTAAATGAAACAGAGCTGGCCGCCATTATTTCAGCAGCTCAAAAGAACAATAAATGTGTGTCTGTGGGCTTTAATCGAAGATTTGCACCGTTTGCCCTTAAAATAAAACAACTTTTAGGCAATGACGTCATGAATATCGTTGCAACGATGAATGCAGGCGCCATCCCGAAAGATTCCTGGGTGCATGACATGCAGACAGGCGGAGGCCGTATTATTGGAGAGGCTTGTCATTTTATCGACTTATGTACCTATTTTACAGGAAGCCGGGTGACGGCAGTTTGTATGAATGCCCTCGGGGTAACGCCTGAGGAATCAACAGATAATGCCAGCATCCTGCTGCGTTATGAAAATGGGGCCAATGCAGTTGTGAATTATTTTTCAAATGGTAATAAAACCTACGCGAAAGAACGCATAGAGATTTACTCTCTGGAAAGGACACTGATCATGGATAACTGGCTGTACCTGAAAGGGTACGGTTTTAAAAATTTTTCAAAGATGAAGTCGAAATCCGACAAGGGGCATCGCAACCAGTTTAAGGCATTAATGCGCTTTATCAGAGATGGCGGGCAGCCCTTGATACCTTTTTCTGAAATCATAAATACAACCCGGGCCAGCTTTGCGTGCATCGCATCTCTGAAAACTGGCACATGGGTTGATGTCAGGTAAATCCGGTTTGGACGCACGTCATGTGATACATTATGCCAGATTAATGGGATGGCGCTGGATTTTTTTTAGAATAACCTATGCGTGTAAAAAAAAGACAGGCTGCTTTTCTTTAAAAAACAAACGGCTGCTGTCAAAAAGCATGCACATTAACTGGGAACGGCTGGTCAGTAAAATTGATTTAGGGCAGTTGAACATCACGGATCAGTCTTTTAAAGGGGACCATTCATTTATTGAAAAGGCAGATCAGGCATTGTCCGGAAATATTTTTTCCTTTTCCAGCCACTATTTGAACTATTGGGAAAACGGACAGCTCGCATGGAATATCAATCCGGAAAATCGCAGAAAAGCACCTCTGGATAAGCCATGGAACAAAATTTCTGATTTTGGAGACTTTGGAGACATCAAATTAATCTGGGAGGCATCACGTTTCCCCCAGGTATTTTATTTTATTAACGCCTATTCACTGACAAAAGACAATAAATATGCACATGGATGTATTCGGCAAATTGTTGACTGGTGCCGGAGAAATCCCTTTCCAAATGGTCCCCATTACAAGTGCGGACAGGAAATTGCTTTTCGGTTGTTCAGTTGGATGATCGCGCTGGATTTCTTTCAAAATTTTGTTTCAAACGAATCTAAAACTATTATCTTGCGAAATATCTATATTTCGATTCTCAGAATAGATATCAATATTGATTATGCAGCAAAGTCTGTCAGAAACAACCATTCCATAAGTGAATCAGCCGGGCTTATTGTTGTCGCTGTTCTTTTTCCCGAATTTCCGGAATCTCCGAGACTGCTCAAAAAAGGGCTGTCTTACCTTAAAAAGGAACTCGGATATCAGGTATATGATGACGGGGCATATATTCAGCATTCTATGACATATCAACGGTTAGTTGTTGATATTGTTTCGTTTGTCTTATTTATATGCCGAAAACAACAGATCTCTTTACCGATTGAAATCACCCGGACACATCATAAAATGATGGTATTTTTACTTTCTTTCATGCAGAAAAACGGATGGCTGCCCAATTATGGAAACAATGACGGCACCAATCTTTTCCCGGCTTCAAATGCGGATTACCGTGATTTTCGTCCCAGTTTGAATTTTGCTGCAGCTGTATCCAAAAAAACAACACCGACAGACGAGCCGGGGGAGAGAGGCATATGCAACTTGTTGGGTCTTACCAATAACAGTCTATTGCCCGATTGTTATGAAAACGCGTTTAAAGATGGCGGCTATTATATTTTAAGGAATTCAAAATGTTTCGGTTTCATGAGAGCACACACTTACAAAGACCGTCCGGGACAATGTGATATGCTTCATTTGGATATCTGGTATAATGGTCATAATATTTTCTGTGATTCCGGCTCTTTTTCATACAATTCAAAAAGCCGTAAAATTGATGGGTTTGAAGGGACGGGAGGCCATAATACCATCATGATCAATGATGCCGATCAGATGAACAAGGCAGGACGTTTTGGCTGGTCGCCATGGATTACTGCCAGGGTGTTGCATTTTTCACATCAACAAATAGTTGCAGAGCACTACGGATATCAAAAATTATATGGTGTAGTGCATCGCAGATCAGTTCGGATGACCCGTAATGGTTTTATTATTAATGACCGCATTATGGGAACCTTTGATGAAATAAAAATTCAACAGATCTGGAACACACAGAATCAGGCTGTTCAAATGGATGCCTGTTCCCTGAGGGTCAAGAAGAGTCTAATTCATTCAAATATTAAAGGCCGTGTGGAAAAAACCTATATTTCCAATTCATATAACCACTATTCCAGAGGACAGAAAATTATTTTTGAAACCATTCAGAATAAAGCGTGTGAGATTGAAACCATCATTGCATTTGACCATTTTAATCAATAAAAAAATTTTTCAGTATTCATCATGAAGGTTTTATATTTCCACCAGCATTTTTCAACACCCGGCGGAGCCACAGGAACGCGCTCATATGAATTTGCCCGGAAACTTATTGACAGAGGACATGAAGTCACCATGGTCTGTGGTTCTTCAACCGTGGGGAAAACCGGATTAACCGGCAAATCGGTTAAGGGAATCCGGGAAGGCGTTGTGGACGGGATTCGTATTATTGAAATTTCCTTGCCATACTCAAATTACGACTCTCTTTTTACACGCAGTATAATTTTTTTAAGATATTCCCTGAAAAGTGTAAAAATTGCTTTGTGCAAAGATTATGATATTGTTTTTGCAACATCTACCCCTTTAACTGCTGCTATTCCAGGTATTATCACCAAGTTGTTTAAGCCCTGGAAAAAATTTGTTTTCGAGGTACGCGATCTTTGGCCTGAATTGCCGAAAGCCATGGGCGTTGTTACCAATCCCATTGTTCTTTTGGCGATGTCTCTTCTCGAAAAATCAGCCTATTTCACCATGGATGGCGGCATAGGCCTTTCCCCTGGTATTAAGATGGGCATGGAAAAAAGAACCCCGGGAAATAAAACTGTAATCATGATACCCAATGGGTGTGATGTCGCATTATTCAAGCCTTCCAATGATGCGACAAAAGCGGAAAAAATCAGACTTCGGGCAAAGGATAGACGGTTCAAACCCGGCAGTTTTGTGGCCGTATATACAGGTGCGCATGGAATGGCCAACGGGTTGGATGCTGTTCTCAATGCAGCCAGAGTGATGAAAAACAGGAAAATTACCCATATTAAGTTTTTATTTATTGGTGATGGAAAACTGAAGCCGCAGCTGTTAGAAAAAAAGCACAGAGAATCATTATCAAATTGTATTTTTTTTGATCCAATACCCAAAAAAGATTTGATCGGGCTGATGGGAGAAGTTGACCTGGGGCTGATGATTCTTAATTACATCCCAGCATTTTATTACGGTACATCGCCAAATAAATTTTTTGATTACATTGCTATGGGATTAC
>JAABSL010000165.1:0-291 GCA_011390415.1 Desulfobacteraceae bacterium
CAAACAAAGCTTCTCAATTCCTCCCAAACTTAGACTCAGCCTTGATTCCTCTTATCAATAACTTTTCGAAGATTTTTTATAAATTCGGGAAAAAAATTTAAACCCACATGTGGTATGTTCGTAAAGCGAGAAATGTTGACAGGCCTTATCGACATGATGCACTGGTGAAAAATTCTGGAAGAACTGAACCGCTACGCGGAATGAGGCGCGGCGTTCGTCCTCTCCAATAATCCACGATTAAAAACTTATCAAATAATCACATATCGATTACAATACCTCCTTAGCAGATAG
>JAABSL010000165.1:301-3618 GCA_011390415.1 Desulfobacteraceae bacterium
AGGAATAATTTTTTTGATGAATTCTGAAGTATCTGATTGGAAGAGCATTGTATAGTCGCCGGCACGCCATTTTGATAGCAGGTGATCGGGGTAGAAATGACAACCGAAAATTGACCCGCCGTGACAACCGAATTTTGACCCACCTCAAATTAAAATAAAAACATCCTTCCTTCTCCAACTATAATTTTTTACTGACATGCTACAGTTGTCAATCACGGGCCGGAACAGAGGGAGCCCATAGGGCGACCGGAGTTCCGGCCCGGAGATGCCGACTGACCGGTTTTCATCAGGAGGTATTCAACGAAAATTATTTTTCCCTTCAGCGACAATTAAAATTTCCGTTGCTTTGGCCTCTTACTTTTTTATGATCTCATACTTTGGTCCATAATGCGTAAACCCCCGGGGGGTTGGGGACTGGCCCCCAATTAAAATTGCAAATTTCCTTTTTATTCATACCAGCCGGTCCGCCTGTGCGTCAGGCCTTGCCGGGATAATATCTGAGCGATTGTCCTTTCAGACGGAAGCTTGCAAAGAAAATAAATTTCTTCCAACTTCCTAAGGATTGCTTTAGGGCCACAAGGAAGCCCTCGGTTATATAATGCCAGACGCTCAGACACGACCACGGTTTCAAGTTCCTCTTTTGTTAACTGCTGGTTATAATTATTGGATGAGTTCATTTGGGGTTCCTTTTTTTCAAAGTCTGTTTCAGTCGGTAACTCTCCCAGGTACTGTTTATAATATGCGCCCGATGAGTTATCCGATCCAGCAATGCTGCGGTAAGCGATGCATCTCCAAATATTTCAGTCCAGTCACCAAATCCCTTATTCGTGGTGATAATCACCGATTTCCGCTCTTGACGCTCTGCCAATACTTGAAAAAGAAGTTCCGCTCCGGCTTTGGAAAACGGAACATAACCAAGCTCATCAATAATCAATAAGCCATAATTGAAATATCGCTTCAAAATCCGCCTTAACATCTTTTCATCCCTGGCCTCCACCAGTTCGTTGACAAGGCCGCAACCTGTAACAAATCTTGTCCGAACACCCAGCGTGCAGGCCTCCATACCCAACGCAGTCGCAAGGTGCGTTTTCCCGGTCCCGCTTTTCCCTAAAAAAATGATGTTTTGTTTATTCTTTATGAACTCTCCGGTTGAAAGTTCTTTTATCAGGCGGACGTCCAAATCCGGCGCTGATTCAAAATCATATGATTCAAGTGTTTTCAGCAGCGGAAAGGCCGCTTCGCTGATCCGCTTTTTGCGTCCGTTCTCCTTTCGAACCTGGACTTCAATTTCGGTTAAGTTTAATAAGAACTCATCATAGTCCAGTTTGTTTGCACGGGACTGCCGAAGAATATTGTCAAGATTGCCGATCATTGTGGAAAGCCGCAGAGTTTTGAGATTCTCCGTCAGCATTGCTTTCATTCCCGCATTCATGCCGCACCTCCTATTTTGTCATATATCGAGATATCAGGAGGCGGCAGCGTACGCCAATTCTTAAGGGGAACAACCGTCATTTCTTCCTTACCGGATGCATTTTGCAGGATCTGTACAACGGCATGGCTGGTGCTGACGCCAGCTATTAAAGCCTTCTCAATCGACTCCTTTATTTCTTCTTTATTGTGGTCACTGTGCAGTATCAGTACATTGATGAAGTCCCGTGTTCCTTTTGTGTTGCCCTGCTTGCTGCAAAATCGCAAAAGGAGTTTCTCATAACAGGTCGGCCAGTTGCTCCTCCATTGTTTTATCGGGCGGGCACTGTCAAAGGCCTGGGGCCGTTGCTGGATAAGTTCCAGATAATGGGCAGGGTCAAGCTGCCACTGGTTATTGTTATACAGACGATCATGCGCGGCAATCTTTTTGCTGCCGTAAAATATGTCTATCCGGTCTACGCTTAAAACTGCACGGACTTTGAGATATGCATATCTGATCGGAACTGAATAGTGGTTCTTATCAATGATTACCGTGGAATATTTGTCTGATTTCCCTTCCGCCGTCAGGATATTGCTGAACGTAACTGCCGGAAGGCTGAGTAAATGAGACTTCTCATGTTCATACAATTCCTTGACGGATTGATCCCGGCCATTGATGCGGTGATCTCCATAGGCAAGACATTCCTCCAATAACATCTCATTTAAATGTTCCAGGCTGTCTGCTTCCGGAATCGGAACCATGTAATTACGCCGGGCATATCCGACAAGGCCTTCCACTCCGCCTTTCTCATGCCCTTGACCGGGATTACAGAATCGCGGACTGAAATTATAATATGCCTGGAACTTCGCATATCCTTTCTGGTAAACTCGATTTTTGCCCTTTAAAACTTTTTGAACAGCTGTTGTCAGGTTGTCATATATCAGGACAGTAAAAACGCCCCCGAAATATGAAAATGCCTGAATATGGGCATCAAAAAATGCCTGTTGCCGTTCGCAGGGATAACAGCGGACAAAATGCTTGCCGGAATATTTTGACCGCATACAAAACAATTTGAGCCTGACGGTTTCTCCGTTCAGGATCGCGATGCATCTTCCCCAATCAATCTCGGCTTCCTGGCCGATGGACGGTTCCAGCGGAATAAAAACCTGCTTTGAACCGCATCCGATTCTTTGCTTTGCAATCCGCACATATCGGCGGACGGTTGAGGCAGCACCCGTATACTGATATTCATTGCAAAGCCGATGGTAAATCCGGGTCGCTGTATGTCGCTGTTTTTTTGGCTGCTCCTTATCCGCTTCAATCCATTTATCAATTGTCCTGATATGCGGTTCAAGTGATGGAAATGGCTGATGCTGCCGAACGTTGTAGCCGACAAATTCATTTTTTAAGGCTTTTTTGACGGTATTCCTTGAATGACCTGTCTCCCTCGCGATTTGCCGGATCTTCTTTCCATAAATCCGATGTGCTGTCCGAATGTAATTGTATTGATCCACTGTTATCATCCTCCATTCACCTCCGATAAAATGTTTACTCCATGTAAATTTTTTATCAGAGTTCGGTTAACAGGTGGGTCAATTTTCGGTTATCATTCATGCCCCAAATGGGTCAATTTTAGGTTAGCAAAACTACTTAGCAGATAGAAGCTCATTTTTATTATTATTTAATCTAAGGAGGTATTATTCATGAGCAGCACTCTAAGAACCCAATTTCTCGACCACATGATTCTTCATCGGTTTTCACCGCATACCCAAAAAAACTATCTTCTCGCGGTAAAAGGACTTACAAGGTTTTACAACCAGCCACCGGATGCTCTTTCAAACGAACAAATACAACAATATTTTCTCTATCTCATCAAAGAAAAAAAGCTCGCGTGGGGTTCCCTTAACAA
>JAABSL010000166.1 GCA_011390415.1 Desulfobacteraceae bacterium
GGTTCCCGCAAAAAGGCAAGGGTTTCATTCCGGTATCGTTCCGGTTGTATAAAATCCGGGTTGGCATTGATATGGTCGATCAGCCATTGCTGATACCGGCTCATTTTAAAAAAATAATTGGACTCTTTGATCACGTCCGGTGCGGTCCCGTGATCCGGACATTTTCCGTCCTTCAGTTCCCGTTCCGCGTAGAAGCGCTCGCACCCGAAACAATAGAGGCCTTCATATTCACTGAAATAAATATCGCCGTTATCATAAATTTTCTGCAGTATCCGGTTGACCACCGCAATATGGCCGGGGTCCGTGGTCCGGACAAAATAATCATTGGCTATATTAAATTCAGGCCACAGGTCGTAAAACAGCTTGCTGATCTGATCCGCATAGGCCTTGGGGGTAATATTTTCTATTTCTGCGGCTTTGACAATCTTATCGCCGTGTTCATCGGTGCCGGTGAGAAAAAAAGTGTCTTCGCCCAGCATGGCATGGAATCGCTTGGCCACGTCAGCGCAAATGGTGGTATAAGTATGTCCGATGTGGGGCTTTGCATTTACATAATAAATCGGAGTGGTTATATAAAAAGGGGATGTCATTGATTCTTGGGTCCTTTTCGTTTATGCTGGGTTCCTCTTTTTTCATATGCATCATTTTCAAATGTCAGACAGCACATCAGCCTTCCGCATACACCGGATATTTTTGTCGGGTTCAAAGACAATCCCTGTTTTTTGGCCATCCGGATGGAAACCGGATCAAATTTTGTCATAAAGGCGGCACAGCAGAGTTCCCGCCCGCATCTGCCGACCCCGCCGCACATTTTGGCCTGGTTGCGGATGCCCACCTGCCGCATTTCAATTTTGGTCCGGAATTCTTTTACCAGCATTTTAACCAGTTTTCGAAAATCAACCCGGCCGTCTGCGGTAAAAAAGAAAGTGATTTTGCTGGCGTCAAAATTGCTCTCCGTGTGAAACAGGTTCATGTGAAGATTGAGCTCTTTGATGCACTGCTGGCAGAATTCCAGCGCTTTGGTCTCTGTCTCGGAATTTTTCTTTAACTGGCAAAAATCATTTTCAGTGGCCGGCCGGTAAATTTTTTTTAAGGGAGGCGTGCCTTCTTTTTTTTCAATCTGACTGGGCGGTATCGCCACCACGCCAAAGCCTAAACCGTTTTCTGTTTCAACAATCACATGGTCTCCTGTTTTTAAAACAAAAGAACCGCAGTTGAAATCATAAATTTTTCCGGCCGGCTTGAAACGTATGCCTACAATGGTGTCCATATATTTCAATATCCTTTAGAGAGCGTGAGCATCAGTGAATCCAGCGTCAGCCTCAGGTTTGCATTGGATTTAATATCTTTTTCCGCTTTTTCAACGGCTTTGATTTTTTGCAGTAAATCGTTAATATCTGCTCTTTGTGAAGCAATCTGAATCCGGTCTGATAAATCCTGATTCATTATCCTGTCAGGCACGCAATTAAAAATAACAATATCCCTGAACCAGTTTTTCATTATGTCAAATGCGGCAAAAAGCCATTCTTTATTCTTTGACAACGCCTCTGAAAAGGCGAGCCGCAAATTAATGGAACGGGACGGCAGGGCTTCGAGTTCTTCGATAATCCAGTTCCGTTTTTCAATCCAGTTTGATTTTGCCATGGATTCGGCCCGGGTGATGCTGCCGCCGGCCATGGCGGCCATGGCAGACGCTTTTTCCGCGGACAGTCCATGGCTGGTTTCCATATATGCCTGAATGGAAGAAATGGGAATCGGATTGAAGCGGATCTGCTGACATCTGGAAACAATGGTCGGCAATATATCCGATGCCTGCAGGGCTGTCAGGATAAAGACAGTATGCTCGGGCGGTTCTTCAAGTGTTTTTAAAAGTGTATTGCCGGCTTCGGGATTCAGTTTTTGTGCATCCGATATAATGGCAAAGCGCTTTTTCGCTTCATAGGGCTTTAATACCAGTCTGCTGCATAATGCACGGACCTGATCCACTTTGATCAGGGCCCCGGAGGGATTGATCAAAATGATATCCGGATGATTGCCGGATATCATTTTTTTACAGGAGGAACATTGCCCGCAAGGTTCAAGTCGGCCGTCGCGATTGCCGGCAACCGTCTCCGGCTGATTTTCGGCAAATCCACCGGCCGGGCCAGCACAATTGCAGGCCATGGCAAATGCCATGGCCGCTGTTTTTTTCCCGATCCCGTCTATTCCTGTAAAAAGAAAGGCGTGAGGAAGATTACCGCTGGAAAGGGCTGAACTTAAAAGTCGGACAGGCCGTTTTTGATCAGCCAGAGAAGTGAAACCGGACACAAAAATTTTCCGTATTTATTCAAAAACTGTGTTTATTTATTAACGCGTTCCCGGAGCTCTTTGCCGCATTTGAAAAACGGGAGCCGTTTGGGATTGATGAGCACTTTGTCTCCGGTTTTGGGATTCCGGCCCACGTAGCTTTTGTAATTTTTAACAAAAAAGCTGCAAAGCCCTCTGATTTCGATTCTCTCCTGATTGATCAGTGCTTCTGACATGGAATCAAAAAATATCTGGACAATGCGTGCTGCTTCAGATTTAGAAATATCAGCTTCTTTCTTAAGTGCTGAAATAAGTTCCAGTTTGTTCATATTGCCTCCTGTTGTTCCCTTGAAATCAAAATGTCATTATAATATTTTTAATTAAATACAAATTTATAAAAAGTCAAGTAGTTATGCAATATTTTTTTCAGCGCCGGATGTTATCGCGGTTTGCCGCCGGATTCCCATATAGCGGTGAAATTATAACTCGCTGCCGAATTCGGCAAGACCTTTTAAACTGATCATGAATCCGATTTGCCGGTCATCCTCTTCATCTTTGTAAAAAACATCAAAAGCCCAGCACTGGGCGCTGTAGCGGGCGCCGATTTTTTTTTCAATATCTTCGGAGTCTTCGATATTTCTTTCATAATTTCCCAAAATAGTGATGGTGCTGGTGACAGCCCCTTGAAAGTCAAAATTCACCGTCTGACGGCTGTCGCGTATATAACGGTAATCAATCATGAAATGATCGCTGCGGCTGTTTCTTATTCTGCAGTATGTGTTAAATGTGGTGAAATTGCCGCTCTCATGATCCCATTCGGTTTCCGCATGAAAAGACAGCAGACGCACCGGTGTCAGGTTGAGCTCTGCCAGTAACGGGGTAAACGGTTTCTCATCCGGTTCATTTTCCTTGATAAAATCATAGGATTGTTCGATTTTAAACCACAAAAACTGATTATAGGCATTTAAAACGGATAAATCATTTTTCCGGCTGTCCGGTGTTCGGCTTTCCATGGACCCTGACGGGTTATTTACGTCGTTTGATTGCCGGGTTTTTGAAATTAACAGATTGGTCAGCGAAAAAGTCATCCGATTTTCCGGCGCAATCCGATCCGTATCATCAAAATCCGGATATTGCCTCTGGTCCATATCCGGAATATAGGAATATTCAAGTCGCGGGGTCAGGGTGTGCTTGATTTTATCAATCTTATCCATCTGATCCGTTTTATCATGGGACTCACCCCGCATCCGGTAGACGTTGAACAGATCCGTGGACAGTTCGGCTTTCAAGTCATAAAGTTCTCTGTGCTGATAATCATATTCGTCTTTTTCCGATAATTCGTCTGCCGGCCGGTTTGTATACCAGGATGTCTGCCGAAATCCCGCAGACGGTTCAAACGTAAAATAATTTTTAAAATGCAGGGGCAGATACATCCTCGGATGCACATCCACGCGCTGACCGGTCCGGCCGTCACGCCGGTGAAAGTTTGAAAATCCGGAATTCATGTCCATAAATACCCGGTTGTCAAAGACAGACTGCTTTAACGCGTCAAATGTGACGGCCGGCATCTGCTGAAGGGTGGCATCAGCGTCGCCCTGTCGCCGCTTAATCACATTGTCATACCACAGTATTTCGGCGTTAAAGCTGTATTGAGACCATATTCTATTGACATTGAAACGGTTTTCCCGAATCGGGTCATTCTCATCGTCAATGTCACGCCCGAATTCCGATACAAAATATTTTTTCGTATCATCATATCCGGTATAACCGGAGGAAAATTCCTTCAGATAGTCCTGATCGCTGACAATATCAAGATCCAGCTTTGCGGTAAAATTTTTTGGCAGCTGCTGGTCCAGTTTCATCCGGAACCAGTACCGGTCCGGATTTTTTCTTAAAAACCGGTCATCCGTATACCCCCAGTCCTGACTGGCATCTTCGGTGCCGTCGTCAATTTGACGGTCATTCAAGGTATCGGCCATAAGGGTCCCTTTTGAAAAATCACTCACAGCATACCGGTATTCAGCGCCTAATTTTTCTCCCCGGTTCTGGAGGTGATGATAATAAAAGGTGGCATCCGACATTTGATTGATCGCCCAGAAAAAAGGCTGCACATACTCAATTCCGTTTCGGGAAGAATATCCCATTTGCGGCGGAAGCAGACCGGACTGGCGGTTGATGTTGACCGGAAAGATCAGGTAGGGGACATAAAAAACCGGCCATTTTTTGGTCCACAGGGCGGCGTGTTTGACAGTACCGTATTTTTCAATGGTAATATCGACTTTTTGGCCGGTAATCCGCCATGGCGGAAGATCTCCGTCGCATGTGGTCACACTGCCGTTTTCAATGGTATAGGAATTTTCCCCGGTTTTCAGAATCCGGTCTCCCCGGATATAAAAATGACTTTTTTCAATGAATATGCTTCCGTTGAAGATGGTGCCGACCCCTGTTTCCAGGTTGATGGCGATCCGATCACCCCTTAAGGTATCTTTGCCCACGGTCAACCGGACATTGCCGAAGGATTCGGCTTCCATGCTATCCAGGTTATATTGAATCTGTTCGGCATTTAGTGTTTTGTCATCATTATAAATTCTTACATCACCGGTTGCCGTGTAGGTGTTGGTTTTCTGGTCATAGGTGATTTTATCGGCATTGATATGCCAGGGGGTTTGCGGCGCCGCAACATTTTCTGAAGAGAGGATGTCAGCAGATATTGCCGCGGAGGGATGCGAAAGAATCAAAATGAGCAGGCAGATAAAAAAAAAACAGTAATTTGAGGCGATTTTCCGTGATTTTTTTTTAAAATCTGTCATAAAACTGCCGCACTTGTGTTTGCAAAGAAAGTGATTTATAGATTAAAAGAATAATCCCTTGAAGACGTCATAAATTTCAAGTATAAAGCCTGAACAGCTTAAAAAGTCAAGAATTATAAGGATATGGATGAATTGATGCTGATAACACTCGAGGGAATTGAAGGATCCGGAAAAACCACCCAGATTGAATATATGGTTGCCTATCTTCAGCAACGCGGTCTTGATTATATTGTAACCAAAGAACCCGGTGGTACCGCGCTGGGAGAAAAAATCAGGTCGATCCTGCTGGATCCGGACAATAGGGATATTCATCCCATGACGGAATTATTGCTGTATGCGGCAGACCGGGCACAGCATATCCGGGAAGTCATCCGACCGATGCTCGCGGCCGGCAAAGTCGTCATCTGTGACCGTTTTTATGACTCAACCACCGTATATCAGGGATTTACCAGAGGAATTGATATTGCGGTGATTGGGCAGCTGAACACGCTGGTGCTCGAAGGACTGGCACCGGATGTGACCTTTCTGCTTGACCTTGATCCGGAGATCGGTCTCAAACGGGCCTGGGCCCAGATTTCTGACGGATCCAGAACCAGATCCGAAACCCGGTTTGAAAATGAAAAACTGCAGTTTCATGAGCGCGTCCGCAGCGGCTACCTCGAACTTGCCCGGCAGGAACCGGGCCGGTTTATTGTGGTGGATGCTTCAAAAGATCCGGCAGTGGTGAAGGAAGAAATTTTCCATCATCTGGGAAAATGTTTACCCCGGGCTGAAACCCAGAGCCTGGGGTAAAAAAAGCCGGCAACAGATTGCCGACTTAAGAAACGTAAACAAATTAAGGTTTAATACATATAAACCGGACTCTACATATGCCCAAGGAAAGCGGAATGCAACATTCGATTTTAGATGCCATCGGCAATACACCGATGGTTGAAATCAAGCGACTGAACCCCAACCCGAACGTTCAAATTCTGGCAAAAATTGAATATCTGAATCCCGGGGGGTCTGTCAAAGACCGGCCGGCACTGGCCATGATTGAAAAGGGTGAAAAATCCGGCGAATTGACCCATGATAAAATTGTTATCGAGGCCACCAGCGGCAACACCGGCATCGGGCTGGCCATGATATGTACGATCAAAGGATACAAGCTGCTGCTGGCCATGTCCGAGGCGGTCAGCGAAGAGCGGCGCAAAATACTCACTGCCCGGGGGGCGCAAATCTTGCTGACCCCCGGGCACCTGGGCACTGACGGGGCGATTGAAGAAGTCTACCGGATTGTACGCGAAAACCCGGACCGGTATTTTATGACCGACCAGTACAATAGTGATGCCAACTGGAAGGCCCATTATTACGGAACCGCCGAAGAGATCATCCGGCAGACGGATGGAAAGATATCGGCTTTTGTGGCAACCATCGGCACCACCGGAACCGTCATCGGGGTTGCCCGACGATTCCGGGAGTATGACCCCAATATTAAAATTATCGGCGTGGAGCCCTACCTGGGCCATAAACTCCAGGGATTAAAGAATTTAAAAGAGGCGTATCGTCCTGAAATTTTTGACAAGCATTTAATCGATGAAGTCATTAATATTGATGATGAAGAAGCCTTTGAGATGACCCGGCGGCTGGGCAAAGAAGAAGGCCTTTTCGTGGGGATGAGCAGCGGCGCGGCCATGGTCGTTGCGGCCAAAAAAGCGGCTGAAATGAAGGAAGGCACCATTGTGGTTATGTTTCCGGACAGCGGTGAAAGATACTTAAGCACGCCGCTTTTTGCGGAAAAAAAGAAAGCAGATCTTTATCTGTTTAACACCGTCACCCGGTCAAAGCAGCCGTTTGAGCCCATTTCCCCGGGTCAGGTATCGGTTTATTCCTGCGGTCCCACCGCCGATTCCCGGATGAACATAGAAGAATGCCGGCGGTTTCTGTTTTCCGATATTTTATGCCGCTACCTGGAGTTTCGCGGGTACAGTGTGAAGCATATCATGAATATCACGGATTTTGACGATAAGACCATCCAGGGGTCCGAAGCGGCCGGCGAAGCCCTGGCGGATTTTACGCAGAAATATATTGATCTGTTCAAGCAGGATTTAGACCGGCTGAACATCAAGCCGGCTGAAAAATATCCCAAAGCCAGCGACCATCTTGATGATATGGTGACCCTGGTCAAAAAACTGATGGACAAGGGAATTGCCTATGAAAAACTCCATTCCCTGTATTTTAATATCGGCGGATTTTCTGAATACGGCAAACTGTCCGGCATTGACTTAAATAAAATCAAACTCGGGGCCACGGTGGACCTGGATGAGTATGAAAAGAACAATCCCCGGGATTTTACCTTAATGAAGCGGGCCCGGCTTTCCGAATTAAAGCGGGGCATTTATATCAAAACCGAGTGGGGAAATGTCCGGCCGTCCTGGCATATTCAGTGTGCCGCCATGTCCATGAAATATCTGGGGGAATCCTATGATATTCATACCAGCAGCCGGGAACTGGTGTTTCCCCATCATGAAAATGAACTGGCCATTGCCAAGGCGTTGACCGGTAAACCCCTGGCCCGGTTCTGGGTTCACTGTGAACGCGTATTATCGGACAACAAATCCAGTGAAGGGGAAAAACAAACCCTTCCCACGCTCGATGAGCTGATTGCCGAAGGATTTACGCCGCGGGAAATTCGGTTCTGGCTGGTTTCCAATCATTACCGCAAGCCGCTGACATTTTCCAGAAACCGGCTGCTCATCCAGACCCGGCGGTCATTAAAGCGCATCGACTCATGTATCCATGCGCTGATGGACATCACCGACGGAGGCGAATATGCGGATATTGATCAGATCGCCTATGATATTAAGCATGAATTTATTGCCGCCATGGACGATGATTTAAATTTCCCCAAGGCGCTGAGTGAGTTTTTCAATATCATTAAAAAAATAAACATACTGATTAAAGACCGGCGGATTAATTCTGATAACGCCCGGGTGCTGCTCGATGAATTTAAACATGTCGATGATGTTATCCGGATTTTCGATTTTAACCCCAAAGAAGTCGATCCCGGCCTGGCCGAATTGATGCAGACAAGAGAGGCGGCCAGAAATGCCGGTGATTTTGAAAAAGCGGACCGGATCAGAGAAGAGCTGCGGGCGCTGGGGGTGGATATTCAGGACTTAAAGATATAGGTTTGGAGAGATGATGACAAAACCGATTTATTTTCCGTTTACGTATATTCCGGAATCCACAGCCGCGCTGCTCAGCGGATTCATGGGCCCGGTCACTGTTTTTCAGCCGATAGAACTTCACCGGCCTGAAACCCTCGGCCGGCTGGAACGTGACGGCCATATTGAAATTCGGGTTCCGGCAGCCGACAATGAAGACCGCCTGGCGCAATGTTTAAGCGAATTTACGGAATGGGGGCGCCTTCATCATGGTGAAGAAACCTCATTAAAGGATTTTTTTAAAACCGGATTTTCCCGGAATAATTTTACTGCCCAAATCCGGACCGATATTTTAAAAGACGGAAAAGAAGACACTTCCGAACCCGATCCGTTGTTCTTGTCCCGGCTGTTTCTTTTGATGGCCCAGGACCTGGATGCAAAGCAAAGCGAAATCAATGAAGAGCTGGCATCGTCAATCGATGATGAGCAGGACCTGTTTACCGGCATGACCGGCGAGCAGAAAGTTCCTGATCCGGCAAAGGAAAGTCTTTTCAAAAATGATTTTGGGGTGTATCAGACCGGTTCAAGAATTTCTGCCTGGTTCCGGCTTCTGGAAACTGCCGCAGATGAATCCGCTTTTCTGGTCACCAGCAGCCGGGCTGTGTTTGAAGAGATGCTGGAAAAATTTCCCGGCCTGATAAACGTCCGGGAGTTCAACAACATTCCTTTTCAACAGCCGGAGACGGTCATCAGCGAATTTGCCGGCTGGATAACGCAGCTGGCAACCACTCCCTGGCCGGAATCCGGAGAATGCGGCCTTGACTGCCCGGATTTTAGTGCCGGAAGCGGGCAAAAAATAAATTTCAAATTGTATATTTTGCCGGAAACCGATCCAAAAGGGGTGTTCCGTTTAATTGCAAAGGACCCGCCGGTGCCCGGAAAGCAGGAAACACGGGGGTTAAACACGTTAATCGGAATTTTTGAGATATAGCACAAAAAGGTATAAGAATTCTTGACTCGATTTTATTATTGCGGTATGGAAATTTTTTCAGAAAGAACAGCTAAAGAATCGGGAATGAAATATAGAAGATGTTATATGTGTAATGTATAAAATATTTAACAAAGGAGAAGTGAGAAATGGCTTTTAATCCTATCGTAGATGCTGAAAAATGTGAAGGCTGTGAAGAGTGTGTGGATGTTTGTCCGGTAGAAGTTTTTGAAATTCAGGATGATAAATCCGTTCCTGTGAATGCGGAAGAATGCCTCGGCTGCGAAAGCTGCATCGAAGTATGTGATCCGGGTGCCATCATTATCGAAGAAACTTGATTTTTTATGCAGTTCCGGCTTTCCCGCCTCTTTTCAATGCGGGAAAGCCGTTTCATTTTCCGCCACGCCTGAGGGCATATCGTTGCTTTCCTTTTAGTTGTTAATAATTTTTATTCCCCCCTGTCTTAAATATGGATAATCCGTCTTTGCTGGCACTTCCGGAAATGGCTTTTATCCGGCAACGCTTTGTGATGTCGGAGATATCCGACGTCTCAAAAACCGTCCGGGCATCCTTAAATGCGTTTCCTTCACCTGATTTCTCCGGTGATGGCGGCGGCAGCCCCGGCAAAACCGTTGCCGTTGCGGTGGGCAGCCGCCGTATCAATAATTTGAATATTGTTGTGGATCAGTGCCTTCGGTTTCTTGAGCAAAAGGGATTTAAGCCGTTTATTGTGCCGGCCATGGGCAGTCATGGCGGCGGCACGGCCGACGGCCAGAAAGCCGTGCTGGCAGAATACGGAATCACCGAAGATTCGATGAAAGTGCCCATTCTGGCCGACATGGCAACCCGACAGATGGGCACATGTGCTTCCGGATTGAAAATTTTTATTTCAGAATCAGTCCTTGCGGCCGATCACCTGGTGCTTATCAACCGGATCAAGCCCCATACCAAATTTAAAGCCGATATTGAGAGCGGGCTTTGCAAGATGATGAGCATCGGCCTTGGAAAAGTGGAGGGGGCTTCCCGGTTTCACCAATATGCCGTTGACAATGGATTCGGCATCATAGAGGACGCCGCCCGGGTTCTGCTCAAAAAACTCAATATACTTTTCGGGCTGGCCCTGATCGAAGATGGTTACGGCAAGCTGGCGATTATTGAGCCGGTGCCGCCGGATCATTTGATTGCCCGGGAAAAAATTCTGCTGGGAAAAGCAAAGGATATGATGGGCGGCATTCCATTTGACTCGCTAGATATATTGATTGTTGATCATTTTGGAAAAGATATTTCCGGCATCGGCATGGATTCCAACGTTACCGGCCGGCATCGGGACATTGTCGGTGATGTCAAAATTGCGCCGAACGTAAAACGAATATTTGTCAGGGATCTTTCTCCCGGATCAGACGGCAACGCCAACGGCATCGGGCTGGCGGATTTTACCACCCGCCGTCTGGTGGCGCGGATGGATATGGAAAAAACCTATGTGAACGCGGTGGCCGCCATTTCTCCTGAAAAGGCGGCCATCCCCATTCATTTTGATACGGACAGGCAATGCCTGGAGGCCTGTGCACGGACAACCGGTGTTTCTGAATATAAAAATCTGCGAGTGGTCAGGATCAGGGATACGTCGTCTTTGGGACATATTCAAATATCACGGCCCCTTGAACAGGAAATGACAGGCAATGCCCGTTTGTCCCGGATTTCCGACTGGCAGGCCCTGGCATTTACTGCAGGTGATGATTTAACCGATTTTCCCCGCAATGAATGACCGCGGTGAAAAACTTTCCGGGCCATTTATTCACAAATGATCCGAAAAAGTTCAATGACGGGTTCAAGCAGACAAGTTCAATAAGCATTTTCGCTTCTTATTGCTTGTTATCATGTGATATGTCGTGTTAATAACTGCTGTCATTCGTGCCTAAACATTAACAGATCCAATCCCCGGGCTTTTTCGCGCCTTGCGGTTTGGAAACGGATATGGTATTTATTGATTTATGAAACAATATGTTATCGATGAATTAAGACCACAGGATCAGGAAAAAATCAAAAATTACCTGGATGACCATTTTGGCCCCGCGGAGATGGGAACTATTTACTGGATACCGGTGGATACCAGTCTTTACGATCCCAAGCAGGCCGCGCACAAAGAATGCCATCCATTGGTTTTTGCCGTGCAGTTTGAAGAGGCGTCTCTGGTTGCGGAACTCCTTGTGCGAACCAAAAATAAAATTCGGTGTGACTGCATTCAATATGCGACAGAGGATCAGTTTCTCTGGCTGGTTCGTTTGCTGGATGCAATTTTTGAGCGACTTGGCGTGATATCCTGAGTCCATGTCCGCTTCCCTGAGCGGGGCGTATTTTTTTAACGAATAATTTTTTCGTGGTAAGCCGGCGGTGAATTGCCCATCAGATTTAAGAAACTCAATTTAGTGTCATGTCATTTCATTCTTGACGTGACGGATAATAAGCCAAAGCAAAAATTATGTTAAAAATTATTCCCCTGGGGGGCCTCGGAGAAATCGGCCTGAACATGATGGTCTTTGAGTATGACGATACCATTGTGATCATCGATTCCGGCCTGATGTTCCCGGAAGATTATATGCTGGGTGTCGATTATGTCATTCCGGATATGGATTATATCCGGAAAAACAGGGATAAAGTTGCCGGCATTATCCTGACCCACGCTCATGAGGATCATGTCGGCGCTCTGCCGTATCTGCTCAAGGAAGTCAATATCCCCGTCTACGCCACCGAATTTACGCTTGGCATGCTTCGGCGAAAACTGGAAGAACACGATCTGCTGGCCGTGACTTATTTAAAGAAAATCAAGCCCGGCGGGAAACTCCGGATTCCGCCGTTTGAATTTGAGTTTATCCGGGTCAACCACAGTGTCGTGGACGGTGTCGGCATTGCCATTAAAACACCGGTGGGATGTATTGTTCATACCGGCGACTTTAAGCTTTCCGATACAGTGGTTCCGGGTATGATGACGGATATTGCCACGTTTGAACGACTGGGAGAAGAAGGGGTGCTGGCGCTGTTGTCGGATTCGACCAATGTGGAAAAAGAGGGCCGGACCATCTCCGCGGACGTGCTGGGACAAACCCTTCGAAAAATAATATCAAACAAGACCGGGCGGGTGATCGTTGCTCTTTTTGCCTCTAATATTGCGCGGATTCAGCAGGTGGTCAATATCCTCAAATCCGGCCGGCGCAAAATCGTTTTTAACGGGAGAAGCATTGAGTGGAGTGTTAAAATAGCCATTGAGTTGAATCTGCTGCACATTCCGGAAGGCATGGAGATTGATGTGGAGCAGATTGATCAATATCCGGCCGATGAGGTGCTGATAATGACCACCGGGAGCCAGGGCGAGCCTATGTCCGCGCTTACCCGGATGTCGGCGGGCATGCACAAGCATATTAAAATTGAAAAAGGGGATACGGTTGTTCTGTCTTCTAAATTCATACCGGGAAATGAAAAGGCGATTGCCAAAATTATCAATGACCTCTTTAGAAAAGGGGCGGATGTTATCTATGAAAAAATATCTGAAATTCATGTTTCCGGGCATGCGTTTCAGGAGGAACTCAAAGAGATGATCAATCTGACCATGCCGGATTATTTTATTCCCATTCACGGCGAATACCGGCATCTGTATCACCATGCCCAGCTGGCCGAAGAGGTCGGCATCCCTGCGGATCATGTACTGCTGGCGGAAAATGGTCAGGTCATCGAGTTTGATGAAAACGGCGGCCGCATCCGTGGCAGCATTGCCACCAACCGGATTCTGGTGGACGGCAAAGGCATCGGTGATGTGGGGCGGCTGGTGTTAAAAGAAAGACGTCTGCTTTCCGAAGAAGGGCTTGTGGTGGTGACAATGGCACTGGATGAAGAAACCGGATTCATCGTTTATGGCCCGGAAATTACGTCTAAAGGATTTGTTTTTGAACATGAAACCGGCCATATTGTTGAAGATGCAAAATGTGTTATTTTGGAAATCGTCGAAGAAATCAGCCTTTTTGAGCCGAAAGACCGTATCGAAATGCTCCGTAAAAGACTGCACCGTGATTTAAGAGAATATTTCAGTTTTACCATGAAGCGGAAACCGGTTATCCTGCCGTTCATTATAGAAATCTGAATGCAGATCCAAGCGTTTTTAAGGTTTGCATATGTTTTTAATTTTTTATTGATACTTTGGCTGAAGAGATAAATGCGCAAAGAAATAGTCAGCATCATATTGATTTTTATTGTTATTTTTTCTTTAATCAGTCTTTTGACCTACAGTCCGGATGATCCGTCCATTCATCATGTGGGGACGTCGGCTGAAATTGAAAACTTTTTTGGATTTTTTGGCGCCCATCTGGCCGGGTTCCTGGTCGGATTATTCGGCCTGGGTGCTTTTTTAATTCCCATCCTTTTTTTTATCGGATTTATTGAATTTTCTAAAAGCCGGTCCGGTCAGGCGTTATCCGTGATGGCTGCCGGCGGCATCATCTTAACGGTTTCGCTGGGAAGTCTTTTGTCGTTTTTCCAGGAAACCTATTTTCTCTTTGGCAATGATTTCACTGCCGGCGGAATGATCGGCCTGCCCATCAAATCTTTTCTGCTCCATTACGCCAACTGGACCGGCGGTATGGTGATCCTGTTTTTTTTGCTGATTATCGGCTTTATTCTGTCTACCGGTATTTCCGTGGCCGCGGGCCTGCGCAATGCCGGAAAATTCAGTTATGCTGCGGGCGGGCAGGTGAAAACCACCTATGCCAATGTTCTGGAAAAACGAAAAAATAAGAAACGCGAAGTCAAACCCGCGAAAAAAAAGAAAATAAGCATATTAAAAAATAGAAAACAAACTGAAACCAGAGATAAGAAATTTTCTTTGCCGTTTCAAAAGCGCAAAGACCCGGAGCCGGATAAACCAAGGAACGAAGATCCGGGCGATGATGAAGGTAAAATTGTCATCAAGGAAACACTGCCCCCGAAATCGCTTCGATCCGTTCCCGTGCTGAAACAGCAGGTTTTTGAATCCATGCGGTTTGATGGTCCCACAAAGCTGCCGTCCATCGGTTTCTTAAATGATGCCGAAGTGCAGATCGATGCGGCAGTGGACCACGAGAAACTGAAGTTCCAGTCTAAACTGCTGGAGCAGAAACTCGATGATTTCGGGGTCAAGGGAAAAGTGGAAACCGTGGTTCCGGGACCGGTGATTACCCGGTTTGAATTTAAACCCGCGCCCGGGGTTAAAATTAATAAAGTGGTGAACCTGACAGATGATCTGGCTTTAGCGTTACGCGCCATCAGTATTCGTATTATTGCACCGATTCCCGGCCGGGCCGTCATCGGGATTGAAGTGCCCAATGCCAAGCGTGAAATAGTGGTTTTCAAAGATATTGCCAGTTCCCAGGCCTTTCATCAGTCCAAGTCAAAGCTGACACTGGGAATGGGAAAAGATATCGTCGGCAATCCCGTGGTGGCGAACCTGGAAGACATGCCGCATTTGCTGATTGCCGGTGCCACGGGAACCGGTAAAAGTGTGGGACTCAATGCGATGATCTGCAGCCTTTTGTACAAATCCTTGCCTGAAGATGTTAAAATGATCATGATTGATCCCAAGCGGATTGAACTTTCGGTCTATGACGGAATCCCGCATCTGATTTCACCGGTGGTCACGGATATGAAAAAAGCGACCAATGCCCTGTTCTGGGCGGTTCGGGAAATGGAGCGGCGGTATAAGTTGTTGTCTGAAAGCCGGGTCCGCAACATTACCCAATACAATCGCAAAATAGAAAAAGAAGCAGACGCGCCGAAACCGGCCGAAGAAAATGAAGAGGTCATTGTAAAAGAAAAACTGCCGTATATCGTAATTATCATAGATGAACTGGCGGACCTGATGATGGTCGGCTCGCGGGATGTGGAAGTCGGGCTGGCGCGTCTGGCGCAAATGGCCAGGGCATCCGGTATTCATTTGATCATCGCGACCCAGCGGCCGTCTGTGGATGTTCTGACAGGGGTTATAAAGGCCAATTTCCCCACACGCCTGTCATTTCAGGTGTCTTCCAAGACGGATTCACGAACGATTATCGATTCCAATGGCGCAGAAACCCTTCTCGGAAATGGCGATATGCTGTTTCTGCCCCCTGGTACCGCCAAACTCCAGCGGATTCACGGGGCGTATATCTCGGAAGATGAATTAATGCGGGTCATCGAGTTTTTGAAAGAACAAAAACCACCGGAATATGTTCATGAAATTCTTGAAGCGCCGGAAAAGGAATCCGATAATGGCGAGGACAGGGAGTATGACGAACGGTATGATGAAGCCGTGGCACTGGTCACCAAATCCGGCCAGGCATCCATCTCAATGATTCAGCGGCATTTGCGAATCGGGTACAACCGGGCCGCCCGCATTGTTGAAGTCATGGAAGAAGAGGGGGTGGTGGGCCCGTCGGACGGGGTCAAAGCCCGGGAGGTCCTGGCTAAAAATTATGATGAAATACAGTGATCAGGTGAGCAAATTGTCTTTTTCTGATAAAAAAATGGTGGCGCAGGGCATAAACGATCCCGAAATACCCGATCAACAGCTGAACAGCCAACCATGCATTAACCAACCACTGATCAACCGGACAAAAGGGTTTCTGGATCAGGAGGAAGGAATCCGGCTGTATCGGACAGCGCTCGAAGCCAGTCGCCTGGGACCGTGTCTTGAAATCGGCAGTTATTGCGGCAAATCGACGCTGTATATCGGGGCCGCGTGCAAAAAAAACAACAGCACGCTTTTTGCCGTGGACCACCATGGCGGGTCCGAAGAACAGCAGCCCGGAGAAGGGTATTTTGACCCGGAAACCTATGATATCCGCCAGGGCCGAATGGATACACTCCCGTTATTCCGTAAAGCGTTAACTGACGGTGAACTTGAAGATACGGTGGTTCCGATTCTGGCCCGTTCCGAAATCGCAGCGCGTCACTGGGCCACCCCGCTGAGCCTGGTCTTTATTGACGGCGGGCATTCGTTTGCCGCAGCCTTTACCGATTATAATGCCTGGGCCGGACATATCATGCCCGGCGGATATCTGCTGATTCATGATATTTTCAAAAAACCGGAGGAAGGGGGGCAGGCTCCCCATTACATATACAAACTCGCGCTGTCATCCGGTCTGTTTGAAGCCCTGCCCATGACCAGAACCTTAGGGGTTCTGAAACGAAGAGGATGCGGCCGGTTGCCGGAAGACCTGCCAATGATATAATCCGAATTTTATATTTTTATATAAATCCATTGCTTACATAAATCCCTGATCAGTCGAAGTTCGATATAGAGCAGGACGCCGGCGGCAAACACTTTAAAATGTTTCGGGTCCGGAAGATATGCCGCGCGAACGATTGCGACGATAGAAACCCCGGGCAAGGTGCCGGCGATGACGACCCGGGTGAGCGGCCACACCATTCTTCCTTCTTCCCAAAACCGGTAAACACCGCTGGGAATCGCCACGATATTGAAAAGCTGGTTGGTGGCACTTACCGAAGGATTGGTATACCAAAGAAAAAATAAACTATACTATAGACATGAAATCAGAAGTTTACGTGATAGTTTATAGATGGTCCCGGAATCGTGTCAAGTATGATTTACCTCGAAAATGACCCATGTCTGGATATCGTCATCCTCCAGATACATCACACCCTGTTAACCTTTCGTAAGTTAATGTTAATGTGTTAACAAATTAACACATTCCTTGTTCAAAATATCTTTTTTCAGTTCTCATCGAATCCTGAACAATAAAGAACCAGCAAATTAAAAATTCTTTATCCAATCATAACCTTTTGATTATATAGTTTTTTTAAAATTTCAATAGTGGTCTCAGCCCTCTATTTATATATTTTTATTGTTTCCGGCATGAAAATTGTAAGTTTTTAATGGCGGGTAAGCTTTTCCGCATTAAAGTTTAAACAGGCGGGTGGGTGTTTGTTTGGAAAAAATTATAAACCAAAGAACTGGAATTGATCTATATATGCTGCGTTTACGACCATTGAAATATCTGATTTTTTGCACGGCCTTAATCAGTTTTATTCTCATTGCCATTCCTTTTGCTGCCGGGGAGATTTTTTCCCGTGAAAAAGAGGCAGCACTTCGAATTGTCTACAGCGGCAGCCTGAAAGGAAACATTGAGCCGTGTGGGTGAAGTGAAAATCAGGCGGGAGGGCTTTCCCGCCAAAAGACAATGATCGATCGGATCAAAAAAGAAACCGGAAGTGATCGCACCCTGATTTTAAATGCAGGAAATAATTTTGATGCTGCGTCTCATGATACTGCGCTTGCCCCTTCCTATATTGTCAGGGCGCTGGCGCTCACCGGAACGGAAGTGATCGCACCCGGACTTTCCGAAATGATTCACGGATCTGAAGGTTTAAACAAGATGGCGGCAGCGAATTCTGTTCCGGTGGTTTCCGCTAATCTGCCGGGCTTTATGCCGTATGTCGTGTTATTGAAAAACAAGGGCCGCATGAAAGTGCTGGTGACTTCCGTGGTTGATCCGGCTTTGCTGATAAAAAATAATTCAGCACCAACAGTGATTGCGGACCCGGAGCAGGCTCTGCGTGGCATTCAGTCCCAAATTCCGCACGATCTGTTTGTGGTTGTGATGCACGCCGGCCCGGAAATGATTTCATCCGTGATTGAAAAATGTCCGGGCATTGATCTCTTAATTGACGGAATGTCTCCGGATTTTTCCTCCATACAGCCGCCTGGCAGCCGTCCGCCCATTGTTGCCAACAATAAGGAAGGAATGTATCTGGCGTATATTGATTATGACGGCAAGGAGAAAGACGGCGGGTTGAAATTTTCAAATCCGGTGCAGCAAAGGGTTGTCGTGGGCCAGATTGCAGAAGATCCCGAAATTTCGGCCCTGGTCAAAGAATATGAAAAGGTGCGCCGGAAAGCCCTTCGCCAAAAATCCGCGGATCCGGATTCTACAGCCGGATTTGATGCCCTGCCGCATTATGTGGGGAGCCGTTCCTGCCGGCTTTGCCACGCTGCAATAAATGATTCCTGGGCAAGCAGCCGGCATGCGGAAGCCATGAACAGCCTGGTGAAAAAATCCCGGCAAAATGATCCGGATTGTCTTTCCTGCCATGTGACCGGAATGGAAAAACAGACCGCACCTGAATTATTGTGGGTTAAAGAAGATCATCCCATGGCGGGGGTGCAGTGTGAAGCATGCCATGGTCCGGGTGCGGATCATTCCAAAAATCCCCAAAGCGTTGAAATGCAGGCAGTTAATGAAAATACCTGCACACGGTGTCATACGGAATTTAAAGACCCGGGGTTTGACTACAGCCGGGATGTTCACAAGGTAAACCACGGGCAGGTAAAGGTCGGCCTAAATCCCTGATGCCTTACTGTACAATATTTTAATCAGCAGAAGGAAGATCTTCCGGCTTTTTAAAATACAGCACCAGACTTTTGCCGAGGATTGGATTGAACCATGCATCAATGCGCCGGGTGATTTTCGGTTTTTCCATTATATCCCATGCCAGCATGCGGTGATACAGATTGACCGGCAAGGAGTCGTTCCGTCCCGGTCCCACCAGACATTTGAGCCACCAATAGGGGGTGTGGATGCTGTGGGCATAATGTGACCCCCGTCTGCACAATCCCTGGTCTTCGAACATCGACGCGATTTTTTCTTTATTATAAATTCTTACGTGTCCGCCATTGGCATTGTAATATTCCTTTGACAGCATCCAGCAGATTTTTTCAGGCCAAAATCGCGGCACACTGACCACCAGGTTGCCGCCGGGCTTCAGCACCCGGACCAGTTCCCGGGCGGCTTTGGATTCATCCGGTATGTGCTCCATGACCTCGGAACAGATGACATGATCAAAGCTTTCGGCATCAAACGGAAGTGCCGTGATATCGGCTGCGGATATTCCTCTTTTGCCGCCGCCATGCTCTCCGCAGTTTTTGATAAAGTTGAGCCGGTTTCTGGTTTCAATCAGATCTTCAAAATTCCGGTCGGCACCGACGACAATCGCCCCTTTATACCGGGAGGCTTCGCCGGTATGCCTGCCGGACCCGCACCCGATGTCCAGAATCTTTTCCCCGGGCCGGATATCTAAACGGTCAAATCTTACGGTAATCATTTATTGCTCTTCGATATACATTAACGGTTTTTTCCGCGGCCGCCTGCCAGGTCAGATGGTTTTGAACCCGCTGATATCCGGCGGCGCTCAATTTTTCAGCCAGATCAGGATTGCTCAATACGCTGGTAATCGCTTCGGTCAATGCCCCTGAATCAGCGGGTGGCACCAGGATGCCGGCGTCTCCGACCACTTCGGGCAAGGCCCCGCCGGTGGTTGAAACCAACGGAACACCGCAGGCCATCGCTTCGCCGGCCGGAAGGCCAAAACCTTCGTAGACCGAAGGGATGACCGCCACCGTCGCTCTGGCATATTGCCGGACAAACTCTTCGTCGCTGATACGGCCGGTAAAGCGGACAAAAGGGGCGATCCCCAGGTTTTTGATCAGCCGGAGAATCCGTCCGTTCTTTTTCGGCGTTCCCACCACCACCAGCCGGACGTTTCTTTTTTTTGATATGTCTGCAACAGACTGCAACAGATAATCAAGCCCTTTAAGGGGCGTATCAGCGCTGTTAGTCACGATAATGCGGTTCTTTTCGCGTTTGATTTCCGGAATGGGATAAAAAAGATTGGTGTTGATGCCGTTGGAAATGACCGTGAAACGGCTTTTAGGGATCCGAAATTTGCTGCTGATATCGTTCTGAGCGCATTGGGAGACGGTGATGATATGGGGCAGCGTCCGGGTAACTTTTTTCTGCATGCTCAGAAAAGAATACCACCGGAGATGCTTTAATTTTTTCCACAAAACAGGTTCGGATTTAACGGCAATATCCAGGTCCACGGTGATGGGATGATGAATGGTCGCAATGGTGGGAATCTTTTTTTTGATGGCCCACAGACCATAGGAAAGACTCTGGTTGTCGTGGATAATATCATATTGATGGAATTTGTTTTTCAGGTATTGATAGGCCCGCATGCCGAAGGTCAGGGGCTCTGAAAATCCCATGGTGGAGATGCCGAGCCATTCAATCAAATTGATGGTATTCATGAGCTCGACGGTTTTGGGGATGCGGAATAAATCATTGGCATTATAAAGATCCAGGCTGGGCAGCTGCACCAGTTTGATGTCTGCATCGAGTATGGGGTAGGGGGGGCCTGAGATGACATCAACCTTGTGCCCCAGATCGGAAAGGGCACGGCTCAGGCTTTTAATATATACGCCCTGGCCGCCGCAATGCGGATTACTGCGGTAGCTTAAAAGACCGATCCGCAGTGATGAATTATAGGTGATTGCCATTGATTTGATGATTTTTGGTTTCCATTATGCAAAATTTCATGTAAATTGATTCAAATATAAGCGGTGCCCGGTTTCGTCAAGAAAATTTTGTCCGGTTTATAAAAACCAGGCCTTATGGCGCCGGATTTTTGTATGCTAACCTTTTAATTTCTGACCTTTATAAATATGATTGATAAAAAATCCAGCAGCAGACTCAGCGTGGACATCGGGGGGGTAAGACTTAAAAATCCGGTGATGACGGCATCCGGTACCTTTGGATATGGCAGGGAATTTCATCAACTGCTCGATTTAAATGAGCTGGGCGCCATCGTCGTCAAAGGGCTTTCTTTGAAGCCCGCTCCGGGAAATCCGCCGCCACGGATTATCGAAACTCCTTGCGGCATGTTAAATGCCATTGGGCTGGAAAATATCGGTATCGAAGCGTTTGTGGCCGAACAGCTTCCGTTTCTTGCAAAATTTTCCACTCCGGTGTTTATCAATGTCTATGGCACGACGGTTGAAGAGTATACCCAAATGGCAGCACGGATCGACGAACTCGAAAACATTGCCGGCATTGAAGTCAATATTTCCTGTCCCAATGTCAAGGCCGGTGGCGTTGCTTTTGGTGTGGATTGCGGGGCTGCATCGGCGGTTGTGCAAAATGTCCGTAAAGCAACTGCAAAGCCGCTGACGGTAAAATTGTCCCCGAACGTGACAGATATCGCTGAAATCGCCAAAAGCGTCGAAGGCGCAGGAGCCGATTCGGTGTCACTGATCAACACCCTTACGGGAATGATGATTGATATCGAAAAACGCATACCGGTGCTGGCAAATATCACCGGCGGGTTGTCCGGTCCGGCCATCAAGCCCATTGCCCTGCGCATGGTATGGCAGGTGGCAAAGGCGGTGAAGATACCGGTCATCGGTATCGGCGGAATCATGACGGCTGAAGATGCCATTGCGTTTATAATTGCCGGAGCCACCGCCGTTCAGGTGGGCACGGCTAATTTTGTCAATCCCCGGGCAACGAGCGAAATTATTGCCGGGTTGGGGAACTACCTGGACGCACATAAAATAGATCACATTACCGAACTGATCGGATCACTGAGCACTTAGGCTTTCGATTAAAAAAAAACTGTAACAAAATTATCAATTATGGTATTGGTATTAAAATTAAAAATCATTGTTTTTTTCATTAAACGCCACAATCAGAAACGGAAAAGGAGTGCATGATGTTTAAAAAAGTATCAATTGCCTTAATGGTTGTTCTAATGTTGGTATCTGTTTCATCGGCAAGAACAATCGAAGGAATCGAGTTTCCTGAGACATTAACTGCCGGTGATCACATTTTGCTGTTAAATGGGGGCGGTGCACGTGTGGCTTTTATGAATAAGGTGTATGTCGCCGGACTCTGGCTGGAAAAAGCAATGACCGATCCCGCGGAAGTAATGAATGCCGACGAAGCCATGGCAATCAGGATGCATGTTACCAATGATTTTTTTGCTTCCAGTAAAAATATCAACAAAGCGTTCAATAACGGGTTCAGAAGTTCCATGCCCAGAGGCGATATCAGTTCGATTCAGGAAGAAGTCGATCGGTTTAAAGCCTGCTGGGAAACTGAAATTAAAGACGATGACGAATTTGATATTGTCTATGTTCCGGACAAAGGCGTATCTGTTTATAAAAACGGCGAATTCTGCGATACGATTCCAGGCTATGAGTTTAAGAAATCGGTTTGGAGTATCTGGATGCACGAATCCCGGCCCGCGGATGCGGATTTAAAGGAAGGCATGGTTGCCGGCAATGTAAGTGCAGAAGCGCTTGCGGCCAAAGAACAGTTGATGGCGGCCGCAACACTGGAAAAAGAAGCGGCAATGGCGGAAGCTGAAGCGGAAAAAGCCGCTGCCGCGAAAGCCGCTGCAGAAGCGGAAGCCAAAGCGGCTGCCGAAGCCAAGGCTGCCAAAGAAGCTGCCATGGCAGCGAAGACCGAATCTGCCGAAGCTGCTGCCATTAAAGTAGCGGCCGCGGAAAAAGCCAAAGCAGAAGCCGAAGCAAAAGCGGCCAGAGAAGCTGCGAAAAAAACCGCTGCCGCTGTGGAAGCTGTCGCAGAACCGGTTGAAATGACATTAACCAGCGATACGTTCAGTGATGATGATGTCTTTTTCGGTGTGAACTCTGCCGCATTGAGCGCTACCGCCAAGCAAAAGCTGACGGCTAAAGCCAGATGGATGAAATCAAATCCCACGGCTTCCGTTGCCGTGGAAGTCACTTGCGACCCGAGGGGTTCAAAAGCCTATAACCTGGCCCTTGCCAAAAAACGGGCAAAAAGCGTTGTAAATTTTATGGTAAAAGAAGGCATCGATGCTTCCCGCCTGGAAATGATTATTTTCGGGGAAGTCGAGTCCGCTGACAATGCGAGCGCATGGGCCAGTCAACGAAAAGCGCATTTTCGAATTAAATAATTAAATTTAATATATATCCAATAAAAAAGGGGGCCGCAAAGGCCCCCTTTTTTATTAAATTTCAATTCTTTATCGTTTTCTCATCCCTTACAACCGGCCCGCCGTTGCTGATGCGGGATTCATCTTAAGATACTCCAGCCGATTCAGTCCGTTCACATAGGCGTAGGCGCTGGCAGTGATAATGTCCGGATCCGAACCCCGTCCTAAGGCGATGCATTCGTCTTCCTTCAGCCGCACGGTCACCTCCCCTTGCGCATCCGTGCCCCCGGTCAACGCGCTGACCGTGAAACGAAGCAGCTGGGATCGGGTGCCGGTCAGTTTCGCCACCGCATTGAAGGCTGCGTCAATGGGTCCGTTGCCGCTTCCGGTGCCGACAACTTCTTTGCCGTTTAAAATCATTTTAACGGTGGCCATGGGCAGGACCGTGGTGCCGCTGGTCACCTGAAGATACGTGATCGAATAGATATCAGACGTCCTGAGCACTTCCTGGTTGACCAGTGCTTCAAGGTCTTCATCCATGACCACTTTTTTCTTGTCAGCCAGGTCTTTAAATTTTTTAAATACAATTTTCAGTTCTTCATCGGACAAATCATAGCCCATGTTTTTAATGTGTTTTAAAAGAGCATGTTTGCCGGAGTGCTTCCCCATTACCATTCTGTTTGCGTTCAGACCGATGGTTTCCGGTTTCATGATTTCATAGGTCATGGGATTTTTCAGCATGCCGTCCTGATGAATGCCGGCTTCGTGGGCAAAGGCATTGGCCCCGACAATGGCTTTGTTCGGCTGAACCATCATGCCGGTAATCATGCTGACCAGGCGGCTGATCTGGTAAATATGTTTTGTCTGGATACCCGTGGTGACGGCGGCATAAGTCGGCCGGGTGTTGATGGCCATGACCACTTCTTCCAGGGATGTATTTCCCGCCCGCTCGCCGATGCCGTTGATGGTCACTTCCGCCTGCCGGGCCCCGGCTTTTATGGCTGCCAGCGTGTTGGCGGTTGCCAGTCCCAGGTCATTATGGCAATGAACGCTCAATACCGCCTTTTCGATGTTGGGGGTGTTTTCCATGACATACTTAACCAGGTTCCCGAATTCTTCGGGAATCGCATACCCCACCGTGTCCGGCAGGTTCACGGTTTTGGCTCCGGCGTCAATGACGGCTTCAAATACCTGGCACAGAAAATCCGGGTCTGTCCGGGAACCGTCTTCAGCGGAAAACTCAATATTATCCGTAAAAGTGGCAGCAAATTTAACGCCGTCCACAGCCGCTTTCAGCACCTCCTCCCGGGTCATGTTCAATTTATACTGAATATGGATATCCGAAGTCGCCAGAAAGGTATGAATCCTGGGCCGTGCGGCATGGCAGACCGCTTTCCATGCCCGGTCAATGTCGCTGACCGTTGCCCGGCAGAGGGCCGCGACTTCGGAATGGGTCACTTTTTTGGCCACTTGCGTCACCGCTTCAAAATCGCCTTCAGACGCTGCCGGAAATCCGGCTTCAATAACATCCACGCCGAGCTTTTCAAGCTGGGTGGCCAGTCTTACCTTCTCGGCCGTGTTCATGCTGGCACCCGGTGATTGCTCGCCATCTCTTAATGTGGTGTCAAAAATAAAAACTTTTTCGATCATGGGGTTTGTCCTGAAAAATTATTTTTTGATTGAACTCTCTTTGTCCAGACGGGCCAGCTTATGTTGGAAGCTGTCTGCTAGTGCTTGCCAGCTGGCCTCGATAATATCTTCGGAAACACCAATGGTGCTCCAGATGCTGGTTTCGTCCCGGGATTCGATAAGCACCCGCACCCGGGCGGCGGTTCCTTCGCGGCCTTCCAGCACCCGGACTTTAAAATCCACCAGATGTACGGGATCCAGGACCTTGGGATAGACTTTGTTAAGCGCTTTCCGTAATGCGTTATCCAGCGCGCTGACCGGGCCGTGACCTTCGGCGGCGGTAATATCCTGGACTTCACCGTTCACTGAAATTTTGATAATGGCATGAGAATAACAGGGCTGATCCTTATTTTTTTCAATGGTGACCCGGAATGAATCCAGATCAAACAGGGGCGTAAACTGACTGGCCATTTTTTCCACCATTATCTGAAATGTCCCGTCCGCCGCATCAAACTGGTATCCTTCTTTTTCCAGCCGTTTGATTTCAGCCAGAATCGTTTCCGTGTCAATACCGTTTTTCTCAAAGGAGATGCCGAGTTCTTTGGCCTTGTATTCGATATTGCTTTTACCGGACATGTCGGACACCACTACCCGCTGGCGGTTGCCCACCAACGTGGGGTCCATATGCTCATAGGAGCGGGGCTCTTTCATGATGGCATTAACGTGGATGCCGCCTTTATGGGCGAACGCGCTTTTACCCACAAACGGCCGGGAATTTAACGGGGTCATGTTGGCGGTTTCGCTCACAAACAAAGAGGTCATCCGGAGTTTGGCCAGATTCTCATCAGAAATGCACGGATAGCCCATTTTTACCTTTAAAACAGGAATAATGGATGTCAGATCGGCATTGCCGCACCGTTCTCCATATCCGTTGATGGTCCCTTGCACAATGACCGCCCCCGCCCGCACGGCGGCGATGGAATTGGCCACCGCCAGACCGGAATCATTATGGGTATGAATACCGATGCGGACCGGTCCGGCTGCGGGATCCGGCCGGTTAACCTGACCGACATAAGCGACAATTTCCGCAACAATGGATTCAATCTCATGGGGCAGGGAACCGCCATTGGTATCACAAAGACCGATGGCGTCGGCGCCGCCGCTAACGGCCGCGGAAACGGTTTGAAGCGCGTAGTCCCGGTTTTCCTTGAATCCGTCAAAAAAGTGTTCCGCATCATAATGAACTTCTTCAAGATGGCTGTTTTTCAGATACGCCACGGATTCGCGGATCATATCGAGATTGTCTTTGAGCTGCACCCGCAGAATTTTTTCAACATGAAGATCCCAGGTTTTTCCGAAAATGGTGGCCACCGGCGCCCCGCAATCC
>JAABSL010000167.1 GCA_011390415.1 Desulfobacteraceae bacterium
GCCGCCGCCTTGCTTCCGGCTTTGGTCTGGCCGCCTTTCAGCAAAATCACGGGTTTCTTTTTGCCCACCCGGCGGGCGCTTTCAAAAAACCGGCGGCCGTTTTTCACGCTTTCAATATACAGCATCACGGTATCGGTTAACGGATCGACTTCAAAGCTGTCCAGATAATCTTCGATGGTGATCATTCCTTCATTTCCGGAACCGCAGAATGCCCGGATGCCGATTCCCTGGAGTTCCGCAAAGGCCAGCAGCTGGTTGCCCATATTGCCGGACTGGGCCACCACGCTGGTGGAACCGGCTTTCGGCCGGACATGGGTACCGGTGCAATAGAAATTTATATGCGGGTTGCAGATGCCCATGGTATTGGGACCGATAATGTGGATACCGGCGGCCCGGGCCTGATCAACCAGTTCTTTTTCCTTTTTAACGCCGTCTTCGCCGGTTTCGCCGAATCCGGAGGCGATGAGCAGCATGTTGGCAATTTTCTTTTTCTGAAACTCGGGAATCAACGCGGGCACGGCGTTTGCCGGAATGCTGACCACCGCCACATCCACCGGCCCCGGGATATCGGCCACACTTTGATACACCGGCCGGCCGGCAATGGTCCCGCCTTTGGGATTCACCAGATAAATTTCACCGGCAAATCCGCCGCCGATGGTATTGGTCAGCAGGGTATACCCCCATTTTCCCATACGCCCGGAAGCCCCGACAAAAGCCACGGATCGCGGGTAAAACAAGGGGGCAATGTCCGCCGGGCTGATGGGCGGAGGAAATGTTCCTGCCGCTTTGGGGGTTCCCTTGACCACCAGCGCATCCACAGCCACCGGCCGGCCGTCCGGGGTAACAATCAGCGGATTGATGTCTATTTCAGTCACTTCCGGACAATCGGTGCCGATTCGGGAAAGCCCCAGCAATGTCTGAATCAGCTGGTTTTTATCGACTGCGGCCTCTCCCCGGAATGCCCCAAGCAATGCGGATGACCGGATTTCTGCGATCATGTCCGCGGCATCTGATTCGGTCAATGGTGCCAGCCGGAAACTGACATCTGAGAGCACTTCCGTGAAAATGCCGCCCAGCCCGAACATGACCACCGGACCATACTGATCGTCGCGGAACAGGCCGGCCACGAATTCTCTTTTTCCGGATATTTGGGGCTGAACCAGAAACCCCTCCAGTTTATCCCCGGCATTTTTTTGAATGGCGCCGGCAGCGGCTTCCACTGCGGCCGCATCATTTAAGTTGAGATGCACCAATTGCAGTTCGGTCTTATGCAGCAGGGCTTTTCCCAGCCCTTTTAAAACCACCGGAAACCCTGTTTTTTCAGCCGCTTTGACTGCGGCTTCGACAGTTTCGACTTTTGCTTCATTTACCACTGCGACGCCATAGGGTTTTAAAAACTGTTTGGACTCAAATTCAGTGAGTGCCACTTTTGAATGTTCAGCGCTTGCTTTCATGCTGTTTCCTTTATATTCTGAATTGGTAAAGTTTTATATTCCGGAAATTAATCTTGACGTAAAGGGAAGATTTTTTATTGATTAAGAACCGGTTTGTCAAGTATACATTAAAAACATAACCTGTAAAAGGAGGTTCTTCCATGGGAACCGAAACAGAACTTTACAAAGCCAAACATCCCATCCGCGTGGTTACGGCCACCTCTCTTTTTGACGGCCATGACGCGGCCATCAACATCATGCGGCGCATCCTTCAGGACACCGGCGCCGAGGTCATTCATCTGGGGCACAACCGGTCGGTGGACGAAATCGTCAAGGCCGCCATCGAAGAGGACGTCCAGGGCATTGCCGTATCCAGCTATCAGGGCGGCCATGTGGAATTTTTCAAGTACATGGCGGACAAACTGCACGAAAAAGGCGCCGGCCATATTAAAATCTTTGGCGGCGGCGGCGGGGTCATTGTTCCCGAAGAAATAAAAGAACTGCAAGCCTACGGCATTACCCGGATCTATTCCCCCACGGACGGCGCCACCATGGGACTCCAGGGGATGATCAACCACATGATGGAAAACATGGATTTTTCACCGGTGAAAACCGCGCCGGTGGATCCGGACAAAATATCTGCGAACAATCCGCTGGTGACCGCCCGGCTGCTGTCCGCCGCAGAACTGGCCATTGCCGAAAACGGCAAGGCCATGGAGTCCTTGCGGCTGACGATTGCATCAAAATTACCGGATCGCACCATCCCCACCATCGGCCTTACCGGTACCGGGGGGGCGGGGAAATCCTCGCTCACCGACGAAATCGTGCTGCGCCTGCTGCATGACCACCCGGACCTTCATATCGGCATCCTCTGCTGCGACCCCTCCCGGCGGAAAACCGGCGGCGCGCTGCTGGGCGACCGCATCCGCATGAATGCCATCGACACGCCCGGCGTCTTCATGCGTAGCATGGCGGTTCGCCGCACCAGCCTGGAACTGCCGTCCGTGCTGCCCGATGCGGTGAACATCCTGAAAGCCGCCGGCATGGATCTGATTCTCATTGAAACCGCCGGCATCGGCCAGGGCGCTTCCAACATATTTGATCTCACCGATCTGTCGGTCTATGTCATGACCAGCGACTACGGCGCCGCCACCCAGCTGGAAAAAATCGACATGCTCGATTATGCCGATCTGGTGGTGGTCAACAA
This sequence comes from Desulfobacteraceae bacterium, assembly GCA_011390415.1. Taxonomy (GTDB): domain Bacteria; phylum Desulfobacterota; class Desulfobacteria; order Desulfobacterales; family Desulfosalsimonadaceae; genus SURF-3. The sequence continues at coordinate 2,641 of JAABSL010000167.1, forward strand.
GTTTGACAAGCAGGGCAGCGAGGATGCGGTCAGGGACATTTGCAAACAGGTGCAGCGCAACCGCAAGGCCTTTGATGTCCGGCCCGATCAAATGCCGGTATTCGGCACCATTGCCGCCAAATTTAATGATGACGGCGTAACCGCCATGTATCAATTCCTGCTGTCCCTGCTGGCGGAAAAAACCGGCATAACACTGACGTCCTCGCTGGAAAAACCGGAACACAAGACGTCTTCGACCAAAACCATTATCGTATCGCCGGAGCGCATCCGCTACCTGTCGGAAATTGCCGAAACCGTGCGAAATTACCACCAGCATACAAAAAATCAGAAGGAAGCGGTCCGAAACGCCTGGCATTTGGAAAAATCCGCTGAGCGTATTTCAGGCTCGGTTCTTGCCGGAGATACGGACGCTCTGCTGTCACGCCTCAAGACGGAAATTGAGGCCGCAAAAACCCAAATCGAACCCGAGAGCGCAAAGCTGCTCAAAGACTGGGAAAACCTCAAAGCGACCTATACCAAAGACGAACTGGTCTACCATGTCCGGGATCGGGAAATCCGCCAGCCCCTTTTTACAAAATCACTTTCCGGCACCCGGGTCCCCCGCATTGCCCTGCCGGGATTTACCGATCCCGGCGAAATCTATAACTGGATGCGCAGAGAAAATATTCCGGGCCGGTTTCCCTATACGGCCGGCGTGTTTCCCTTAAAACGCAAGGAAGAAGAGCCCACCCGGATGTTTGCCGGTGAAGGAGATCCCGAGCGCACCAACCGCCGCTTTAAGCTGCTGTCCGGTTCCTATCCGGCCAAACGCCTGTCCACGGCCTTTGATTCGGTCACCCTGTATGGGTTTGATCCGGAAACCCGGCCGGATATCTACGGCAAAGTCGGGACGTCCGGCGTGAGTGTCTGCAATCTTGAAGACATCAAAGCCTTGTATGACGGGTTTGATCTGGCGGCGGAAAATACGTCCGTTT